>JBARKF010000295.1:0-47289 GCA_049800655.1 Candidatus Cybelea sp.
GCACTGCGCGCCTCGCCTGGCGCTACGCTACGCTTTCGGCACTTGCTAACGCAGCGCCGAAATCTTCGCTGCGCGCCCCCGCGCTGACTACGCAGCGCGGGACCCCTCCATAACCATGTCGAGGAAGTACTGGTGCACGCGCGGATCGCCGGTGAGCTCGGGATGAAAGGACGTCGCGAGCACGTTGCCTTCGCGCACCATCACGCCACGGCCGTTGCGCTTGGCGAGCAACTCGACTCCCGGTCCGGACCGCTCGATCCACGGCGCGCGGATGAAGATTGCCGGAAAAGTCCGGCTGCCAAGCGCCTCGATTCGCAGATCGACTTCAGCCGAGTCGTTCTGCCGTCCAAACGCGTTACGCCGTACGGTAATATCGATCAGGCCAAGCGTCGGCTGATCGAGTTCGGCGATTTCGCGCGCCGCGACGATCATGCCCATGCACGTGCCCCATAGCGGCATCCCGCGGCGTACTCGCTCGATGATCGCGCCGGCAAGCCCGACGCGCTCGAGCAGCTTCATCACGGTCGTAGACTCGCCACCCGGAATCACGAGCGCATCGACGCGTGCGAGATCCGAAGGGCTCTTTACCGAAACCGCACGCGCGCCGGCGCGCTCGAGCGCGGCCGAATGTTCCACGACGTCGCCTTGCAACGCAAGGACGCCGACGTGTTTAGTTTCCACGCGGGGCGAGCAGTTCGCTTTCGTCGAGCCGGCGGACGTCGAGACCCGACATTGCCTCGGAGGCACCGAGCGACCGGCATGCTTCCAACACCACGCTGGGTTCGTTGAAATGGGTGGTCGCGTCCACGATCGCGCGCGCAAAGCGCTTCGGGTCGTTTGATTTAAAGATCCCGCTGCCGACAAAGATGCCTTCGGCGCCAAGCTGCATCATCAGCGCGGCATCGGCCGGCGTCGCGACGCCACCCGCGCAGAAGAGCACCACCGGCAGCTTCCCATCCGCGGCAACCTGCGAAACGAGTTCGAGCGGGGCGCCGAGGTCGCGCGCGCGGGCAACGAGCTCCTCTTTCGGCGCGACGCTAAGCTCCCGAACCGCATCGCCGATCGCGCGCATGTGACGCACCGCCTCGACGATGTTTCCGCTTCCGGCCTCGCCCTTGCTGCGGATCATTGCCGCGCCTTCGGCAAGCCGGCGCAAGGCCTCGCCCAAGTCGCGGGCACCGCAAACGAACGGCGTCGTGAAGGCGTGCTTATCGACGTGATACTTATCGTCGGCCGGCGTCAGCACTTCCGATTCGTCGATGTAGTCGACCCCGAGCTGCTGCAGCACTTGCGCCTCGGCGAAATGGCCGATGCGCACCTTCGCCATGACGGGAATCGTCACGGCGTCCATGATGCTGCGGATGAGCTCGATCGCGCTCATCCGGGCAACCCCACCCGCCGCGCGAATGTCGGCAGGGATGCGCTCGAGCGCCATGACCGCGACCGCGCCCGCCTCTTGGGCGATGGCAGCGTGTTCGGGCGTCACGACGTCCATGATGACGCCGCCTTTGAGCATTTGCGCGAGGCCGCGCTTGACGGTGATCGTACCGGTGCTTTCCATGTCTCTATCATAACAGGCGGTCCCAATGAGAACATTGGGTACGCCGCTATGGCGGCGCGGGGCTCGCTGGGGCCGGGGTCACCCCTGTCGGAAGCGGTGAACCTGACTGCCGAGGGTTTGCCTGCGGCGGCATCGTGGGCAACGGCTTCTGACGCCAGATCGGAATGTTGGGATTGTAGGTTGCCGTCGGAACCGGTACGGGCGTGGGTGGCCGCGGCTGGGGCTTGGGGGCCGGTGGGAGCGTCGGCAACGGCTGTGGCGGGACCCTTGGATCGGGGAAGCGGGGATCGCCCCCCGCCGAAAGCGACTGCGTCCGTTTCCAATCCGGCCCGTAGGGTTGCGGGCTGCTGTCCGGCGGGGCCGAGACTGCCGGCGCCACCGCCTGAAGGTTCTCCTCGGTGGCTTGCCCGATCACCCGGCTGCCCATCCGTTCGCCGATCGCAACGGCGATCAAGAGCACGGCGGCGCCCGCAATCAGCAGCATCGTCGGCAAGCGCGTCGAGGGCTGCACGTTGTGCTGCTAGACCCGCACCAGGGGCCGGACGACGTCGAGTTTGGCCGCGCGGGCTCGGCGATCGCTGGGCTTCCCGATAAGGTGCACTTCGCGAAGTTCGCCTGCCGCCATATCGACGCGAGCGGTATGGCCGCGAAACTCCAACATGACGTTGCGCGGGCGATCGAGCTGATTGGCGACGAAGATGCGCACGGCGCCGGCTTCATCCTCGAATGCGATCGCACCGACCTCGACCGGCGACGTGGTTACCTCGTCGCTCACGTCGCGTCCGGCGTAGATGCATGTGAACGGCTCTTCCGCCGAGAGTTCCGGCATATCGCCGTAGATCGTGTCGTTTCGCAAGTCGACGACGTAAGTGCAACGGCGCCCTCCCCAGTGCACGCGCGCAGCCGCGACCCAGTGCCATCCTTTGGGTCGTAGCGGCGCCAAGTGCGGCCGCCCGCTCGTGCGATAGCCGTTGAGACCGCCGACCGTTTCCGCGACCGCCCATAAATACTTCGCGCCGGTCCAGGGGGATAGATACATCCCGCGATTGCTCAACGACCCGCCATCAAACCACTCGGCGAACTCGCCCGGCACGGTGTTGCGCGGACTTCCGCCTTCCATTGCCGCGTACGAGATGCTCAGAAAGTGCACCGCTTCGTCCGTCATGCCGTTGCGCGCGAGCGCGACGCTGCACCAAAGCGTCAGATCGGGCCAAACGCCGCCGAGCAACCCGAATCCATACGAAGGAAAATACCAGGCGTCGGCAGTCGAAATCGTCCGCAGACCGACGGGCGTCACGAAGTCCGCTTCCTGCAAACGCTGCAAAATCGCGCGTCGTTGCTCCTGATCGGCAATGCCGAACAGCACCGGGAAGATTTCGTCGGCCGTGAAGTTATCTTGATAGTTGCCTTCCTGATCGTAGTTCAGAACGAATGCGCCCGTATCGTCGTTGAAGAGGTAATCCATCATCGCTTCGCGCATCCGCTGCGCTTCGGCGCCGTATCGCTCCCAATGATCGTTGTCTCCGACGACCGCGCAAAGCATCGCCGCTGCCTCAAGCGCGTAGACGGCCTCGGCGTTAATCTCGGTTACCGCGCCATCGAGGGTGTAGTACGGGATGATGTTGCGCCAAGATGAAATCCCGTAGAGATCGACGCCTTTTGCACGGCTGTTGATCAATCCGTGCTCGTCACGCTGCGTGAGCATGTAATCGGTGAGTTTCACGATCAGCGCTATTCGCTCGCGCACCCATGTATCGTCAAGGGTTGCGTTGTAGTGGTGCAGCATCGCAATGATATGGAGCGGCGTGTCGTCGTTGATGTTAAGATCGTAATCCGTCTTATAGCCGCTGACGCCGCGAACGTATTCGACCATCAACCCGCTGTCCTCAACCGCAGCGTTGAAAACCTCGAGGGCGTTGCGGCTGAACTCCGGCCAAAAGTAGTCGAAGCCGTGGACGAGCCACGATGTGTCGCGAGAGACCAAGATATCCGACGGCGGCGAGTTGGTCGCGCCCCAGCCGTGCGGATAATCCTTGACGATGCGCAACATGTTCGATTTCGCCCACGCCACCCCGCGAGCGATCTCCGGCGACGGTACCAGAAACCGCGCGTCGGCGAGCCGCTCGGTAAAGTAGCCTTGGGTGTGATGCAGCGCGCGCTGGTCGCGCAAGAGCGCCTCGAGAACGGGCCGGCTGCGCTCGGTTCCATCTTTATGATAGCAGACCGCCAAACGCAGCGATTCGCGCGCCCCGGCGGCTACCGTTATCCGGTACTCGAAGGCGCCGAAAATCCGGCGGCTCACAAGCTCGGCTTGCTGCGGCGTTACGTCACCGAGATGCTCGGTCGTTTGATCTTTCGCCAGCGTTCCGCGGCGCATCGATTCGAGCAGCACTTGCTCCCGCAGTGAAAGCTCGACCGCAACCGGGTTGCGAGAACCGCCCCACCATCGCTCGCCGCCGGTCTCCAAGTTTTTCGAGCAGATGAATCGCCCATCGTTCCACGCGCGCACCTGATGCTCGGGCTCGCCATAGAATCGCTGGCCGACCAGCATCGCCCATGGAAAGAGCGCGACTTCTACTTCCGCCGCACCGGGGTTAAAGAGCGTCACGTCAATAACGAAAGAAACGGCGCGGTCGAACCCCGCACCGTGGGGAACGTAGAAGGCCTCGGTGACGTGGACGCGATGGTCGAGCGTAAGCTCGGATATCTGAGCGTACGGCAGAAACGTCAGTTCGCGTTCGATCTGATGGGGGAAAAACGTGCGGTCCGAAAGCCGGTACGCAATATGGTGCGTTCCGAAAATGATCTGATCGGTGTCCGCATCCCAGAGACCGCGCACACCGCCCTTTGCGGTCGATTGCGCGTACGTCTTTAAGTTGCCGAGCAGCAGGCCATACGGCGTCTGCGATTCGTGCAAAACGTAGGCGCAGAATTCGTTTCGCTGCGCGTCGTAGCTCAGACCCATCCCTTGGCCTCTAGTGGCCTGTAACGCCGAGATGCGTAGCGCCGTTATGGGCACCACGGGCACGATTGGCGCGCGAGGAGGGAGCAGAGGCGTAGCTCTGTGACCGACGAGCAACGCCGCCGGCGTGCCCGTGCTGCTCATAGCCCGCAGGGCGGCCCGCTTGCGGGCGAAGTGCTGCGTCGCTCTTCGCTCGCAAAGCGCTGCTTTTGTCGCTCATCGCTCCTTGCACTTCATCCCGCAAGCGGGGCGCGGCACTACACATCTCGGCGTTACAGGCCACTAGTGCGGCGCGGAGCGCAAAGGCGCCTTCTCGTGCGACGGCAAACCGATGGGCGGATGCTCACCCTGCGGGCTCCAGCGAAGCTCAACCTGACGCTCGAGGTGCTGGGCCGTCGCGGCGACGGATATCATGGCGTTCGAAGCGTCATGGTGCCGCTCGAGCTTGCCGACGAACTCACAATCGAACCGAGCGCGCAATTTTCGTTTGTCTGCGACCGCAGCGAACTCGCGGGCGAGCGCAATCTCGCGATGGCGGCATTGCGCGCCCTCGGCGACCTTCCGCCCATTCGATTGGAGCTACGCAAACGGATCCCCATCCAAGCCGGCTTGGGAGGCGGTTCAAGCGACGCCGCCGCGGTGCTGCTCGCCGCAATGTCGGGTACCTTCGGCGCGCAGCCGCGCCGCGACTGGCTTCGCATCGCTCGAGCTCTCGGATCCGACGTGCCCTTCTTTCTCGCACAGACCGCGGCATTGGTCGAAGGGACGGGTGAACGCGTCACGCCTGCGGGCGCGCTGCCTCACTGGCACGCGCTGATCGTCAAACCCCAAGCAGCGATCTCGACGTCGACCGCGTATGAAGAGCTCGACCGCGCCGAACGGCCGCAACGTCCCCGCAACCGTTCGGTTTCGATCGCGATGCTTGAAGCGCTGCAGCGCGCGGAATTTTCCCGCGTCACGTCGCTGCTGCAGAACGACTTTCACGAGCTCATCGTCTCACAGACGCCGAGCGTCGCCGGCGCGAAAGCGGCACTCGAGGCGGCCGGTGCTACAAACGTGCTGCTCGCGGGCTCGGGATCGTGCCTCTTCACCATCGCACTCCAACGCGAAACCGTTGAAGCCGTCGGCGAGCGGCTCGATCTTCCCCGCGGTTGCGAATCATTCGTTACCGCTTTTGCACGCACCCCACAATGGCGTCCTTCGACAGAGCCTGGATGACAATCGACGCCGTCGTTCTCGCCGGCGGACCCCACGACGATGTCGCCGCGCTGCAGCCCGGCGCGCCGAATAAGGCGTTCGTCGAAATCGGCAAGCTCACGCTGGTCGCCCGCGTCCTCGCTGCCTTGCGTGAATCGCCCTCGGTTGGGCGAATCGTAGTCGTTGCGCCGCCCGCCGTTCGTGGGCGCCGCGATCTCGAGGCGGCCGACGAGCTGCGCCCCGACGGCGTTCGCATTACCGAAAGCTTGCGAAACGGCCTTGCCGGCTTCCGCGCGGATGGCGACGTGCTCATCGTCGCCTCGGATCTCCCGGTACTGACGCGAGCCGCCGTCGACGATTTCATTGCTCGGGTCGCCGCGCTGCAGGCGGACGTGGTTTACGGCTGCGTGGAAAAGCGCGTTCACTTGCAACGCTTTCCGGAGGTTCCGCACACCTGGGCCCGGATGCGCGAGGGAACCTATTGCGGCGGGGGAATCGTCGCGATGAAACCGCGCGCGCTGCCGACGCTGGAACGCTTCATCGAGCAGCTCGGGGCCGCGCGAAAGCACCCGTTCAAACTCGCGTCGCTTTTTGGATGGGATATGCTGGCGCGCTTTGCCGTTGGCCGGCTGAGCATCGCCCAAGCCGAGGCGCGTGCGGCGAAAATTCTTGGCGCGCCGGTACGCGCACTGATCTCACCCTATCCAGAAACGGCAGTTAACGTGGATCGGCCCAGTGACGTTGCGCTCGCGCGGCGGCTCGTCGCCGAACTGAGCAACGCCTAGGGCGAACGCCAGCGCTTGAAGAGCTCGTTGGCGATCCCGAACTGATCGAGCGCTTTTCCGACGGTATGCGCGATAATCTCGTCGACGCTCTGCGGATTGGCGTACATCGCGGGGATCGGCGGCAGGATCACCGCCCCCGTCTCGGCAAGCTGAGCGAGCGTGCGCAGGTGCCCGAGATGCAGCGGCGTTTCGCGAACCACGAGAACCAACCGGCGCTTCTCCTTCAAGCAGACGTCGGCCGCGCGAATGAGGAGGTTCGCGTTCATCGAATAGGCGATGCCGCTCGCACTCTTCATCGAACAGGGAATCACCAGCATCCCGTCGGTCAAAAACGATCCGCTCGAGATCGCCGCGGCCAAATCGTCGTCGCGATGAGCGACGTCGGCTAGCCCTTCAAAATCCTCCGCCGTCATATCGGTTTCGAGCTCGATGGTGCGGCGCGCCGCCGCCGTGAGCACGAGGTGCGTCTCGATTCCGCCGATCGCACGAAGTGCTTGCAGAACCATGTAACCGTAGAGACTCCCGCTTGCCCCGCTGATACCAACGATAATGCGCCGCATCGGAGGGCGGTTATACGTTGCCTGCAGGGGCGCCTGGTGGAAGCTGTAACTTCAGATGGTCGTGCCGCCCGCGCAACTCCGCTCCTTCGTTGACGACGCCGTCGAGTGGCGGCGATCCGGCTCCGAGCTTTTCCTGCTCCGAATGATCAGATCGTCGTGCTCCGGCGTTCCGCACGACGTCGGCGCCGCATATGCGACGCTCGCGACGCGCACCGGCAACCTTCTCGATGCAATCGACGCCGGTCGCTTGGCGTTGCCGGCGCCCGAACGCGATAGCGTGCTGCTCTTCGCCGCTCGCTCGCGCAAAGTTCGATCCTCTGCATCAGAGGGCGAAGGCTTACGCGCAGTCATCGCAACGACGTTTGCACTCAACGGGGACCCCGCGAAGCACGGTCCGCAGCGAGGCGGAGTCCGCAGCGAGGAGCGAAACGACGAGTCGAAGGAGGAGATCGAGCTAGCGGAGGCGCCGGCGGCGGAACCGTTACGCGGCGTACCCGCCTGGGAGAAACACTTCAGCGCATCGGCACTCAATACGTACGCGGAGTGCGCGCGCAAATGGTTCTACCGGTACGCGTGCGCGGCGGTTGAGGATCCCGGCTCCGCCGCGTCGGCATACGGTACCGCTTTCCATCTCGCGCTCGAGGACTTTCACGGTGAGTTTTCCCGGCCAAATAGTAACGATGGCGCCGTGATGCGGAGTCGCATGCGCGATTACGTCACCTGGGCCTTCCAGCGTAATCGTAACGGTTTCGAAACGCAGGTCGAGTTTGAGCTTGCCGTGCGTCGCGCCCAGCGCACCTCGCAGCGCTATGTCGATTGGCTTCTCGCGCAAGCCAGGGAGGCGCCGTTCGAGGTGCTCGGGCGCGAGGTCGCGGCAAATCTAGATCTCGACGGACGACCGTTCGTTGGATACATCGACCGGCTCGATCGCGACGAGCGCTCGGGCGGCGTTGGGGTCGTCGACTATAAGACGGGCAGCATCGCGACGAGCGCGGACGAGTATTGCGGGCGCGTTCGTCGCTTTGAAGATTTTCAGCTTCCCTTTTACTACTGGGCCCGGACCGCCGCCGGTGATCGCGTCACGCGACTGGTTTTGATTCCGCTCAAGGACGCGTTGCTCGACGTACGCCCGATCGTGCTCGAGGTTTCGCCGCGCGCCCCCGGCCCTTCGCGCAAAAAAGACGATGCGTGCGGCGGCATTGGAGTCGACGAGCTGGAAGAGTCCCGCGCGCGGATGATCGAGTTGAGCGACCAGCTGTCGTCCGGAAGCATCCCGCATTTTGAGACGACCAGCAACCCGGTCGCCTGCACGTACTGTGCTTACGCGACCTCGTGCGCAGCCCGGCCTCCGGCGGAGGCGCGGCGCTTCGGAAGTTGATCGCCCTCGAATTAACCGACGAACAGCGCCGCGCGGTCGATGCACCGTACGACGGATGCTTCGCCATTCTCGGCGCAGCCGCGACGGGCAAGAGCACCGCTTTGCGCGACCGCAGCGCGCGAGCGCGCGCGCTCGCACCGCTGGCTGCGCCGCTGATCGTGCGCTCGCCGCGCGACCTCGATGCGTATGCAGTGGAACTTCTCAACGCAAACGGCGTTGCGGCAAGCCTCGTCGACGACGTCGATGCCTCACTTATCTTCGCGGAATCAGCCGCACCGCTCTTCTCGCTGGAATGGGAGGAGTTCGCGCAGCAGCAGCTCGATCCCGAGGTTCCCGGGCTGCGTTCACCCGAGCGCTTTCTCCAATCGGCATTTCGATTGATCCGTCGTCTGCGCGACGCAGCCGTAGCGCCGAGCACCTTCCTTGCAAGCGCGTTGACGGGCGCGACCGAATTTTACGCCAACCCTCCCAACCTTGCCGATCCAGCGCTCCTGTTTGCGACGAAAACAGTCTATCACGACTCGCTCGACGCAACACCGCGAGAACTGCAGCGTCAATACCGCCGCGAGATCGACCTCGCAAAGATTCTTGCGCGACTCTACGAGCGCTACGTCGAGCAAATAGAATCGACCGGGCGATTCACCGGCCGTGACGCCGTCATCGCCGCCGCCGATCGCCTACGTCGCGACGGCGTTCTGGCGGCCGAATTACGCGAACGCCATCACTACGCGTTCGTCGATGACGCCCAGGAGCTGACCAACGCGCACCTCCAGCTTCTGAGCCTGATCTTCGGCGACCGGCTCGCCGGGGTTACGCTCTGCGGCGATCGGGATGCAGCAATCTCGGCGCTCCACATGACCGATCCGGCGACAACCTTTCGGCGCGCGCAGTCGAGCGTCGAACTCTCTCGAACGTATCGGGCGCCGCAACGCGAAGTCGAACGCGTCTCGACCGTACGTGAGGAGGCCGAGTCGATCGCGCAACGGCTCGTCGGCTGGCTCGCCGAGGGTTATCGGCCGGAAAACATTGCGGTCCTATTCCGCTCCGTGCGGAACGTCACGATCTACGAACGCGCGCTCATCGAGCACGACGTTCCCGTCGTCGTCGCCGGTGATTTCAACGTCTTCGCCGATCGCCGCGCGCTCGACGCTCTCGCGCTGCTCTGGAACGTATACGATCCGTTTCGGCACGACTGGCTATTACGAACGCTGGGTAACCCCGCGTTCGGACTCTCCGATGCTTCGCTGGCGCTGCTCTGCGGTGAACCAGCCGATCCGCAGCGGCCGCTTTTTACGTTCGACGAGGAGCCGGCGCCGACGACGCGCACGAGTCGTTGGAATCCCAAGCGCGATTTGCGGCTGGGGTGGAACGTAATTCGTGGAGAACGCGACGACGCGCTCGAGCCCGATGCTGCGGCGCGCGTCCAGCGCTTCCGCCGGTTGCGCGAAGGCTGGCTGGAAACGATG
Organism: Candidatus Cybelea sp.; assembly: GCA_049800655.1. Lineage (GTDB taxonomy): Bacteria > Vulcanimicrobiota > Vulcanimicrobiia > Vulcanimicrobiales > Vulcanimicrobiaceae > Cybelea. Next base: position 9,910 of record JBARKF010000295.1, read on the forward strand.
GAGAGCGGGTCCTTCGAGCTCTTCGCGCGCAGCGTGTGGCGAGAGGGTTTGGCGCGCGAAGGTGAGCCGGATAGCGCGCGGGCTCGAGCGCAGCAAGTGATACTGCGCCGTCTTCTTGACCGCTTGAGTGCCTTCGCAGCTCGAAAAGAAGGCGCGACGATCGCGGACGTGCTCGAGTACGCCGAGCACCGGGTAGAGAGCGACCTGGAGACGTGCGAACCGGACGACCTGGTGATGGGATTCGTCCAGATGCTCAGTATCGACGCTGCGCGCGGGCGCGAGTTCGACCACGCGATCGTCGCCAACGTGCGGCCGGGCGCGTTTCCGCTCTGGTACGCGCCTGAGGCGTTCCTCTTCAGTCCACGGCTGGGCATGATCCCCAAAGAGAACGTCGGCGACGCGCACGCTTCGCGCACGGCGAAGTTCAGCTACTACATGGTCCGCACGAGGGCGGCGAAGCATTACTACGAACGCGAGCGGCACGCCTTCGACTACGCTTTGAGTCGCGCGCGCAAGAGCGTCCTGGTCACCGCTTCCGGCACGCCGACGCGCGGGGTGAGTGCTCCCGAGTTTCTCGAAGAACTGCGCTAGCATGCGCTTGCGCGAAATACCGCCGGACCTCTACGCACGAGAGGTTTTGCCGCTCACGGCCGAGCTGTGGGCGGGTCGCCGGAGCTTCGATGAGTACGTCGCTCAGACGCTGGAAATCGCGAGCAGTCCGTACGGCCGCCGTTACTATCGCACCGTAGGCCTCTACGACGGCGGCATGCTCGTGGCGTCTTTCAAGCGATACGAACGAATCGTGCACGACGGACCGCGGCGGCAGCGCGCGATCGGCATCGGCGCGGTCTTCACGCCGAGCCGGTTACGCGGCCGCGGCTACGCCAGTGTGATGTTGGCGCTCGCGCTCGACCGCGCGCGAGCGGAGAAGTACGATCTGGCTTATCTCTTCTCCGACATCCGGCCTGAGTTTTACACGGCGTTGGGCTTCCGAACGCTGCCGTCGCGCGAAATCTCGCTTCGGGCCGATGCCCTGCCCTCCAGCCGGCTCGTCCCGGCGCGATTGACCGATCGTGATTGGAGCGGCGTGCGCCGCACCTTCGAACGCTGTGAAGACCTTCGCCGCATCGGATTTTCGCGCAGCGACTCGGTTTGGCAGTGGATTCGCACGCGCATGCGACACGGCTCCGAGCACCTAGCCGGACACGAAACGAACTTGATCGTGCGCCGCGGCATGCGGATCGCCGCCTACGTCTTAGGCGTGCGCGCTCCCGAGCGCGATGCGTACATCGTCGACGAGTTCGGCTTCGCCGACGAAGCAGCATCGCATACGGTTCCGGCCCTGCTTCGCGCCGCCGCCGGCGACTTGCGCCGCATTCTTGGTTGGCTTCCTCCCGACGGCGCGCGCCGGCTTCTGCCGAAAGGCGCCGTGAAGCGGCGCAAACGCGCCGTCTTCATGATGTTGCCGCTCTCGGCCGCCGGAGAAAGCGCGCTCAGGAGCGCGACCAACGCGGACGGCGACTTCTGCTGGGCCACCGACCATATTTAGCTGAGTTACTTCGGGGCGGGACTGAGCGTTATTCCGAAGGGCTCGCCGAAACCGCCGATGGTTTTGATGGGCGTCCCGCCGGCGGGATATTTCCAAAAGACGACGTTCGCACCGTGGTAGTTGGCGCCGATCACGTCGTTACCGGCGATGACGTACTGCGTAACGAAATGGCCGCGCCGCAGCGCGGTCGTGCCGACTTTGATGCCGGCCGTACCGGCGATCGAGAAGCGATAGATTACCGACGCATCCGAGTCGGCGACCGTGAGGTGTTTGCCGTCCCATCCGACGCCGCCTGGAGCGTGAATCGTCTGATCGAGATCAACTTCGGCGAGCCCGCTACTGCCTCTCGCCAGCTCGAGCAACGCCATCGGCTCGCTCGGCACATCGTCGGCGGCATCGACGAAGAGGTTACCGCGGTCATCGTAAGCAGCAAAGTACCACAGAAACACGGAGCCGAAGTTGTACCGCTTAGGGCGTCCGCGCGGGCGCGCGTAGATGACGACGCTGCCGGGACCGTGCGACGATACGATGTTGACCACTGCGAGGTCGCCGCTCGATGGATCGACCGTACAGCTATAGGGTACTGCTCCGCGGTCGTTCAACGTTCGAACGAGATGGGTGCTGCCATGCGCGTACTCCAGGATCGTCGAGTTCGAACTATCCGGAATGAAGACGTCGCCTGATTTGTCCGCGCACAAACCGCTCGGCGAGACGAAACCCTTGAGGATGCCGCGCAGCACGCCGCTCAACTTGCCTTGTGGAAACGAGTAAGCGTCGACGTCGTTCGTCATGTAGTCGGAGACGTAGAGCAGATCGAGGTTCTTTGCATCGGGCGCCATCCACGATCGCGCTCGCGCAGCGGCTACTGGCTCGATCGCGCCAGGCATTGCCGGCGACGACCCCTGCGCCCCGCCGCAGCCGGCCGCCAACAAACCGACGGCCAGCCAGAGTAAATGCCACCTGAGCGTCGGTGCGGCACGCTGCATCGGAGGCATTCTAGTCAAAAGAGGCTCGTTTGTCGAGCGTCTCCTTCGATCAGCGTTGCTACTCGCGTCCCGAGCAGTCGAACCGGCGCGCCCTCCAGCCCAGCCCGACGCAGACAGTGGACGGCAGCACGAAAGATTTGCCGCGCGTCGCGCGTCGGCTCGGTAAGATGCGTCTGCCGCCCGACGATCGTAAAATCGGCGCGCTTGATCTTCACGCCGATCGTCTGCGCGACGGTGCGCTCGCGCTCGAGCGCTTCGGCGAGCTCGCGAGCCTGAATTCGTAAAACGTCGATCAACCGGCGCTCGTCGCTAACGTCGTACTCAAAGGTTTCTTCGGTCGAGATCGACTTCGTTTCGCGTTCCGGCTCGACGCGACGGCGGTCAACACCGCGCGCGAGATCGCGCAGCTCCGTCCACCACGACCCGAAAAGCTCGCGGAGCCGCGCGTCGTCGAGCGCGGCGAGTTCCCCGATCGTCGTGATGCCAAAAACGCTCAGCCGCGTCTGCGTCTTCGGCCCAATGCCCCAAAGGCGGCCGACCGGCAACGGAGCAAGGAATGCGGTCTCTTCACCGGGTGCTATCGCCAGCAATCCGTCGGGTTTGCACGCGTCGCAAGCGATCTTGGCGACCATCTTACCGGTGGCCACTCCTGCGCTGACGGTGAGACCGGTCGCGTCGAAAATTTGGCGCCGTAGCGCGGCGGCGAACGCGACCGCCTCTTCCAGCCCCGTTTCGCCGATCGCTATGAAGGCTTCGTCGAGCGAGAGCCCTTCCACCGGATTGCCGCCTTGGGAGAGGACGGTGAAGACGTCGCGCGAGACCGCGCGATATTTTTGCATGTCGGGCGGCACGACGACCAAGTCCGGACATGCCATTCGCGCTTTGTACAGCGGCATTGCGGAGCGGACGCCGTATGGACGAGCCTCGTAGGAGGCGGTAAGAACTACTGCTCGCCGGCTGCTGCCGGCCACCGCCAGCGGTTTCCCCCGTAGCGTTGGGTCGTCGCGCACCGCAACGCTGGCATAGAAGGCGTCGATATCGAAGTGCGCGATGAAGTGGTTAGCGCTGTCGCTCACGCTGGCGGCGCCGTTGAGCTTTCGCCTGGTTGCCGCACGTTGCCATGCTGCACCACGCGCGCGAGCCATTCTTGGTGCGGTCGTAATAGGCGAACCGGCAGGTGCCCTTACGGCACGCGCGCAGGCGCGGCCACGTGCCAAGCAGCTCTGATTCGTAGACGATTGCAAGCAGCGACGCGATCGGCCCTTTGTCTTCCGGCCGAAGCTCCAATCCGCGACTTGGATCGACGGCGAGACCGAGTCGCGTGGTCGCCAGGAAGGGACGCAGCCGCTCCCAGGCGGCCGCTGCGTCGCCTTCGCCGTTATTCGCGGATAGCAGATCACGAAGGGTCTCGCGGAAGGCGCGCACGAGCCCCAGGTGGCGCTCGTCCGTGACCGGCGCCAGACCGTGACTAAGGAACCAAGCAGCAGCCCGCTCTACCGTATCGAGCTCGTCGGGGCCGTTGGGCAAGTCGACGGTGTTTTCGAAGCGGCGGATGAGCTCGAGCCCGCCGGGGGCGGCATCGGAGACCTGGCTCACGGCGTAAAGCGGATCTTTTCTGGCGTCACCGGCAAACCTCGTTGACAAGTTACTGTCACCACTGTATGATGATTGAAGGTTACCACGTCCGTCAAGAGGTTTACAATGTTTCGCGATCCCGTCCGCACCGCACCGCTCGTCTCCGACATCTCGGATGTCGATCTCCGGCTGAAAATCAACCGCGCCGATTCGGCGCTCTTCCTGGAGTCCAGCCTCCGCCTACCGCACCTGCGGGTTCAGTAGCGCGCCCTGCTCGATGGCGCGGATCGTTTGCATGTTGCGAACGTCGTCCGCGTCGTCGCCAGGCGTTTCGAGGATGGCCGTCTTCTCGCGCAGCTCAGGGTGAGCTAGCAGAGCGCGGAAACCCTCGAAGCCGATCTTTCCCTCGCCGATGTGCCAGTGACGGTCGCGGCTTCCGCCCAGCGGCACCTCGGTATCGTTAAAGTGAAACATCAGAATTCGTGCGAGCCCGATCCGTCGTTCGGCCTCGTCCAGGAAACGGTCGACGCCTTCTTTCGAGTCGATCGCATATCCCGACGCCCATGCGTGAGCGGTGTCGAGACAGACTCCAAGCTGCGGATGCGATAGGCTCCGCACGAACGCCCCCAACTCCTCGAGCGTGCCGCCGGCGAGATTCCCCGCACCCGCTGAGTTCTCGAGTACGAGAAAGACGCCGGGCTCGATGGCGGCCAGTGCCGTTTCGAGCGCCCGGCAAATCACCGTAAATCCTTCGTCGCGGTCGCCCGTTCCGTACGAGCCAAGGTGGGTGTTGACAAAACGCATCCCGCCGCGCGCCGCCACGGCCAAATCGTTTTTGAGAAGGTTCGACGATCCGGCCGCAATTTTTTCGTCGACGCTTGCGAGATTGATGAGGTACGGCGTATGAATCGCGCAGAGATCGATCCCGGCCTCACGCCGAAGCGCGGCGAAAGCTTCGAGCTTCGGAACGTCGATTGCGCTGGTGCGATAGCCGCGCGGATTCGTCGAAAAAACTTGCATCGCTGCGCAACCCGCGGCCTTCGCATGCTCGACGGCTTTGACGTAGCCGCCCGCGACGCGCACGTGCAGCCCAATACGCATTAAGGCGTTTCCGCTACCTCGTTCGCCTTGGTGCCGCCGAGGTTAAACTCGAGCGGCTGCCCCGGCTCAAGCTCGAGCTCGGGAAGATCGTCGAGCGAGCGCAGTCCGAACGACTCTAAGAAGAACGGCGTCGTCTTGTACTGCATCGGGCGCCCGACGACGTCTTTGCGCCCCGCTTCTGAGATGAGCTCGCGATCGAGGAGCGTGCTTACCACGCTATCGGAGTTCACGCCCCGGATCGCTTCGATTTCGCTGCGCGTAACGGGCTGCATATGAGCGACGATCGCAAGCGCTTCGAGCGCGGGCGTCGAAAGCGTGGTTTTGGGCGGCAGCAGATATGCTTCGACGACGTCGCGCGCGAACGGCGACGTGGCGAAACGGTAACCGCCTGCGACTTCGCGCAAAACGATGCCCCGCTCGCTATAGTCGGCTTCGATCTGCTGCAGCACCGCGGCGATCTCGCGCTCTTCGGCGCGGAGAGTTTTAGCCAACTGCTGGATCGAGAGCGCTTCGCTGGCTACGAAGAGCAGCGCTTCGACGGGACGCGCAAGCCGCTGGATCGCTTCATCGAGCACGGCCGCTTCGTCCGCCGGTGAAAGCTCCTTCGTACGGGCGCTCATGCGGCGGCCTTGGCGATTGGGAAGAGACGTATGTCGTCGAAGGCTTCGGGCTGTTCGAAGGCGAGGCGGTGCCGCTTGATAAGTTCCAGAATCGCGAGAAACGTGACGATGATGACGTCACGCGTCATTCCGAGGTCGTGACAAAGCTCCGAAAAGTAGACTTCTCCGCGCTCTTTGATTCGTCGAGTGATGTAATCCATCGAAGCGATCAACGAGATTCGCTCGCGCGCGATCGATCGCTTCTCGGGGCGCGCTTGTGCGAGCATCGCCATGAACGCTCGTTTGAGCTTCTCCGGGTCGATTTCGTAGCGTTGCACGATCTCGCCGGCCGGATCGCCTGGCTCGCGATAGAAGAAGGCGCCGGCCTCGCCCTGGTAACGGCGTAGTTCTTCGCCCAACTCGCGATACTTCGAATAGGCGATCAACCGGCGGCGCAGCCGCTCCTCGACTTCCTCGGGTGTCTCTTCGCCTTCATCGAGAAGTTCTTGCGGGACCGGGGGCAAGAGCGCTCTCGACTTCAAGTAGAGCAGCGTGGCGGCAATCACCAAATACTCGGCGGCGATCTCGACGTCGCGTGCTCGAAGCGCGCGCACATATCCGAGATACTGTTCGGCGACGCTCGCTAACGGAACCGTGGCTACGTCGAGCTGCTGCTCTTTGATCAGACTGAGTAGAAGATCGAGTGGCCCGTCAAACGCATCCAGCCTAACGTTGAACGTGTGACTTTCGGTCAGGACGAGATGCCTTCGGCGGTCGTGACGAGTTCGCGTTCGCCGAGCGCGTCCGGATGGGCCGCCAGAAACTCGAGCGCGATATCGACGAGCCGTTTTTCGTTCACGTATTTGAGCGTCTTGCGCGCCTGCGCTAGGTCGAACCAGCGCGCGTCATCCACCTCGTGATCGTGGCTGGCGGGATCGCCCGAAAGGTAGCGCATCAGGAAGAACGTCACGGCCTTTCGGTGCTTCGCCTTGCCGACGTAAAACCAGTAGGAGATCTCGTTGAGGCGGGTGACGATCTCGCCCCAGCAGCCCGTCTCCTCATGAACCTCACGCAGCGCCGCCTGCTCGGTCGTTTCGCGGGCTTCGACGTGGCCCTTGGGCAGCGTCCAGACGCGCGGCGGTGCGCCGCGCCCGATTAGAAGGGCATCGTAGCTCGAATCACGGCGACGCAGGAGCAATCCGCCCGCCGACACCTCGTATTTGATCCGCATGACGCTCCCTCTGGGGACGGGGAAGGGGGCCGCTTGCGAGCCCCCTGATTACTACCATTATACCGTCCGGACCCAAGAAAGGCTGCACGACGCCTCGCCCGAATTTAGCCCCCTTGGTCGTGCAGCCAGCGAGCAACCGCCTATCTAGCAGGCGGTTGCTGAGCTGCTGCCGGCGCGGCGGCTTCGTTACTTCACGCAGGTCCCTTGAGTGGCGGTGCCGCCGAGCGCCTTGCGGATTGCGGTATGCACGGCGCTGGTGAACGGAGTGTATTCCAGCGCTGGGAGGTAGCTGTTCGGAGCCGTGGATGTGATGTATTTGACGAGCTTCTTCTTATCGGCAAGATGGACGCCGTTGTTCTTACCGTAGAAGAGCCAGTAGGTGATGCCGACGATCGGGTACGCCTTCGCCGGCGGTTTGACGAACTCGCTGGGATCGATGTAGAGCTGGCACCACGGGGTGCTCGAGCCTAGGGAAATGCCGTCGCTGCCTTCACCGAAGGTAATCGTCTTTGCATTCTTTAGCGCGTTCGCGACGGCGGTTTGGTTCGTTGGGCTGACAAAGACCTTATTCGAAGTATCCAACAAACTCGCTTGAGCGATGCCAGCGGCTTTCGCCCACGCGCCTACGGCGTAACCGGTGCCCCACGGATCGGCCTGGACGCCGGCGAGAATGCCCGGATCGCCGTTTTCGCCGAAGAACCGCGGGTTCGGATCGCTGCTCGAGCCAGGCCCTGGCCAGAGCATGTTCACGCCAAAAGTCCATGCCGCGTTGCGGGTTCCGCCTTGGTAGGGAGCCTTCGCGTACTTCCCTTTCCAGGTCACATTGCACGCGGTGTTGAGCTTATTCGTGAAGAGATCTGTGGCGCCGCTGCTATCCGAGCGGAAGTAGAAGTCGACCGTTTCGCTGGTACCGCCGGTGACCGACTTCCCACCGTTGTCACTGGTGATCGCGGGGTCGTTCCAGTCGCTGATCGTTCCATTGGAAATCGCACAGTAGGTCCAGGTCGAGAGTTGAAGCGATGCGCCCGACCCAATTCCGCTAAACGAGGATGCGTTGTATGGGAAAGCGATCGGCCCGCCGAGTGTCGGCAGCTCGAACGGCTGACCCCAGGTCTTGTTGCCGGTCAAGCGTCCTTGGTAATATGGAGTGCCGCTCGCGCAACATTCAGTTGACGGCAGCGCGACGTCGGTGCCGACGAAGTCGAGCGGGTCCTGGCGGCCGCCGAATCCGGTTGCCGCTTGACCGTACGCTGCACAGGCCGTCGTCGCTGTCCCGTTGTTCGCTTCGAACTCCTTGCGCCCGTAGCCGCTGCTGTTATTACAGTAATAGACGATCCCTTTGGTGCCGGCCAAGGCAAAGACCGAGCCGGGGCCGGGAGTGGGTTGCACGTCTTGGTACGTACCCACGGGCTGGTCGCCAAGACTGTAAGCGTATCCTGGGAAATCGGCGCCCCCCGCATGCAGATCTTTGGGGCCCGTGTCGTTGGGGCGAACGTGATCGCGGCTCGCAGCGGGCGCGTTGGGCAGCGGCGCGATTCCCGTGCCGCCCGAGGAGCTGCCATTGCATGCGCTGAGAACGACAATCGGAATCGTAGCCACGCCTATGGCCACGAGGCTATTTCTCATCTTAAACCTTCCTCAGTGAAAGTGGAGTGCGTTAAGTGAGGGAGTAGATGTCGTGAGGCGCAGCGCGCGCAGAACTTCGGATGCGGCAGTGTCGGCCATGCCGCGAAGTTCGGGAACGGCGGTCGCCTCCAAGCGAGCTTTGCGTACCGGCGGTCCGACGATCCACATGTCGCGAACGGGATGGCCATTCGCATCGAGGGCCGTGAGGTCGGATTTGGCACGAAAGCCGAGCAGAGCGGGCTCCGGCCCGACGCCGGAGCAGTTTACGATCCAATCAGGGTGAAGTTCGACGATCGTACCGCTACGCGCCGCGATCGTCACCGTACCGGCATGCGCCCTCGCAAGCCCGGCCGGAGTAGGTGAAGAGCCTTTCATCACGCTCGTACGATTGACGGGCGCCATCGACGCTCGCGGGCGCACGGTGACGATGCCGCTCCCAGCGCGAGCGCAGGTGGCGCTCAAAGCGTCGTTGTTCCAACGGCGAGACCCGCCGCCAAATCGCCTCGGTTTCGGGACGTAGCGCGTCGATAACCGCACGCCAGTCGAAGCCGCGGCGCGCCGCTTCGTCGAGATGGCGGCGAAAGCTGCGTAAGAGGGCGCCGGCGTTGCGCGAGTCGAGCGCGGGAATGACATCGTAGGGTACGACGTTTGCATGAACGGCCGGAAAGCGGCGGTTGCGAGAGAGCATGTGTACCGTCCCGCGATGCCCGCTGGCACGGAGCGCAACAAGCACGTCGAGCGCCGTGAGCCCCGTGCCGATGACGAGCACGTGTCCGCCCACGACCCGATAGTCGAATCGCCATGGATCCGCGATGAAGCCGGGGTGGTGCCCGACTGCCGCCGGTAGGAAGTCACCCCGCGGCGCCGGATTGCCGGTCGCCAAGACCACGGCTCGAGCGCCAAAGCGCGCCCCTTGTGACGCGTCCACGATGAATCCGCCGTCGTCGCTTGCGTACACGCGCCGAACGCGATCGCGAACGTGGGTGAAACGCGGCCGGGCGAACGTCTGGCGCGCGATTTCGCCGACGTACTCGCCGTAGAGCTGTCGCGGCATGAAATCCAGCGGACCGCCGCGCAAACCGAGCCAGCGAACGAAGTGGTCGGGATCGTCGACGTAGAGGCTCATCAGGTGCGCACGAGTGTTAAGCAGGTGCTCGCGATGGCTCGTTCCGTATGCAGCGCCGCGTCCGAGCTCGCCGGACTCAAAGACCGCGACGGCGAGCTCCGACCCCGCGCGCCGCGCCAGGTTTGCGGCAACGGCGCAACCGCTGAAGCCGCCGCCGACGATCGCGACGTCGAGCTCAATCATCGGCGCAGCTCGGTGTATACCGAGAGCACTTCATCGTAGGTGCTACGGGCGGCTTCGCAGCGGTGCGCGATCGGGTCGTAGACGAGAAACTGCCGCAGCGGCCCTGAATAAACGTGGAGCGAGACGGCGGGGGCATCACCGGTGGCCGTGACGCGGTGAATGTCGAAGCGCCCCGAGCGGAAGTCGGTCTCGCCGGGTTCCAGCTTCTGCAAGCCGCAGGCCTCCACGTGCGCGTAGCCGGCAACCTCGCCGTTGTCGACCCGCGTGTAATCCTCGACATCGAGCCGGCCGTCGAGCACGATCATCCAGCAATGCTGATCGCCGTGATCGTGAATGAGCGAAGCAGCCCCGGGAGCCCAGTTGAGCAGCAGCACCTCAAAGTCGTCGTTTCGATAGGCGCAGGTCCGAGTGTAGCCGCCCGGCCGGCTAGCGAGCCGCCGGCCGGCGCCCCAAGCGCACGCCCGGTTGGTCAATAGGGCCACTACGTCGGAGCTGCGGCTGTCCAAAGGGCCGCGAGCCCGTAGGTCATCGATCAGTTGTCGAAGCATCGGCACCTCAAAAATGACTCCAGATAATAACTAAAGTCACCTTCTTGTGCTCTAAGCCTTCCTCCTCCCTCGCGCAAAGGTCGGCCGGAACCCAAAAAGGTGACCGGAGTCACTCTTTTTACCTCACGCTTGCGCGGCCCTCCTTGGGTAGCGGCTACGGTCTCCAGCGAAGCTCGGGTTGGCGTGCGGCGCGGGTTTCGTCGACGCGCCCAACCGGCGTCGTGACCGGCGCATCGAAGAGTTCTTGCGGCGCCGTCTTCGCGCGTTCGACGATTGCGCGCAGGGCCGTGACGAATGCGTCGAGCGTCTCTTTCGATTCGGTTTCGGTGGGCTCGATCATCAAGCACTCGGGCACCAGCAACGGAAAGTAGATCGTCGGCGCCATGTAGCCGTCGTCGAGCAACGCCTTCGCAATGTCGAGCGCGCGGACGCCATGCTCTTTCTTGAGCACTTGGGCGGAGGCGACGAACTCATGACGACACGTTTCCGGATATGGCGTCTCGAGAAACTCGGCAACCTTGACGCGCAGATAGTTCGCGTTCAATACGGCAAGTTGCGAAACGCGCTTGAGCCCTTCTTCGCCGTTGGCGTACAGATAGGCGAGCGCGCGAACGGCGTGCGCAAAGTTCGACCAAAACGAACGCATCGGACCGATCGACTTCGGCCGGTCGAACTCGAGCGCGTACGCCGATCCATCGTAGGTCACTACGGGCGTCGGCAGGTAATCGACGAGATGCGCGGCCGCACCGAGCGGTCCATGGCCGGCACCGCCGCCGCCGTGCGGAATCGTAAAGGTCTTGTGCGTGTTGAGATGCATCAGGTCGAAGCCCATGTCTCCCGGCCGCGTGTACCCCATGATGGCGTTGGCGTTGGCACCGTCGTAATACATCAGGCCGCCGGCTTCGTGGACGGCCGCCGCGATCGCTGCGATGTCGTCTTCGAACAGGCCTAGCGTATTTGGATTGGTCATCATGCAGACAGCCGTGTCGGGGCCGCAGATCTTGCGAATCTCGTCGACGCTCACGCGGCCGCGCTCGTTGCTGTGCAGCGAGATGACTTTGAAACCGCACATTGCCGCCGAGGCAGGGTTGGTGCCGTGCGCCGTATCGGGGACGATCACCTTATCGCGCCGCAACTCACCGCGATCTTTAAAGTATCTCTTCGCGATCAGCAACGCGCCCAGTTCGGCGTGCGCGCCTGCCGATGGATTGAGCGAAAAGGCCGCCATACCAAAGAGCGAGCTGAGCGAGCGCTCGAGCTCGTACATCACCTGCAGCGCGCCCTGCGCCAGCTCGTCGGGCGTAAAGGGATGCAATTCGGCAAATTCGCGCCGGCTCGCGATCGCGTCGTTGATGCGCGGATTGTATTTCATCGTACACGAGCCGAGCGGGTAGAAGCCCAAGTCGATTCCGAAGGTCCGGTGCGAGAGGCGCGTATAGTGACGCATCACGTCCAGCTCGCTATTGTCCGGCAATGGCAGTTCGTCGCGTACGAGCGTTTTTGGCAGAAACGTTTCGAGCGTCTTGCCCTGCTCGAGGTAATGGTTCGCGCGGCCCTCTTGGCCGATTTCGAAGATCAACGGCTCAGACGATCGCGGGGGCACGCATGACCTCCTCGAGGACAGTCGCGAGCGCATTGATGTCGCCGCTGGTCGTGAGCTCGGTCGCCGTCATAAGAATGCACGATTTGAGCTCGGGGTAGAATCGGCCGAGATCGACACCTCCAAGAATCCGCCGCTCCTGCAGCGCGGCGAGCACCTCGCCGGCCGGGCGTCCGGTGTCGACGACGAACTCGTTGAAGAACGGCGCCGACGACTTCAAGGTCAGACCGTTAATGTTTGCAACGGCGCTGGCGAGCTCGCGCGACCGGCTCAAATTGAGTGCCGCGGCGTTTCGCAATCCGGTCTTTCCCATGAGCGCGAGATAGATCGTGGCAATCAACGCGCAGTGCGCCTGATTTGTACAGATATTCGAGGTCGCGCGCTCGCGGCGAATGTGCTGTTCGCGCGCTTGAAGGGTCAAGACGTAGGCGGTACGACCGGCATTATCGACGCTCTTGCCGACCAAACGTCCCGGAATGCGGCGCATGTGCTCGGCCGTCGACGCGATAAATCCCGCGTAAGGACCACCGTATGCCTGTGCGACGCCGAAGCTCTGCGCTTCACCGGCGACGATCTGTGCCCCCCATTTCGCCGGCGGCTCCAGCGCTGCTAGCGAGAGCGCCTCCGCGACGACCGCAATGGGAACGGTCGCGCTGCGTTTGATGGTTTCGAGCGCACTGGGCGGCGGCGACTCGACGTTGCCGAAAAAGTTCGGCGACGCAATCGCGACGGCGGCGTATTCGTTGCTTGCCAGCGCGTTTTCGAGCGCGGAGTAATCGGTCGTAAGCTCCGCGTCAAACGGAATCTCGTCGAGCGTGACGTCGAGTCCGTCGCAATAGGTTCTCAGCACCGCGCGATAGTTCGGGTGGATTGCCCGTGAAACGAGAATTTTTTTGCGGCCCGTAGCGCCAAGCGCCATGATCGCCGCTTCGGCCAGCGCGGTCGCACCATCGTAGACGGAAGCGTTAGCAAGCTCCATCCCGGTAAGCAAGCAAATGTAGGTCTGCCACTCATAGATCGCTTGCAAATAGCCTTGCGAAACCTCGGCCTGGTAGGGCGTATAGGCGGTAAGGTACTCTCCACGCATCGCCAAGGCCGCGATCGCCGGCGGAGCGTAGTGACGGTACGCACCCGCGCCAAGAAAGCTGCGATAGTTGACGCCGCCATTCTTTTCGGCGAACTGCTCGAACCGGCGCCCGATGAGATACTCCGGGAGCGCCGGCACGACCTTAAGCTTCGACTTGAGCGCGATCGCGTCGGGGACGCCCAGCAGCGCGTCGAGCGAGTCGACGCCGACGGCGGCGAGCATTTCCTTGATATCGGCTTGCGTGTGGGGAGCGTACATTCCGGAGGCTTGGACCCTCGCTACCGGTTGGCCGGTTTCATCGACGGACCCCGTCTCCCGGCGCGACGCTCGGTAAGCGCGCAGGCGCGGTCGCTAAGGCAAAGGTCGCAACGAATCGCGGCATGTAGGTCTGCACTCTGATCTCGCATTTTGGTGGTGAGACAAATGGGTTCCTCGTTGCAGTCAGATTACCGTGACGTAACGTTCGTCGGCTTCATCGCCGGGTTGGGAATACCGTTGGGGCAGATCTTCGCTTGTTCCGCCGCCGACACGTAGTATGCATGCAGATCGTAGTGTGGAACCGGCATGCCTGGGTGACCGTTCGGCTCGAATGCGAAGTCGATGTGATCGATGGTATAACCCGGAAGTGCCTGAAGGTTCGCGTAGCTGAAACCCTTTTGCAGTTCGCTCAGCGGAACCATAATCTCGCTAAAGACCGGCTTACCTTGCCAGACTCCGTAGATCGGACCCATCGGTGCGTTTTTCATTGCCATCCAGTGCTCGCCCATGGTCGCGACGCACGGCGAAACGAGGAGCGCATCGGCGGGGATCCCCAGCGGGCGTGCAGCCGGTTGCGGCGGTAGCCCCATCGCCGGCGGAGCGGCCGGCTCGACGGCCCGAGCAACCATCACCGTCGAAGCAAACGCAAATACAAAGGCAGTAATGAAGCGTATCATACGACACCCCTTTCGCACCGTGCATTTGGTGCAAAGCAACGGGGTTCCTGTTACGACCTTTTTGGTCGTTTATTCTTCGGCGAGTTTGGCGTAGTCGGCGGCGGATAAGAGCGATTTCGCTTCGCCGGCATCGGCGGGTTTGATCTTCAGTAGCCAGCCGGCGCCATATGGATCGCGATTAACCGCGGCAGGGTCATTTTCCAGCGCCGAGTTGACCTCAACGACCTCGCCCGACATCGGCGTAAAGAGATCGGAAACCGCCTTCACCGATTCGATCACGCCGACGTTCGAGAACTGCTTGATGGCGCTGCCGACTCTCGGCAGCTCGACGTAGACGATGTCGCCGAGGGCGTTTTGAGCGTAATCGGTGACGCCGATCGTCGCCGAGTCACCGTCGAGCTTCACCCATTCGTGTTCTTTGCTGAAGAGCAGATCCGCAGGGGTCGCCACGTTTCTTCCTTTCCGTTTTATTTCGGGCGCTTGTAAAAGGGCGTTGGTACGACCTTAGCCTCGTGATACGCGCCGCGAATTTCCACCGCTAGCGACGTGCCGACGTTCGCAGCCTCCGGCACGATGAGCGCCGTCGCAATGTTCTTGTTTCCAACCGACGGTCCGATCGAGCCGCTGCGAATCGTTCCAACGATAGTATCGCCGAGCCAGACGTTGTAGCCTTCGCGTGCAGGCGCGCGACCTTCCATCACCAAGCCGACGATTCTCGAGTAGTCGTCGAGCTCGAGCTGGCGCTGCAGCGCCTCCTTTCCGAGGAACTCCGGCTTGTCGAGTTTGAGTGCCCACGTCAACCCGGCTTGCACGGGCGTAATCGTCTCGGTCAGCTCGTGCCCGTAGAGCGGCATCCCAGCCTCGAGGCGCAACACATCGCGGGCGCCCAGTCCACACGGCTCGAGTCCATCGACCTGATGGTCGAGCAGCAGCGCATTCCAGAGCGCCGGGGCTTGGGCGCCGTCGACGAAGAGCTCGAAGCCGTCCTCGCCGGTGTAACCCGTGCGTGCGATGACGGCGGGAACTCCATTGACGCGGCCTTCGGCGGAAAAATAATAACGCATCGCCGCCAGGTCGACGTCGGCGTGCGGCTGGAGCATCGCGACGGAACGCGGCCCCTGGATCGCGATCAACGCGCTTCGGCCGTGCCGGTTCTCGAGCGCGACGCCATCGGGCGGCAGATGCTCGTTGAGGTGGTTCCACATCTTGTCGGCGTTCGAAGCGTTGACGACCAGAAGCCAGCGGTTTTCGAGGCGATAAAAGATCGTGTCGTCATACGTTCCACCGGTCTCACTGCAGAACAGGTTGTAGCGCGCTTGAAGCGGCTTCATCGTGCCGACGGCGTTGATCGTCAGCGTGTCGGCCCAAGCTGCGACCTTCTCACCGGTGAGCAAAAACTGACCCATGTGGGAGAGGTCGAAGAGGCCCGCGCGGTGTCGCACGGCGTCGTGCTCTTTCAAAATGCTGGAATACTGCACCGGCATCTCAAAGTCGGCAAAGGGAACCATTCGCGCGCCCGCTCGCGCGTGTTCGTCGAAGAGCGCCGTTCGCCTCACTTTTTTTGGGGTTTCTCTTCGGGATAGGTGTTGAGGAAGTCGAGCGTGGCGTGCGCGACAATCTTCTCGCCGCTGCGCACGTAGACTTCACCGTAGACGATGCGCCGGCCGGCGCGCAACACCTTCGCTTCCGCGACCAGATCGTGCGGCGGCCCCGCGGGGGCGAGAAAGTTGCACTGCAGCGCGACGGTCGTCGTGTCCTGATCGCGTCCGTAGATCGAAGCGAGCGCGACGTAAAAGACGGTATCGCAGAGGCTGACGATCGCGCCGCCGTGCACGGCGCCGGTGCCGTTAGTGATCTCTGGGCGATACGGCATCCGCATGACGGCGCGTCCGCGCTCGACCTCTTCGAGCTTCAGATCGAGCAACGCAACGAAGTTGCTCTTCTCCTTCTCCCAGGCGTGCGGCGCACGCGAAAAATCGATGGTCATTGATCTCTCCTACTGGCCTGTCACTAAAACGTATCGCCGCCGGCCGAGAGCATTCGACGCAGGTAGAGCGGCAGCGCGAAGAGGCGCCGATGGGTAATCGAGTCATAGAAAAAACTCTCGCCGCGCAAACGCGTGCAGTAGGCATCGATTCGCCCGGGATCGAGGGCCGCGAGGTCGATCCGGTCGCTGCACGCGAGAAAGGCCCACTCGGTATCGAACGCCGGAACGTGCGTCACAAACGAGACCACGTGTGCGTACCGGCCGCGCAGCGTTCGGGCCATCTTGCAATGCAGCGCGGCGTTGTGAACGGCTGCCGTGCTCGCCTGGAGCACATAGATGCCGCCCGGGGTGAGACGCGACTTGATCAGCGAAAAGACCTCGTCATTGAAGAGCGGATGACTCGGCGAATCCTCCAGCGGCTCGGTAAGATCCGAAAGAATCACGCCGTAGCGCTCGTCGTTCGCGCGCATGAACGCAAGCGCATCGCCGAGCACGACCCGCGCGCGCGCATCCTCGAATGCGCCGTTCGACCACTCGGGCAAATACTGCTTCGAAAGCTCGACGACGCTCGCGTCGATATCGACCATCGTGCATCGCGCGACGTCGGTGCAGCGCAGCACTTCGCGTAGGGTCGCCCCCTCGCCGCCACCGAGCACCAGCACCTGACGCCGATCCGATGCACCGGCAAGCGCCGGATGGACGAGACTCTCGTGGTAGATTCGCTCGTCGGTCTGCGCGCTCTGCGTGTCGCCGTCTAAAACGAGCATCTTGCCGAAGACCGGCGATCGGAGCACCGCGATCTGCTGAAACTCCGAGCGCCCTGAGTAGTAAACCTCGTCGATCGCATGGTGGTGCTGCTCGCTCGGCGCGAACTCTTCCACGTACCAGTGCCATTCTCGAGTCTTCGGCATGTCGAGCGTAGATTGGCGGCGGAAAACGAGAACCCCGCCGGTGGGCGGGGTTCTTAGAGCGATTGGCCTGTCGTTACTGCTTGTAGCAGTTCACCGCGAAGTAGAGCGGTATCTTCGGAGCCAGCTCGATGCCCGCTGGCGCCTGGTACTGACTAATCGTCACGGTCTTTCCCTTCACTAGGCCGGTAGCGGGGAGCGCCTTCCACGTGTACTTGCCGTCTTTGAACGTGAGCGCGGCAGCGGCGCAGATGTTGGCATCGCCGAACCCCTTCGCATTGGTGATCACGTATTGGAGTACGGGCTTGCCTTTGACCGTAATCGGGTGGATAACTTGGGTGCTCTGATTGACCGCCGAGGCGTAGACGTACGTTATACCGTTTGCCTTGTACGGCGGGAAGGCTTTGCCTTTATACGTTTTGATGTCGCCGTTTTTGTCGAGTGCGTCGGCGAGCGCGACCTTCACCGTCCCCTTGGCGGTATTCTTACCGATCGAACCCTTCACCGTGATGCTCTGATATTCGCCAAGGGTGAAGTGGCCGCCGGTCGAGTTTAGCTCGAACGTTTGGCACGCACCCTGGAAGATCCACTGATACTGCGGCGGGGTGGTCGCGCAGGTTTTTAGGGCAAGCGGTGACATGCTCGCGTCGTCCGGCGACGCCGAACCTTGCCGAATCGCCGAATCTTGAGTGCTCGCCGCGTCGTCAGCGCTTGTGTCGTTTTGCGCGGTGGTCGGAGCTTGTGCGGTCGTCGGAGCCATCGCGGACGGCGATGACGGAACCATCCCGCTCTGGTTCGCGCAAGCCGCTAGCGCCATCGTAGCGACCGTTGCGATCGCGAAAGCTCGTATCACGGATAAACGCATGGGAATTTTTTTGACCTCATTCGAGAAAGCAGTGTACCGTTGTGATTGGGAAATGAATTGGACGGCAGCCCCAACAAGCCTGCCGAATTCAGCGGCAGAAATGCTGATAATTGCTGGTGATACTAGTTAAGTAATCGAGTGCTACGCAGTAAGCACGCGCACGTCGTGATCGGTGCTGAGCACGTGGGTGAACTCACCATCACTCTTCTCGATTCCGCGCGTAAACTCAGTCGCCAGCACGCTCTTTGCGCCGAGCGCTTGGGCTGCATGCTCGCAAGCAAGCCAAGGGTCGGTGTGGTCGCCGCACGTGTAAAAATCCATCGCGGCGTAGCCCTTCTCGGGCCAGGTATGGATCGAAAGATGGGACTCGGCGAGGATGACGGTCCCTGAGACGCCCTGCGGTTCAAAACGGTGAAACGCGCTCTCCATGATCGTAGCGCGAGCGGCCGTCGCAGCGGCTATCATCATGGCTGCAATGCCGTTAATGTCAGAAAGCAAGGAGGGGCGACAGCCCGAAAGCTCGCACACGATGTGCCTGCCGAGTGCCTTCAATTTGTACAGGTCTCCTTGACCCTTGAGGAATCCCACCTCCGGACTTCGTCGGCTGGCGGCTGCTGTGCAGACACGTCCCCGACCTATCGACGAGCTCTTGCCGGCGCTTTTGAGCGGTGCGCGTGCGGCTCGCCGCGATGGCGCGAATGGGCGCGCCCTCCCCTAAACCGTGGCCCCGTATCAGGGACCGGCGCCCATCATACCCCCTCACCCCCCCGCTGTAAAGACCTGAGCCCACAGCTTGCCCACAGCTTGCCTGCCTCCTAAAAGTGAAGCTCGCACTTTATTATCTTGACTATATCCGTCCGCAAAGGGTACGCTGAACTCAGCCATGGCAATTAAGCTCGAAACTCCGGTCGCGCCGAAGGGCCTCATCGAGGAGTACCGGCACGGCTTTCACGACCCGGAAAACTACGTCTTCAAGTCCGATAAGGGCCTCACGCGCGAGATCGTCGAGCGGATCAGTTCGATGAAGGACGAGCCGGCTTGGATGCGCGAGTTCCGCCTGAAAGCCTACGAGCTCTTCGTTCGCAAGCCGATGCCCACGTGGGGCGATACCCGCTTGCTCAACGAGATCGACTTCGCCGACATCCACTACTTCGTGAAGTCAACCGACCAGACCGAACGGTCGTGGGACGACGTTCCCGACGATATCAAACGAACGTTCGATCGCCTTGGTATCCCGGAGGCCGAGCGCAAGTTCCTTTCCGGAGTCTCGGCGCAGTATGAGTCGGAGGTCGTCTATCACAACACGACCAAGGCGCTCGACGAGCAGGGCGTGCTCTTCTGCGACATGGACACCGCGGTCAAGCAATATCCCGAGATCGTCCGAAAATATTTGGCGACCGTCATTCCGACCGGCGACAACAAGTTCTCCGCGTTGAATTCAGCGGTGTGGTCGGGTGGGTCGTTCATTTACGTGCCACCGGGCGTGACGGTCGCGATGCCGCTGCAGGCTTACTTCCGCATCAATGCGGAGAACATGGGGCAGTTCGAGCGCACCCTGATCATCGCTGATAAGGGCGCGAAAGTGCACTACATCGAGGGCTGCACGGCTCCAAAGTTTTCGACGTCGTCGCTGCATTCGGCCGTCGTCGAGCTAATCGCGATGGAAGGCGCGTCAATCCGCTACACGACGATTCAGAATTGGTATCGCAACATCTTTAATCTCGTGACCAAGCGCGCGATCGCGCATGCGAATGCGACGGTCGAGTGGGTCGACGGCAACATCGGCTCGCGCCTGACGATGAAGTACCCCTCGATCTATCTGATGGGCGAGGGTGCGCGCGGCGAGATTCTTTCGATGGCGTTCGCCGGCGAGGGCCAGCATCAGGACGCCGGCGCGAAGGTCATCCACGTGGCGCCGAGGACCACGTCAGTGGTTACCAACAAGAGCGTCAGCGCGCATGGCGGCAAGACGACCTATCGGGGGCTGGTCGAGGTGCATGCCGGCGCGGTCGGCGCGAAGACGCGCGTGCGTTGCGACGCGCTCATCATGGACGAGGAGTCATCGAGCGACACCAAGCCGACGATGAAGATCCACGAGCAACGCTCGACCGTCGAACACGAGGCGAGCGTCAGCAAGATCGGCGAAGAGCAACTCTTCTACGCGATGTCGCGCGGCTTATCGGAAGCCGATGCGGTCGCGATGATCGTCAACGGCTTCTTCGACTTCTTCGTCAAGGAGCTGCCGATGGAATATGCGGTCGAGCTGAATCGCTTGGTCAAAATGGAGATGGAGGGCGCGGTCGGCTAACGCCGCTCGACGCGACGGAAACTCACCAAACGGCGCTTCTAGGCGTCGTTTGGCGTTTCATGGGAACGGGAGCGATGCTGCGTAGAAGAATCATCGGCGAGGCACTAAGGACGCGCGTAGTTTGTTGATCGCAAAGGAGAGGTCAGTGAATCAGATGGGGCAAAACGAGGATTTACGCGAGGCGCGGTTGCGCTATTTTGAAACGTATCCGTTTCCGCTATTCAGTCACATCGATCTGAGGGTTAGCGATCCAGATGCGGTGCGTCCGTTCTACGATGCCCTCATGGCTCTCTTCGGTACCGAGCCGACGACGCCACGCGTCGTACGTTACGGCTATACCAGGCGTTACGGCAGTATCCGTGCGGATTTCTTCAATATTTTTTCCGATCCCGACGCGCGCCCGACAGCTACGCGTATTGCCTTCGCTGCTCCAAGCACCGCCTTTGTTGACGAAGTCGCGCGCATCGTTCGCAAGCATGGTGGTCAAAATATTGAAGGTCCCCAATACTTCGAGCAACACCATCCAACGTTCTACGCAGTCTTCTTTGAAGACCCGCTGGGCAATCGCCTCGAAGTTTGCCATCACCGCATGGATAAGTAGTCGCGGAGACGAGGCTAAAAGCCCGACAATCTCGATTGCGGCCGGCAAGCGAGCAGACCGACCCGAGGAACCAACTGGCGATAATGCCGATCGAACGGTTCAGTTTTGTCTTTCTCGCCCTCGATCGTTCGATAAACCCAATTCTACCAAAAGGTGACCCAGGTCCATCTGCTCCATAAGGCCGCAGCTTGCGCCGCCTTCGATGGGCTGAATCTCGGTGACCTTACACTGGGTTCTCCGTGCCATGGCCAGGCCGCCGCAGTTCGAGCGCCCGGATGATCCGACCCGCGACGTAACGGCCGTGAAGGCCGCAATTAAGCGTCTGACGCCGCGCGATCGCGCCGCGCTGATTGCATGGCTGCTCTTGTACTATCAGGACGATGGGTCGATGTTCTCACTTGAGATAGCCCGGCGGCGGAATCGCATCGCTTTCAACGGCGTCGAGTTTTGGCTCGTCCGGGTACCGCAGCGCGTGAAGAAGGGTGAAAAAGAGTTCAATGGCCGGCAAAGCACAGGTTGAGAAGGCGATTCTGGAACGTGAAGGATTTCGCGTAGAGCTAGAACTTTTCGATCAAAAGCGACCGGCGCTGCCGCCCTACGACTATCCCGTGATGGCGCCGCAACGCTGGAAAGTTTCGGATTGGAAGAACGCGCGTCTCGGCGCATACCGATTGCTCGTCAAGGGAATCACGATCTTTCGCGGCGACGGCGGCCCCATCGCGCGCGACCTGCAGCTCGGCAACCTGCGGGATAGCTACTACGAGCATGCCTACGGCTCGTTGGAGCCGCCGGCCGCCGCAAGCGCGACTTAGGCGGCCCCAGGAACCGTCGAACAGGGCCGCGCGCCGCTGAGACGGTAAACCGGTTCTCATGTGCTTCTTCGCCGAACCCTTCGGCGGGACACTAACGCGAGGTGAGGTGCTAGCTGCAATCGCCGGCCTCGCTGCAGTGCCGATCATGCCGTCGCAGAGCTGGGCGCCGCATGCGCGTCAACGCAACGAGGGACGCCCGCTCACCGCGATCGTCGGAACGACGGCGCTGTTGGGCGACGATCTGACGCCGCTACCGAACGCGACGATTCTGATCGGCGGCAACCGGATCGAGGCCGTCGGAGCCGCGGACGCGGTGACGGTTCCGGACTCCGCGCTGCGCATTGACGGGTCGGGAACCTGGGCAATCCCCGGGCTCGTCGATAGCCACGTCCATTTCTTCCAGAGCGGCGGCCTTTACACACGCCCCGATGCGATAGACTTGCGATCGGTTCGCCCGTACGCCGATGAGCTGCAGTGGATCCGCAATAACCTGCTCGATACTTTTGCACGCTATCTGCGCGCCGGAATCACCTCGGTCGTCGACGTCGGTGGCCCTTTCTGGAACTACGACGTACGCTCGATCGCGCAACGCACGCCGACGAGCCCTCGAGTGATGGTCGCCGGACCGCTCATCTCCAGCGTCGATCGCGCGATTCTCGACCCCCACGGTGACCCACCGATCGTCAAGATCGATACGGTTGAAGCCGCGCGCGCTCTGATCGACCGCGAGCTTGCGGCGAAGACCGACTTCGTCAAGTTTTGGTGGATCGTTACGCCCGAACATCCTGCGAGCGCATTCGAGCCGGTCGCTCGGGCCGCAATCGAGTACGCCCATTCGCACGGCGGGCGTGTCGTCATTCACGCCACCGAGTTGGAGACCGCGACGCTCGCGGTGGAGTCGGGAACCGACATTCTTGCGCACAGCGTGTTCGATAAAGACGTCGACGACCACTTTCTCGAACTCGTGCGAACGCGCAAGGTGATCTACTGTCCTACGCTGATGGTCGTGGGGAACTACGGCTACACCTTCGCGCGAGCGCCCAATCTCACCGCAGTCGACTTACGCGTCGCGAATCCCGACATCGTCGGAACGCTCTTCAACATGGGCGACGTCGAATCGGCGCTGCCTCCGGCGACGCTCGAACGCGTGCGCAAGCTGCGCGTTCCGGAGCTCCCGCACGCCGCGATGCGCAACCTCAACCGCGTCCATGAGGCCGGCATCACGATCGCCGCCGGCACCGATGCCGGCAACATCGGAACGCAGCACGCGTCGTCGTTCTATAACGAAGCCGTGCATATGGTCGCGAGTGGCCTTTCGCCAAAGGAGGTGCTGCTCACGGCAACGCGCGGCGGCGCGATGATGATGGGTCGCGCGCACGACCTGGGCTCGATCGCGCCTGGAAAACTCGCCGACATCGTCTTGCTCACGGCCGATCCGATCGCCGATATCGCAGCTATTGCCGGTGTCCAAACCGTCGTGAGCGACGGCCGCGTCTTTGACGCGACCGCGATACTCGACGAGGGTCCCGAACAGCTCGTACAGCGCCAAGTCAACGCCTACAATCATCACGACGCTCGCATCTTCGCCGAAACGTACGCCGCCGATGCCGTCGTGCAACGTCCTGGGGCGACCTTGCGCTCGCGTGCGGCGATCGAGGCCGCCTACCGCGATGCGTTTGCAAGGAATCCCGAACTTCACGTTGAGATCGTCGACCGCGACGTTCGCGGCGACGTCGTGGTCGACCACGAGCGCCTTAGCGGATTAGCCGACGAAGGGATCGCCGAAGCCACGGTTACGTACCACGTGCGCAATGGCGCCATCGTCGCCGCCGTCTCGCAGCCGGGCTAACCGCGCCCTCAAAGGGCGAACCGGTCTATTGAATTAGATGGACGTCTCCAAACTCGTGGTAACGGTAGGCGTGTTCAGCCGCCTCGCCGTACGCCGACTCCAGAAGATCGGCATCCATGAAGGCGCGTAACATCGACCGATGTGTCGCGCTTACATCGTGGAAGCCCGAGAGCAGAGCGTCCACGGCGCTTAGCCGATAGGACTCGCCGATAAACAAGTCGGTCCAGCCCCGCGACGCGATGACGCCGTCGCCGGTGGCAGCCGTTTCGAGCGCTCGTACGACGGTCGTGCCGACCGCAATGACGCGGCGGCCTTCGCGCCGAGCGGCGTTGACCCGGTCGGCGGTCGCGTGCGGAACTGCGAATCGCTCGGTGCCGGGAAGTTCGGGTGCTTCAAAACTAGCGACACCGCAATGTAACGTGATCGTAGCGAGCTCGATGGCGCGGCCGCGTAACCGCGCAACGATCGGTCGAGTGAAAGGACGCGCGGCGGACGGCATCTCGGACGAGCCAATGCTCCGAGCAAAGTGCGTCTGGTACTCGCGCAACGGAAACGCGCTATGGACGTACGCGTACGCAATCGGCGCTCCGAACTCGGCGAGGTACGCATACATCGGCACGGCCATTTGGAAGGAAACGTACCAAAGCCGCGGCCGTTGAGGTTCGACCGGGGCGATAACGGTCGCCGTGCCGCCACCTTGAAGCCTCAGCGTTTCGCCCGCTTCGACCGATCCACGCGGTTCCACCATCCACAGACGCGCATCGATCATCGTGCTGACATGCAGTGCAATGGCCTCGCCGCGGGTTCGCCGCGCGACGATCGCCGCCGGCAGCGTTGCCGAGTCGTTGACGACGAGTAGGTCGCCGGCGTGGAGCAGCGAGGGCAGATCGTAAAACCGAGCGTGTGAGTGCGATCGGGTGCGGCGATCCGTAACCAGCAGCCGCACGCCATCGCGCGCGATGCCGCGGTATTCGGGTGGCTCGGCCGCCTCCACCAGACCCCGCGCGATCGCCGGAACCGCCGTCATGCCGGAACAAAGTCGGAAGCGCGGACGCGCTCGAACCCGCCGCTCATCGCCGCTATCGCGCGAATCAGCGCTCGAGCCGATTCCGCCGGGTCGCGAAGCTGGGCCGGATCGGCATCGGGAACGGCGTCGCGATGCATCGCCGTGTTCATGTCGCCCGGATCGAAGACCAAGACGCGTGTGAAGCTCCCTTCGAGCTCGGCCGCCAGCACGCGTGAAACGTGCTCGAGGGCGGCCTTCGTCGCGCCGTATCCTCCCCATGCCGGATACGCCTCGACTCCTGCATCGGACGTAACGTTCACGATCGTGCCGGTTTCAACGAGCGCCATCAACGGCAACGCGTGCTGGATCAGGTGAATCGGCGCGAAGACGTTGACGTCGAAGAGCGCGCGGAAGGTCTCGCGTTCTAGCGTCGCAACAGCCGGCAGCGGCACCTTACCGAGGGTCGATGCATTGTTGACGAGCAAGTCGAGGCGCCCCGCGCGCCGCGCAGCCGCGACCAGGGCGTGAACGTGGTTGGGGTCGTTAACGTCGCCGGCGATTGCGAGCACATCGCCGGATTCGCAGAGCTCTCGGCGCGCGCGCTCGAGCTCGATCGCGTCGCGACCGTCGATGATGACGAGCAGCCCCCTGTCAAGCAGTTCCCGCGCGAGCGCCTTTCCCAAGCCGCGAGATCCGCCGGTCACGATCGCCACGCGTCCCTTCTGAAACCATTCCATAACAGCAGCGAGTCTACAACCTCAACTATACTTGAGGTCAAGAGCAAAAATGGATTTTCTTACCGTCGGAGAGGTCGCTGAGCGCAGCGGACTTCCCGTCTCGACGCTACACTTCTGGGAGGCGAAGGGCCTGATCCGCAGCGTCCGCAGCGAAGGTAACCAGCGGCGCTTCGCGCGCGCCGAGCTGCGCCGGATCGCGGTGATCAAGATTGGTCAGCGCGCTGGTATCTCGCTGGCCGAGATCCGCGAGATCCTCGGCACGCTCCCGGCCGACCGTGCCGTCTCGGTAAAGAACTGGGCAACCTTATCGAAGCGCTGGAAGAGCAGCCTCGACGATCGAATCGCGCGTCTTACCGCGCTGCGCAATCGGTTGGGAGAGTGCATCGGCTGCGGGTGTCTCTCGTTAAATAAATGCTGGTTGCGAAATCCGTACGATGAGCTGGCGGAGGAAGGGCCGGGGCCGCGGCTGCTCAACTTTGAGGAATGATTTCTCGTGTCGTTCTGAGTGTCGCGACGCTCGCGCTCCTCGCCGGCTGCGAGAGCGGCAGCTCGCAATCATCGCTCCCTGCGCCGGGACTTCGAGCGGCCGGGATGGGACATGCTCACGCGACGGAAAAAGTGCTCTACTCGTTTACCGGCGGGACCGATGGTGGCGGCCCGGTCGGCAGCATCGTTTTTGACCCCTCGGGGAATGCGTTCGGCACCACGCATTTTGGCGGCATCGGCTCGTGTGGCGGGAACGTCGGCGGTGGCTGCGGCGTCGTCTTCGAGCTATCGCCGAGCAAGAGCGGCGGTTGGAGCGAGTCGCCGCGCTACGCTTTTGCGGATAGCTCGGACGGCGGCTTCCCCAACGCCGGCGTCATCATCGACAAGAATGGGAATCTCTTCGGCACCGCGAGCACGGGCGGCAGCTTCCAGTGCTCGATCGGCTGCGGCGTCGTCTACGAATTGAGCAAGAGCAGCAACTGGTCCGAGAGCGTCTTGCACACGTTTACCGGCAGCGACGGGCAGTTTCCCAACGCGGTGCTGTTGCACAGTGCAAGCGGCACCCTCTACAGCACGACCTGGTATGGCGGCAGCAGCGGTAACGGAACGGTCTTCGCGTTGACGCCGGGCAGCGGCAGTTGGACGGAAAGCGCCTTGTACAGCTTCGCGGGAACGACCGACGGCAGCGCTCCGGCAGCCGGCGTCGTTGCCGACGGCGCCGGCAATCTTTACGGCACAACCTATAAGTTCGACGGCGATAACGACGGCGTGGCGTACGAGCTTCAAAAGCAGTCGCGCGGATCGTGGAAAGATCGCGTGCTCTACAGCTTTACCGGAAACGGCGGAGGCGAGGATCCGTACGCCGGACTGATCGTGCCGGCGAAAGGAAAGCTTTACGGCACGACGATCGAGGGCGGCACGAACGGGAGCGGCGTCGCCTTCGAGCTCGTGCTGACCCACCGAAAACACTGGAGCGAAAAGGTTATCCATCAGTTCGGCGGCGCGGGTGACGGGAGCACGCCGTACGGCGGACTCGTTGCCGATCAGGCCGGTAACCTTTTCGGCACGACGGTCTTTGGCGGAACCGACAACGCCGGAACCGTCTACGAGATCAGCCCGGCGCGTGGCGGACAATGGAAGGAACGGCTCCTGTACTCGTTTACCGGGGGCGCCGACGGCGCGAATCCGAGCGGTACCCTCACCCTCGATTCGGCCGAGAATTTGTACGGAACCGCGGAGGGCGGCGGTAAGAGCGGATACGGCGCCGTTTTTGAGATCGCGAAGGCGCCGTCGTTTGAGTGAACGAGGGCGCCGCGATCCGCAACCTTCGGAAGGACTATTTCGGAAGCAGTGGCGGTGAGTATGCGCTTCCTTCCGGATTGTCGAGGCCTTGGGTAATCGAGTTGCTCGACGGCGATGTCGAGCCGGGGGCATACTCGACGATCTGGTTCCCGATGTAGTTTGAAACGAAGAGCGTGCCCTTTTTGTCGACGCTAGCCCCGGCCGGATAGTCGAGACCGGCGGTAATCGTCTGAAACGGCGACGTTTGACCGGCCTTATATTCGGTGACGGTTTCAGAGCCCAGGTTCGTGACGTAGAGCGTTCCCTTGGCATCGACTGCGATGCCGCAGGGTTCGGTTATGCCATCGGTGATGGTGTATTTGGGTGAAGTTCCGCCGGGCGCGTAGACCGTAACGTTCGTCCCCGAGCCGCCGGAGCGGTTCGACACGAACATGTCACCCTTACGATCGAAGGCGATGCCGATCGGAAAGGTGACCCCGTTCGTGATGATCGTGCCGGGAGAGATCGAGCCCTTGGGATATTCCGTGACATTGACCCCGTAGAGGTTCGTTACCCAAAGGTTCCCCGAGCCGTCGATGGCACAGAAACCCGGCGAGTCCAAACCTTGCGTTATTGTTTGAAACGGTGTGGTCTGCCCACGCTTATATTCGGGAATCGAACTCGACTCGTTAACGACGTACAGCGTACCCTTTTTGTCAAGGCAGTCGGCGGAGGGTTCCAAAACGCCGTCGGTGATCGTTTCGATTGGGCTGGGGTCATTGGTCTTCGGATCGTAGACGGTAACGGCGTTGCTCGAGAAATTCGCAACGTAGATCAAGGCCGATTTCTTCTTCTTCGCATCAAATCGCATTGATGGCCCGTGCGAACGCCGCTGCTCGAACCGCTGCGAAGGCGCCATATGGCCTGAAATGCTGGGGTTTGACGCGAGAGCGCTGGAACCCGAGGTCGGCGCCGCGGGGGCCACACCGTTCTGCGCGCCCGAGCACGCGGTAAGTGCGAGAACCACGGCAACTGCGGACCCTACGAGAGCCCGTTGGTAAGGAGTGCGCATAGTCTGTCTCCTAGTGGGCTTGAGGTGAAAGGGGCAGCTACTTTCGCCGCACGCCGGGGACGCCCTTGCGGCGAGGATTGCGCAATCGCATCGAGGTAGTTAGCAGCGTGCACCGCAGCCGTACATCGCGAGCGATCGCCGTCATCGGGATGCATCGGAGCGGGACCAGTGCCGTTGCGCGCGGTCTGAAAGCGCTCTCCGTTTATCTCGGAATTAACTTCCTCGATGCGCAACCCGAAAATCCCACCGGCTACTGGGAAGACAAGGGCATCGTCGAACTCAACGAACGCGTGCTCAAGGCGCTGCAGATGACTTGGGACGACGACGCACCGATCCCGCGCGGGGCGTTCGGCGGCTGGCGGATGTGGCGCTTGCGCCGCGAGGCGCAGCGCTATCTGCAACGTGGCTTTATCGAACGCGCGCTCTGGGGCTTCAAAGATCCGCGCACGCTTCGATTGCTGCCGTTCTGGCTGCGCGTCTTGCGCGAAAGCCACGTTGACGACGCTTACGTGCTCGTCATACGAAACCCGTCCAGCGTTGCAGCTTCGCTCTTCAAGCGCCAAGGCATGGAGCTCGAAACCGCACAGCGGCTTTGGCTCGTTTATATGCTTCCATACCTGGACCAGCTAGCTCTCAAGTCAATGGTCGTCGTCGACTACGACCTGCTGATGGGCGATCCACGAGGCCAGCTCGAGCGCATCGCTCGCAAACTGCGGTTGACCGCGACGGCCGGCGACGTCGAGAAGTTCGGATCGGAGTTTCTCGATGCGAAGCTGCGTCACACGATCTTTTCGCCCGACGAGATCGATGCGACGACGGAGGTGGGGCAATTGACGAGAGATGCATACACGCTTCTCTACGAGGTCGCGGCCGATCGTCGAGACGTCGATAAAGATTTCTGGACGGCATGGGGCAGCATGACACAGGAGCGACCCGTAGAACGAGGGTGAGATGGCGAGGCAAGCGGTAGCAAAGGTTTCGGAGATTGCGCCGGGTACCACCCGGCGCGTCCTCGTCGATTCGACCGAAGTTCTGCTCTGCAACGTCGGCGGCACGATCTATGCCATCGAAGACGTCTGCACGCATGACGGCGGCCCACTCGATCAGGGCGAACTCGAGGGCGAGCAAGTCGTCTGTCCGCGTCACGGCGCGACGTTCGACGTCAGGACGGGAGACGCGCTAACGCTTCCGGCGGTGCTGCCGCTTATGACCTTCGAGGTAACGATCGAAGGCGACGACGTCTACGTTGAGGCCTGACCCGCCGGCGTGAGAGTTCTTGCGCGACTGATCGGCGTCGCTCTGATCCTGGTCGCCGCCGCCGGAATCATCTATGTCGGCAACGTCATGATCGGCATGCGCGCACACTCACGCGTCACCGGCGCGATCTCGGGGCTGCCCGTGCGCGAAAGTCTCTCGATCCTGCGCGATGACCGGGGCGTTCCGCATGTCATCGCTGCAAACGAGCACGACCTGTTTTTCGCGCAGGGATATGTCGAGGGCTCGGATCGGCTCTTTCAGATGGATTTGCTGCGACGCTTCATCTTGGGGGAGCTCGCTGAGATTTACGGCGCTCGCGCCCTGCCGACGGACGAGAAAGAGCGCGCCGTGCCGGTGCGAGCGATGGTGCAGACGCAATGGGGCCGCCTCGGTGCGCATTCGCGCGAGCTGCTCGACGCATTCAGCGACGGCGTTAACGCGGCGATGGAGCGCGAGCCGCTGCCGGTCGAATTCAGAATCCTCGCCTATCGCCCGCGGCCGTGGACGCCGCAAGATTCGCTCGCCGTTGCGATGGTCACCGTGCTCGATCTCATCGATGACTGGAACGCGATCGCAGATCGCGACGCCGCGTTCCGCAGCGGAGGCCTTGCGTTGCTCGCTGCGCACTTTCCCTTTACCGACCCTTGCTACGACGCGCCTGTCCTGGGCGGACTCGCTGGAATGGGTCCGGGGCCGAGCTGCGAGCGCCACGTAGCGGTGTTGCTGCGGGAGCTTGCCGATGCTCGCCCGCCGATCGGAAGCAACGAGTGGGCGGTCGGCGCGAACCGAACGCTGCACCGGCGCCCGCTCCTTGCGAACGATCCGCATCTCGCGCTGCAAATACCGGGCGTCTGGTATCTCATCGATCTACGCGGACCGGGTTTTCACGTCGCCGGCGCTACGCTGCCGGGTTGTCCGGCGATCGTGCTCGGACATAATGAATCGCTCGCTTGGGGCGCGACCGATGGGACCGTCACTTCACTCTCGGTCTTTGGACCGCCGCGGGAGCTCGATCCATCCGCATGGCAGACCGAGCGTTTCTCCGTCCGCTTTCACCGCGACGAAAGCAAACGATACTATCGCACGGCGCGCGAGTTCGGCGTTACGACGACGCACGGCAAGTTCGCTCTCGTGCACTGGGGTGCATACACCAACCCAGTATCGCCGCTGGCAACGTTCCTCGATCTCGATCGAGCAAGCTCGATCGAAGCCGCAACGGCGGCCCTTTCGCAGTTTCCGGGGCCAACACAAAACTTCGTCCTCGCCGACACCAGCGGCCGCGCGGCCTACGTGCTGGCCGGCGGAATTCCCAACGATCCGGTGCGGGGTCGCTGGATCCATCCCGCTGCTGACCTGAGCAAATCCTACCCGGCGATTCCGTTCGCGCGTTTGCCAAGAGTCGCGCCTTCGCGGAACGCGATCGCGTGGACTGCAAACAACAAAATGTATCCCGGAACCTATCCGTTTCCGCTGAGTCCGCAGTTCGCGCCGCCATATCGCGCCTACCGCATCGCGCAGCTGCTGCGGGCGCGACACAGCTACGACGTTCCCTACTTCATTGGCATGCAAATGGACGTGCTTTCATTGCCCGAACGGGAGCTCGCCCACGACATCGCACGACCGATCGGTCAGCGCAATGCAGACCTGGGCGCGGCGCTGGCAAGCTGGGATGGCGAGATGAACGGCGATTCGACGACCGCGACGATTGCCGAGAGCTTACGCTTGCAGTTAACCGATCGTCACACCGGTCGAACGCCGACGCTGCTTGCGACCGCCCACACGAACGACGCGCTGCGCAGCGTCACGCTGCCCTTGCCGGCTCCGTGGCGGATCGCCGGATCGGTGCCGGTCCTTCACCCGCTCTCCTCGCTTGGCCTCAACTTTCTTGACGGGACGATGCTGCCGGGTTACGGCGACGCGCTTACGCTTCACGTCCAGTACCCGGGCTATTCGCAGAGCTTCCGAGCTGTCTGGGACGTCGGCAATTGGGATTCCGGCGGCATCACGCTACCGCAAGGCGAATCGGGCCAGCCGGGCTCCGGTCATTACACCGATCAAGCCGAGGCGTGGGTGGAAGGCATCTTGTGGCCCCTACCGTTCAGCGACGCGGCGGTACAGCGCACCGCGGTGCAGCGTCAGACGCTCTCGCCCTAGCGGGGAACTATCGTCGCTTCCTTGGGCTGAACGCCACACCGTCGATCTGCTGGTGGCCGCCGCCGATGAAACCGGTTATTTTTTCGATCGGCTTACCGCCGGCCGGATAGGACCAAACGAAAATGTCGAGAGCACGGTGTTCAATCGCCGTCGGCACCGCGATTTTACCACTTTGAATCCACGATTGGGTCGCGCGAAGACCGACCCCCTTCAGCTCGACCCTATTCACGATCGTCGCATTCGAGCCGTTCACTTGAATTTGGTCGATTTCCGGCCTGATCCGCGTCTCAACGGTGAGGTATTGACCATCCCATTGCGTCTGCTCGGCCGTCGGGATGTTCTCTGACATCGTGAAGTTGATAAAGGAGGTTGCTCCATTCGGAAGCTCCGCCATACCGAACTGCGACCCTTTGAAGCCGTCGACGAAGATATTCCCGTGGCCGTCGTACGTGCAGAAGAGCAGCGACGGTAGCTCCGAGTCCGAAGAGAGCGTCGGCGCCAGACCCGAACGCGGACGAATGACCGCCACGCTGTCACCGCAGCCCGAGGCGCAAAAGACGACCGCGGCAATATTGCCGGTCGCCGGATCGACCGAGCATGCGTAGACGTTGCCCTGGACTGCGTAGGTAGCGATCGGAGTCGTTCCGCCGTGTGCGAACTCGGTGATCGCACCCGCACCCGTAAAGTACACGTTGCCGTCTGAATCGGCGCACGTGCCCAGCGACGTCATGCCGATTTGTCCGACGAGTTTACCGCCGGGATACGTAAGAACGTACGAGCTTGCGTCGCCGCCGGCATAGATCAGATTCTCCTTGCGCGCGCGCAGCGACATCCAGCTTCGCCCCCGTGCGCGCTCGCGTACCGCAGCTGCTTGGCGAACTTGCTCCGCGGCCGAAGGGGCGCCGATTTGTGCGGGCGCTTCGCCACATGCAGCGAGCATTGCCGCGGCATAGACGCCCAATGCGATACGGCCGAGTTGTGAAAGCTCCACTTGCTTCCTCCCCTGCTTCCCAATTAACGCTTTAAAGGCTCGAAACGGTCGACCCTGCAGAAGAGGCGCCGTGCCGTTCTCGCGAATCAGCACGCATGGCGATCGAGGTTCGCAGGGTGGAAAGCGAGCGCGACTTCCAGCGGCTTCACGATCTCTTCGCCGCATATGAAACCTATCTACCACGCGATTTGCGCCACGGCGCGGTACCGAGCGTCGCGATTTTAAAAACCACGTTTGTCCGGGCGAACGCGGCGTTCTTAGCGATAAACGAAACCGATGCACTCGGGTGTGTCGCCGTAACCGCCCTCGATCGCGATACCGCGCGCATGCGGCATCTCTTCGTGAGGCCGGAACACCGCGGATTAGGCGCCGCGCGTTCGCTGGTGATCGCCTCGATCGCGTTCGTACGCGGCGACGGCTATCGACGGTTCGTCCTCGACACCCACAAAGGGCGCTTGAAAGCTGCGTATGCGCTCTATCGATCGTTGGGCTTCACCGAGAGCGAACCCTACGGCGCCGTCGACTATGAGTCGCCGACGTTTATGGAGCTCTTGCTGTAAACCTCAGCCGACGATCGGATTTGAACCGATAACCTATCGCTTACGAAGCGATTGCTCTACCGTTGAGCTACGTCGGCCTCTGAGGTTCGCAGCCGGCACCGTCCGAGCCGCCGCTCCTTCCACAGTGCTCTGGGCAGCCCTTTTTTCCAGGCGGCACCTTCGGCTTAGCTGCTTTGCGCGTCGGCGTCATGAAACGTCCCGCGCCGCGCGCTCTCGTCGAGTTCGAGGTCGTCGAGAAAATAATAGACGATCTTGCGGTCGTCAAATCCAATCTTTGCTAACGAGCGGCCGCCGATCTCGACGACCTCGTGCACGTGACCGGTCCGTCCGGCATATTCGTAGTTGACCGCGGTGTAGTTCGGATCGTCCGGTTTGGGATGCGGTGTGGCTTTGACGCCGCGTAATGGCGTGCGGTGACGATGCATTGAAGCGAGGTTCGACGCCGCGCGGTGCGAAGCATCGCCCATGATTATCGAGTATCGAGGCAAGCGGCCGCGGATCGATCCGTCGGCCTTCGTCGCCCCGACCGCCGTCCTGATCGGCGACGTCGAGGTAGGCCCTGAGTCGAGCATCTGGTTTGGCGCGGTTCTCCGGGGGGACAACGGCCCGATTCGAGTCGGAGCGCGTACGTCGATTCAAGACAACGCGGTCGTCCACGTCAGCGAGGCGGGGGGCACCTTCGTCGGCGATGACGTCACCGTCGGCCACTGCGCGGTGATGGAGGATTGCCGAATCGAACGGTATGCGCTCATCGGCAGTAATGCGACGCTGCTCAACGGCTGTACGATCGGTGAAGGGGCGCTGATCGGTGCGGGCAGCGTCGTCGCGCAACGCGCGGCAATTCCGCCGCGCACGGTCGCGGCCGGCGTGCCCGCGAGCGTCAAGAAGCCGCTCGAAGGCGAGGCGGCCGCCTGGATCGAGATATCAGCCGGCGAGTACGTTAAACTTTCGCGCTCTTATTTGGAAGAGAACATCTAAAGCAGCGTCCGAATTAGGATCGCGTTGAGCGCGAGAATCGCCACGGTCGCACCAACCGCGAGCAACGTCACCCATCGTGCGTTGACCAGCGCGCCCATCGTTTTGCCGTTCATCGTCAAGAGCACGAGCGCCACGACCGGCACCGGCAGAACGAAACTCAAGACAACTTGGCTGAGGATCAGGGTCTGCGTGACGTTGGCGCCAAGCGCGATGACAACGATTGCCGGCAGCATCGTCACCAGCCGGCGAACCCAGAGCGGAACAGCGAAGCCGACGAAGCTCTGCATGATCACTTGACCGGCCATCGTCCCGACGACCGAGCTCGAGATCCCTGAGGCCAGCAGCGAGATCAAGAAGACGCCAGCCGCGAGATTTCCGAGCAAAGGGATCAGCGTACGGTAGGCCGTCGTGATGTCGGCGACGGCTCCGTGACCGGTGGCGTGAAAGACCGCCGCGGACATGTACATCATGGCGACGTTGACGAGCCCCGCGATGGTCAGCGCAACGATCACGTCGATATATGAAAATCGCACGATTGCCGCGAGCTGCCGCCGATCGCGCACCACAATGCGCTCCTGCGTGAGCGCGGAATGCAGATAGATCGCGTGCGGCATGACGGTCGCGCCGACGATGCCGACGGCGAGGAAAACGCTCGACGAGCCCCCGAGCCACGGCACGACCGAATGAAAGAGCACTTGATGCCAGTCCGGCTTGGCCAGCAGCGTTTCGACGACGTAACAAACCGCGATCACGCCGACCAGGGACCCGATCGCCGTTTCCATCGCACGGAAACCGTAGCGATGCAGCGCCAAAATCGCGTAGGTAACGAGGCCGGTGATGAGCGCGCCGATCAGCATGGGGATGTGGAAGAGCAGATAGAGCGCGACGGTCGCGCCGAGGAACTCCGCGAGATCCGTTGCCATCGCGCCGAACTCGCTGACGATCCACATTCCAAGCGCGACCGGCTTAGGCACGCGTTCGCGGGAGAGTTCGGCGAGGTTCTTACCCGTAACGATTCCGAGCTTCGCCGAAAGTCCTTGAAAGAGCATTGCCGTACAATTCGCGAGCACGACGACCCAGAGTAGCCGGTAGCCGAATGCGGCGCCGCCTTGAATATTGGTGGCGAAGTTCCCCGGGTCGATGTACGCGACCGAGGCGACAAACGCGGGGCCGGCAAACGGCAAGAGCGCGCGCAACCCGCGACGATTTCCTGCCAGCGCGTCGTGCGCCGCCGCGACGACATGAGCACTGCTCTTGCCGGCGCCGTAGCTACGTTCCAATGCGCACCCTGTCGGCGTAACGGCGCTGCAGCGCCACGCTGCGCTTACCGCTGCGTACGAACACTCGGCCGCGCTGGCTGCTCTCTACGCGCCACCGTGTCCCTGGTAAAATGCCCGCGGCCGCCAGCGCCGCCACCGCCTCTTCATCTCGATCGTCAAGGCTCACGACCCGTGCTCGACTTCCCGGCGCGAGGCTCGCAAGCGTCGGAAGCCTATGACGCGACAACGTATCGCCGTACGGAATCGGATGTCCGTGCGGATCGGATTCCGGGCGCCCCAAGAGCGCCGCGATGCGCAGCGCCACGTCGTCGGAGATGACGTGCTCGATGCGCTCGGCTTCGGCGTGCACGCGCTCCAAGGGCACGCGCAGAGAGCGATGGAGAAACGTTTCGAGCAACCGATGACGTCGTACCATCGCGACCGCAAGGCTCTGACCTCGACGGGTCAAGCGCAGTGGTTGCGACGGTATCGATTCCGGCTCGAGCAGCCCTTCCGCTTCGAGCAGCCGCTTTGCCTTACTCACCGAGACGCGGCTTACCTCAAGATACCGCGCAAGCGCAGCGGCGCGCACCGGCTCCTCGGCGCCTAGTTGGAAGATCGCTTTGACGTAATCCTCGCGCGCACGCGCGGGCGAACGATCGGATCCAACCGAAAGCAGCTCGATCGAGCGTCTGTTAGCCATGGGTAACGCAAACCATGGTTAACAGGATTAGGAAGCGAGACCGGTCATCCTGCAAGAGCGGCTAGGAGCTGATTTAGTCCAGATCGAGGAGCCGAGTGGGCCAAGTTTACTTAAGGTAAATGAGCCCCGAGGCGACAAAGAGCTGGGCTAAATCAGCAAGAGCGCCTAGCAGCTGATTTAGTCCAGATCGAGGAGCCGAGTGGGCGAAGTTTACTAAGGTAAATGAGCCCCGAGGCGACGAAGAGCTGGGCTAAATCACCCTAGGCAGGTGGGAAGTGCGATTCGTCGCCGTAAGGCAAAAACAGCGTGTACTCGCGCTGGAAGCGCAGCTTCACCGTACCGGTGGGGCCATTGCGATGTTTGGCGATGATGAATTCGGTGAGATCCGGTTCGGGCGTTTCCTGATTGTAGTAGCCGTCGCGGTAGAGAAACGCTACGACGTCGGCTTCTTGCTCGAGGGAGCCCGAATTGTGTGTGATTAGTCCGTTTGCACAGAAATTGTGCAGATTACCGACCGTTAGATCGTAGACAGGTTCGACGCCGTCGGGATCGATTGTGGCGAGCGTCTCCCAAACGACGTCAGAGCGCGCAAGAATCGCCAGCTCATTGTCGTCAAGGCGTTCCGCCAACATCGCGCAAGTGCTTCTCGACATACGCTTTCCTTGTTCGCGCCATCCTAAGGTCGCATGCGAGAAATGGTGCGATTGCCGTAATTGCCGCACACGAGCATTTACAGTCAGCGGGATGCGGTCGTAATGCGTTGTTCCGTTTTGCTTCTCGCGCACGAGCTTCTCGGCTGCGCGTGTATGCTTGCTCCCAATGAACCCTATTCGATCGAGGAAACACGCGACGGCGTTGCGCTCGGTAAAGGCAACCGTCCAGAGCGCCGTCGATTTCGTGCGATAGCCCCCGATGTGCCGCACGTTGGCCTTGACGAAAGCATTGATGCCAAATCGCGTCAGCAGGTGGGCGACACCGCGGGCTAGTTCCTCACTGATCGTTGACAGCCTAACGTTAATCCGCGAGGAATCGCCAAATCGAGAGAGGCTTCCGTCGGCATGATAGAGCCCGCGTAGAAACGCAGCGACGACATCATCCTCCTGCGAGAAAACGAGGTCCGGGACGCGTTTGCGGCAACCGGTGTGCTTCCAAACTCCCAGCCCTCGCAACCACGTCGTCAGTGGATTTTTTCCAGCACCACAGAGGCGGCCGGTCGTCATCAGGACACGCAATGCCGGTGTGTCGGGACGCTCAGGTTTGACGGTCGGCCGCAGTCCAAACTCCTTGCGTGCTAGTTGTGCAGCTGTCGCCGCGTCCTCATCGCTCGCGACCGTCAGTGCGGCGCTCCCTCCAAGGTAAGCGTCGCCGATCAGCCAGCCGAGAAGCAACGCCTTGCCGGGCGAGATCTCGTTACCGCGCA
>JBARKF010000296.1:0-6478 GCA_049800655.1 Candidatus Cybelea sp.
GGCTGGGACGTGATCGCCGTTCGCAACCGCGCTACCGAGTTCTGGAGCGGAATGCTCCACCGCATCGCGATCTCCGGCGGAACGCCGCAGCAGCAGCGTACGTTTTACACGGCACTCTATCACGTGCTCCTCCATCCGAATCTGATCAGCGACGTCGACGGCCGCTACGCCGGTTTTGACCAACGGATTCATCACGCACGCGCCCGCCATGCCGAATATGCAAACTTTTCGGACTGGGACATCTATCGGACCGAAGTTCCTTTGCTGGCGTTGCTCGCGCCGGGGGAGACGAGCGATATGATGCAATCGCTCGTCGACGCCGCGCGGCAGGAGAATGGCTGGCTTCCGCGCTGGGCGCTCGTGAACGGGCCGACGAGCGTGATGGGCGGCGACTCGGTCGATCCGGTGATCGCCGGTGCCTATGCATTCGGCGCTCGCGACTTCGATGCACGCGCCGCCCTGGCCGCAATGGTCAAAGGCGCGTCGACGACGGCGCCGCCGCCGGGTCAAGGCTGGTATGTTCCGCGTTGGGAGCTCAACGACGAGTATCTGCACAAAGGCTATGTCGTCAACACGCACACCACCTCGGTTTCGCCGGGCCCTAACGGCGCGTCGGAAACGCTCGAATACGCGCTCGACGATTTCGCGATCGCGCGCCTCGCCGACGCCGTACACGACATGCGAACGTACGAAACGTTCATGCGGCGCTCCGGGAACTGGATGACACTCTTTGACAGCGCGGCCGGGTCGATCGCCCCGCGCGATTCCGACGGAGCCTTCATGCGCACGCCGATCGGCGAGAACGGGCAGAGTGGTTTTCAAGAAGGCAACGGCGCCCAATACACCTGGCTGGTTCCACAGGATCTGCACGATCTGATCGCGGCGATGGGCGGCGCGTCCTCGGCAACCGCGGCGCTCGACAAGTTTTTCTCGCAGCTAAATGCGGGCCAGGATAAGCCGTATGCGTGGCTAGGGAACGAGCCAAGTCTCGGAACGCCCTGGGTCTATCTTTCGGCCGGCGAACCATGGCGCGCGCAGGCCATCGTGCGCCGCGCGCTCACAACGCTGTACGCGGATGCTCCCGACGGCCTTCCCGGCAATGACGACCTGGGAACGATGAGCGCGTGGTACGTTTGGTGCGCGATAGGTCTCTATCCGCAGAACCCATCCGCGCGCTATCTCGACCTCGGAGCGCCGTTGTTTGGCGCGGTAACGTTGCGCTCACCGGGCGGCCCGACGGTGACGATCGACGCGCCGCGCGCCGCAACGGAAGCCGCGTACGTCGAGGCGCTTCGCGTGAACGGACACGCGAGCGACCGCGCTTGGATCACGCTGCCTTCGCGTGGCAGCATGCAGCTCGACGTTTCGGTTGGCTCGAGTCCGAACCAGCAATGGGGCAGCCGTCCTGATGCGGCACCGCCCTCGTTTTCGACCGCCGCGCTCTCGTTGCCGCCCGCGTCGAGCGCCGCCTTCAATCCCGCGGTTACCAACGTTTCGGTCGCGGCGGGCAGCGGCACGTCGCTTCGCTTTCAGATTTCCAACGGTGGTACGAGCGACGCTGCGCTGATGTGGCGCGCGTTGCTTCCTCACGGCGTCCACCTCGACGCCGCGAGCGGGCGCGTCGTCATCAACCGCGGCGGCAGGGAAACGGTCGACACGCGCATCTTCGTGGATGGCGATCTACGCGCCGGGTATTACAGTGCGCGCATCGACGGGAACGCCGAAAACGGCGCGCTCCTACAACATCTTGCGATCGGCGTGCGCGTGACGAACGGTTCGCGCCGACCGGCGCTCGCCTATGCCGAGAATCGCTTCGGCAACACGATCACACCGATCGATCTTGCGACGCTTGCGACGGGCCCGGAGTTTCGCGTGGGCGAAGAACCCCGCGACGCCGTGCTAAGCAGCGACGGGACGCGACTCTACGTTGCTAATCTCGGCGGCGGATCCATCAGCGTCGTCGACGCGATTGCCGCGCGCACGATCGCCAGCATCAAGGTCGGCTCGTCGCCGAACGGCATCGCGCTTACCCGCGACGGGAAGACGCTCTGGGTGGCAAACTCCGACGACGATACGATCGAACCGATCGACACGGCTACTCTCAAAGCCGGCGCGACGATCGGCGTCGGTGCGCGGCCGCGCGCGATTGCGATCGCTCCCGACGATTCGAGACTCTACGTGAGCGAGAACGGATCGAACGCCGTCGCCGTCGTC
Source organism: Candidatus Cybelea sp. (assembly GCA_049800655.1). GTDB lineage: Bacteria > Vulcanimicrobiota > Vulcanimicrobiia > Vulcanimicrobiales > Vulcanimicrobiaceae > Cybelea. The sequence continues at coordinate 2,215 of JBARKF010000296.1, forward strand.
GATCTTCGCTCGCGCACGGTTACGAGAACGATTCCGGCGGGTGAGCGTCCCAGCGGGCTGGCGCTTACGGCCGACGGCAAGCGGCTCTACATCGTCAATAGCGCGTCGAACAACGTAACCGCCGTCGATCTCTCCGGCGGCAGCGTCTTTACTCCGATTCCGGTCGGAGTCGACCCGATGGAGATCGCGATTGCGCCGAACGGCCGGATCGCCTACGTAACGAACTATGCAAACTCGACCGTAACGCCGATCGACCTAAGCACGAACACCGCGCGCGCACCGATTGAAGTGGGCGGCGCGCCGTACGGCGTCGCGATAACCTCGGACGGTCGGACGGCGGTCGTCATCTCGCATCGCGACAACGACGCCACGCTGATCGACACCGCTACCGGGCGAACGAGCCGCTCGATTCCATTGGGAAACGGCCCTTACACCGTCGCCGCCCCTTAAAACCGGTCGTTTTACGACGAGGACTCCTCGAGCTGCGGGATTGCGTCGCCGTCCAGGAAAGCGCTGAGCTCGCTCGGCGAAAACTGCAACCCCGCCCAAAACGGTCCAAACTCGCCATAACGCGCGCTCGCCTCGTCGAAGCGCATTTCGTAGATCAGTTTCTTGAAGACCAGCGGATCGTCGGCGTAAAGGTCGACGCCCCACTCGAAATCGTCGAAGCCGATCGATCCGGAGATGACCTGCGTGACCTGCTTGTGATAGGAGCGGCCCACGACACCGTGCGCGCTCATCATCTTTGCGCGCGCCTCGAAGCCGAGAATGTACCAGTTTTGGACCTCGCCCCGCCGCTTGCTCATCGGATAGAAGCACTGGTAGCGCCGCGGCGGGATCTTCGCCCAGAGCCGCGGAGCGACGTATGGACTCTCAGCCTGCTTGCGCATCAGCTCGTCAAAAGCGGCGATCCATTCCGGCGATTGCGGCGCAAGACCGCGTTGGTTGAGCTCGGCGTGAATCTTTCCGGTCGCATCGTACAACCCGAGCTCCAAAAGTGAAACGTACGACCCTTGCGGAGTGAGAAATTCCCGGAGCTCGAGCTTGTCTACCAGCGTCTGCGCGTACGCCAGGCCATCGAAGCTGCTCGCGTAGTGCGTCAGCATGAGATCGCCTTTGTGCCCCACGATCTGCGTCAGGCCGACGTCGCCGTCATCATTCCCTTTGAGATGATCGACCAGGTCGGCGGCGTGCCCCGCGTATTTATCGCGCCGCTTCTCCGGCAAACCATCCCATGCGCGCCGGTCAAAGCCAAAGATACGATGGAGAATCCACCAACCTTCAAGCGATTCGGGAACGTTCGGATCGCGCATCTCGTTTTACCGGTTCGCCTTCGACAATGCTTTCGCGCGTTTCACCTCGGCTTCGACTTCGGCCTCCAGCCGATCCGGATGCTCCCGATATTTCGCCCAAAGCGGCGGCGTGTGCGCGATGTCGTTAAGCACCCGCGCGTACACGGCATTGACCGGGGTCGGAACGCGGTGCTCGAGCCCGGCCGAAGCGACGGCACCGTTGAGCACATCGACTTCGGTCTGCGGTCGAGCGCGCCGCAGATCGAGCAGCAATGATGGCGGTTTCGTTCCGCGTGCCCCCGCGATGCTCTGCGTCAAGAGCGTGCGGGAGAGCGGACTCGGTAGGCCGGCAACTCGGAAGAGCGCGCGGACCGGGTAGCGCGGCAAATCGATCGGCTCGACGCCGAGCGCTTGCATCACCGCACGAACCTCGCGGATCATGCGAATCTCGAGCGTGAAGATCTTCTCGAAGTGCACGAAGCGGTTTGGCAAGACGTTGAGGATCGCGCAGCTGGCGTTGGCGACCGCGTTGAGTGCAAGCTTGCTCCACTTGAGCGCGCGCCAGTCTTCAACGACCTTCACGGTAAGCCCGGTACCTGCAAAAGTCGCGGCCAGCCAGTTGTAAGCGTTGGAGCCGACCGGTGCCAGCCCTAATCCGCCCTCTTTTGCCGGCCGCGCGTTCCCGTCGCGATCGCGGTCGATGGGCGTCGTCAACGCGGCGGCGACCACGTTCTCGGCGCCAAAGTTCGCCGCCAATCGCTCTTCATTCCCCACGCCGTTTTGGGGCGAGACGAAGACGCACTTTTCGGGATAGACGATCGCTTTGCGCAGCGTCTCGATCGCGCTCTCGGTGTCGTATGCTTTGGTCGCGACAATCGCGACGTCGGCATCGTAGGGACGCACCTCTTCCAAGTTGTGCGGCGCATATGCGACGTCGACCCCGACGGCGCGAAGCAAATCGCCTACGTACGTGCCCATCGCGCCTTTGCCGACGATATAGACGTTCACGCGGAGACGCCCGTCGAGCCGAAGCCTCCATCGCCGCGCATCGACGGCGGTAGTTCGTCGACGACATCGAACGCTGCGCGCGCAACCGGCGCGACGATCATCTGCGCGATGCGGTCGCCTCGCCGGATGACGACCGGCTCCGTGCCGAGATTTGCAAGCACGACTTGCACCTCGCCGCGATAATCGGCATCAATCGTGCCGGGCGCGTTGAGACAGGTCACGCCGAGGCGAATCGCGAGCCCGCTGCGCGGCCGGACCTGCGCCTCGTAACCGGGCGGCAAGGCGATCGAGAACCCGGTCGGCACGAGCGCGCGCGCACCCGGCAGGAGCGTCAACTGCTCCGTGACTGCGGCATAGAGATCCGCGCCGGCAGCATGCTCGCTCATGTATCCGGGGAGCGGCAAACCCTCGCCTTGCGGCAGGCGCCGGAGAGCGACGCGCACGCTGTCCATTAACTCGCCATAGTTCACGCTATAGCTGGGCGAGTTCTTCTCGGAAGCTTTCGATATCGCGGAAAGACCGGTAGACACTCGCAAAGCGAATGTACGCGACCGGATCGAGCGCGCGCAGCGCCTCCATGAGCTTCTCTCCCACGAGCGAGGATTGCACCTCGCTCTCGCCGCGAGCAAAAAGCTCGCGCTCGAGATCGGCGGCGACGCCTTCCATTCGAGCCTCGGAAATCGGCCGCTTTTCACAAGCCTTGCGCAATCCGGTAAGGATTTTTTCGCGGCTATACTGCTCGCGCCGTCCGTCCTTCTTGACGACGAAGAGGCGAGGAACTTCCATCCGCTCGTAGGTGGTAAAGCGGTGTTTGCAGCGCGGATCCAAACACTCGCGCCGCCGGCGAACCACAGTCTCATCGTCGCGAGAATCGACGACGCGCGTCTCACTCTTACGACAGGTCGGGCAAGTCAGCGGTAAGTCACTCCCCCACGGCATATGTTGTGGGTGAGCGTATTATACGTCACTACGGGTAGGGAACGCAAAAAAGTCCCAGCGCGCCATGCGCGCCGGGACCCTCGCGCCGATCGAAATGCGAGCTTAAGAAATCCTAGGCCGAGCCTATCTTAAACATCTTGGTGCCGCAGGTCGGGCACTTGCCTTCCACTGCGGGACGACCGTTTTTCATTGTAATCTGGACTGCGTCTTTGATCTCGCGCTTAGCTTTGCATTTGACGCAATACGCTTCTGCTGCCAACTCGGGTACCTCCGCTGCGGCCTGGCTATTCCGTTGGGCGCTTGCGATTCCCCCTGCACGCGTGAAGGAAGGCGGGATGCGCCAGCCCACCTACGAGCCGCACGACCGGATCGAACGCGCGCGGGACGGCCGCGGTTTCGAGGCCGCAGCGGCGGGGCTATGGTGCTGTGGAGAGCTCGCCGGCCTGGGACTGCCCAGCGTCGCCGTCGTCGGAACCCGGGCGGCGACTCCCTACGGACGCCGCCTCGCCCACTGGTTTGCAGCCGAGCTGGCGCGGGCCGGCTGCTGCATCATCTCGGGGCTCGCGCTCGGGATCGATGCGGCGGCGCACGAGGGAGCTTTGAGCGCCGGGGGAGCGACCATCGCCATTCTCGGGGGCGGCCATCGGCATCTCTTCCCACCACGTAATTCAAGCCTTGCCGAGCGGATCGTCGCCGAAGGCGGAGCGGTGCTCTCACCCTATCCGCCCGAGGCGGCGCCCCGGCCATGGCAGTTCCTTGCCCGCAACGGGGTCGTTGCGGCGCTTGCCGACGCCGTGCTCGTGGTAGAGGCTCCGGCGCGCAGCGGAGCCCTGAACACCGCCTCCTGGGCCGCCGGCCATATACCGGTGCTCGCGGTCCCCGGCGACGTCGATCGGAAGCACAGCGCGGGGTGCCTGGCGCTCATTCGGGATGGAGCGACGCTGGTTCGAGCTCCCCAGGACGTGCTCGAGGCGCTCGGGCGGCTGAGCCTGGCGCCGCCGCCGGCGCCATCCGCGCCGTACGAC
>JBARKF010000297.1:0-6383 GCA_049800655.1 Candidatus Cybelea sp.
GGCTGCACCCGCGGCTCCCGCCCGCGGCCACGCCCGCCACGTTCGCGCCGCTCCCGTCCACGATCCGCACGCTCGCGAAGTGCACCGTCGCCGCGCGGCTGATCCGGTAAAACCTCGCCGCGGTAGATCCAAACCTTGACGCCGATCCGGCCGAAGGTCGTAAACGCCTCGACCTGCGCGTAATCGATATCGGCGCGCAGCGTGTGCAGCGGTACCTTTCCGTCGGCATTGTGCTCGGTGCGCGCAATTTCGGCACCGCCCAAGCGGCCCGAAACCTGCACTTTGATGCCGCGCGCACCGGCGCGCATGGTCCGCATAATCGCCTGTTTCATCGCGCGACGGAATGCGATCCGCTTCTCGAGCTGATCGACGATGTTCTGCGCTACGAGTCGAGCGTCAAGCTCCGGGTGCGAGATCTCCATCACGTTGACCGCCACATTCTTGCCGGTCAGCCGCTCCAGGTTCTTGCGAATATCGTCGATGCCGACGCCGCGCTTGCCGATGATGATGCCGGGCTTGGCGGTATTGACGATCACGCGTGCTTGGTTGGCGCGCCGCTCGATCTCGATTTTGCTGATCGACGCCGAGCGCATCCAGCGATTGAACGACTTGCGAATCGCTACGTCCTCGTGCAGCCAATCGACATAATGCTTCTTCTCGAACCAGCGGCTATCCCAAGTGCGCGTGATGCCTAAGCGCATGCCGACCGGATGTATCTTTTGCCCCATTTATGCTTCCTTAGATTCCGTTGACGCAGCGCCGGCGGCCGCGGCGCCCGCTGCAGCTTTGCGCGAGCGTTTACGCGACGGTTGTTGCGCGCGGCGCGTCGTTACCCGCGCGGCCTGAATGGACGCGCCCGCGCGACGCTTGCGCGGTTTCGCGGGCGTGCCTTCGCTGACGACCACGGTTACGTGCGAGAGCCGCTTGCGCTTAAATGCCGCGCGGCCCTGCGCCCGCGGGTCGAGACGTTTGGTGAATCGGCCGCCCGGACCCCCGTCGACGGTGATTCGCGCGATGAAGAGATCGTCTGCGTTCATGTTGTGATTGTTGCCGGCGTTCGCGGCCGCGCTGCGCACGAGCTTCTCGATCGGCTCGGCGGCAAAAACTTCGGCAAACTTCAAAAGAACGAGCGCTTCGCGCACGCTCTTTCCGCGGATCGCGTCGGCCACACGCCGCAGCTTGCGCGGCGCCGTGCGCACGAAGCGCAGGTGCGCGACCGCCTGCGGATTGCGTTCGGTCACGTCTTCACCGTGGCTTTGTCGCCGCCGTGACCGCGAAAGTGACGCGTTGGTGAGAACTCGCCGAGTTTGTGCCCGACCATATTCTCCGTGACGTAGACGGGAATGTGCGTTTTGCCGTTGTGTACGCCGATCGTATGGCCGACCATCGACGGCAGCACGGTAGATGCGCGGCTCCACGTCTTGATGACGCGCCGGTCGCGCGTCTCATTGAGCTTTTCGATCTTCGCCACGAGATGCTCGGCAACGTACGGTCCCTTTTTCAGCGAACGCCCCATTTACTTCGAACCTCGCCGGCGAACGATCATCTTCGACGTGCGCTTATTGCGGCGCGTCTTCTTACCCATCGTCATCTGCCCCCATGGCGTCGTCGGCGGCCGTCCGGAGGTCGAGCGCGCCTCGCCGCCGCCATGCGGATGATCGACCGGATTCATCGCGATGCCGCGAACGCTCGGGCGCTTCCCGAGATGACGCGAACGCCCCGCAGTTCCGATCACTTGGTTCTCGTGCTCGATGTTACCGAGCTGACCGATCGTCGCACGGCATTCGATGTGAATCTTACGCACTTCGCCCGAGGGCATGCGCACTTGCGAATACTCATTTTCTTTGGCCATGAGCTGCGCCGAAACGCCGGCAGAACGTACGAGCTTGCCGCCCTGGCCGGGGCGCAGCTCGATGTTGTGAATTACCGTGCCGACCGGAATGTTCCGAATCGGCAGCGCGTTGCCGATCTTGATGTCGGCCTCGGGACCCGATTCGACGAGCTCGCCGACCGCGAGCCCGAGCGGCGCGAGGATGTAGCGCTTCTCGCCGTCGCGATAGTTGAGCAGCGCAATGCGGCACGACCGGTTCGGATCGTACTCAATCGTCGCCACCTTCGCCGGCACGCCGTCCTTCGAGCGCTTGAAATCAACGATGCGGTAGAGCCGGCGCGTGCCGCCGCCGCGATGGCGCACCGTAATGTGGCCGTTGTTATTGCGTCCGGAGTGCTTCTTACGCACCTCGAGCAGCGATCGCTCCGGCGCGACCTTCGACAACTCCGAAAAGTCGATCGTCGTGATGAAGCGCTTGCCGGGCGATGTCGGCCTATATTTCTTTACCGGCACGCCGGCATTCCAATGCTATTGTTCAAAGTAGTTCACTCCGCCGAGCTCGATTTTCTGGCCCGCCTTGATCTTGACGATCGCCTTCTTGTAGTCGCTCGTCTTACCGGTAAGCCGGCGTCCCTTACGCGCGAACGTGCGCTTCTTCCCGCGGACGTGCACGGTGTTCACCCGGAGCACGTTGACTTTGAAGATCTCCTCGATCGCGTGGCGGATCTGCGTCTTCGTCGCCTGCAGGTGCACGACGAACGTGTACTGCTGCCCGAGGGCGTCGGCCATCGCTTTCTCGGTGATTCTTGGAGCAACGATCACGTCACGCGCTTCCATCGCGGCTCTCCTTTGTTGCGGTCAGTCGCTGCATGAGCGCGTCGTAGGCCGCGGTCGTGAAGATGAGGCGATCGAAGCGCAGCACATCTTTGACGTCGAGCGCGCTTTCGTCGGTAACGGCGACGCGCTGGAGATTGCGGCTCACGCGAGCGATTTCCGGCGCGTGCGGCTCGTCGAGCCTGAAGACGACCAGCGTCGCCGGTCCGCGCCGCGCCGCCTTAGCGCTTCCGAAGAAAGCCTTGGCAAATGCGGCGGTCTTGTCGATCGCGAACTCGGTGGTGTCGAAGAGCAGGACGGCGTCGTTTTGAAAACGGTCGGCGAGCGCCGCGATGAAGGCGAGCCGGCGTTCCTTTTTATTGAGGGCCTCGACGTAGCTGCGCGGCTGTGGCCCAAAAACGACGCCGCCATGACGCCACTGTGGCGAACGAATCGATCCCTGACGCGCGCGCCCGGTGCCCTTCTGACGCCATGGCTTGCGGCCGCCGCCGGAAACCTCGTCGCGCTTGCGGGTTGAGGCCGTGCCGGCGCGCGGGTTGGCAAACTCGCGATGGACCGCTCGGTAGATCACGCTACGCTTCCCAGCGAGATCTTGCGCGAAGATCGTGGGCGGCTCGAATTGGCGAACGACGCTGCCGCCGGCGTTAATGACGTCAGGCATTGCGGCTCTTCACGCTCTGCTGCACCATCACGAGCGCGTTCTTTGCACCCGGGACGGCTCCGCGCACCAGCAAAAGGTTGCGATCGGCATCGGAACGGACGACCTCGAGATTCTGCAGCGTGGTCCGGTCGACGCCATAGTGACCGGGACGACGGCTCCCTTTGGTGGTGCGGCCCGCGTTCGTATCGCCGTTCGACGCCGGCTGCCGATGGATCATCGACCCGTGGCTGGCGCCGCCGCCGCGAAAGTTGTGGCGCTTGATGCCGCCCGAGAAGCCGTGGCCCTTCGAGACCCCGATGACGTCGACGCGGTCACCGGGCTCGAAGCCCGCGACCGTGACGGTCGCGCCGGGCTCGAGATCTTCCAGCCCCGTGCGGAACTCGCGGACGAAGCGAACGGGCTCGACGCCCTGTTTCTTGAAATGGCCGCCCAGAGCGCGCGTTACGCGGTTGCGCTTCTGCGACTCGAAACCGAGGGCGACGGCGTCGTAGCCGTGCGATTCCTTGGTTCGTCGCTCCACGACCGTGCAGGGACCGGCGGCGATCACCGTCACGGGCACGGAGCGCCCGTCCTTGGTGAAGACGCTGGTCATCCCGACTTTACGGCCCAGGATGTTCTTCATACTTCTCTTTCGGCGGTGAGGTCTATTGCCACGGATCCAGGCGTATTGGTCGCATAACCCGTAACCACGGAAGTTTACCAGGCTGGCCCAAAGAGGTCAAGCTCGTTCGCAAAATGCAACAAGCGGCGTTTCCTCGCGTACGTAACGGCATGACTGCAAGACTCTTACCAGCCGCCCTCAGCGCCGTGCTTTTCGTCTCTCTCGGTAGCACCGCCGAAGCCGCGCCGTCGACCAAGTCGCTCCTCGACGGGCTTCGCAAAGCGATGCTCACCCGCCCCATCGGCTCGCTCTCCTCGATCCACACAGCAGGCAGCATCGTGGTGGTCGGAATCCGCGGCAACGCCCAAGAATGGGACGACGTGCGCGGCGTGCGCTTTACGAGCGATCAAAACGCTGGAGCGCTGAGCGGTGCGAACGGCTGGGACGGCAAGGTCGCGTGGAACCAAGATTACGCCGGCCTCGTGACGATCGACGGCGGCATCTCCGGCCGCTTGCAGGCCATCAACCAAGCCTATCTCGACAACTTGCGCTACCTGCGCCCCGATGCCGGCGGCGCGACCGTCGTCTACGCCGGCCGGCGGACAGCGGGCGACCAAGAGTATGACGTGATCGCGGTCACACCGCCGCAGGGCAGCGAGGTCGATTTATGGATCGATCCGCGCACACATCTTATCGCTGCGCAGACGATGACGCTCGGAATCGTCTCGGTAAAGACCACGCTGTCGAACTACCGTCGCGTTGACGGAATTCTCTATCCGTTCGACAGCAGCACGCAGACGTCGGCCGGCAACAGCTTTAGCGAGCGGATTTCGTCGGTCGAAATCAATGGCGACGTCGCCGAGCGCATGCGAGTTCCGGGGCAGAGCTTTCACGATGCTGCCGTTGCCGGCGGAAGCACGACCGTACCACTGCAGATCGTGAACAACCACGTCTACGCAAGCGTCATGCTCGACGGGCGCGGACCGTACACGTTCGTCCTCGATAGCGGCGGCGACTATATCGTGACGCCTGAAGTCGCCGGCGCGCTCAGCGCGAAGACATCGGGCGCGATGCAGCTCGGCGGCGTCGGGAATGCAACCGAGGGCGCCTCGTTCGCTCGCATCGAGTCGATCAAGGTCGGCAACGCGACGGTCCGCCGTCCCTATATGCTGGTGTTGCCGATCGCCAGTGGGTTCGGCATGGCCGAGGGCATGCGCATCGATGGTATGATCGGGTATCAGTTCTTAGCGCGTTTTCTCACGACGATCGATTATGCGGATTCGAAGCTCACGCTCGCGACGCCGAGCGCGACGCCGGCGGCAGCGCCAGGAGCGGCCGCCGTCCCGTTCTTCTTCGACAGCACCATTCCGCGCGTTTCGATCGGCATCGATAACGTCACGACCGATGGCGAGGTGGACACCGGCAGCCGCGGCGGGATCTCGCTCTCCACGCCCTTCGTCCAAGCACATCCCGCGATTGCGGCGCTCGCAAAGACGGCTCCTGGTGTCGAGGGGTTCGGCGTCGGCGGGCCATCGTACGCGCGGTTTGGGCGCATCCCGAACCTGCAGATCGGTCCGTACACGATTACCAACACCATCGCGTCGTTTGGAATCCAATCGAAAGGCGCCATGGCCGATCCGTTCAATCCGGCCAACATCGGCGGCGCGATCTTGCGCCGGTTCGACGTGACCTTCGATTACGCGCACCACCAATTGCTGCTCGCGAAGAACGCCGCGTTCGACTCGCCCGCGACGTTCGACCGGTCGGGACTCTTCATTATCGACGCCAACGGCGCGTACACCGTCATCTCGGTCTTTCCGGGATCGCCCGGCGCGTCGGCGGGTCTCGCCAAAGGCGACGTCATCCTCAAAGTGAACGGCGCTGCGGCCTCCAGCGACTCGCTTGCCGCGCTGCGATCGATCCTCTCCGGGCCGGCCGGCACCAACGTGCAGCTGCACCTTCGCAACGCCGCCGGCGAACGCGACACGACGATCAAGCTCGCCGACTACGTATGACGCGCGTTTAGTGGTGAAGGAGCATCGTTTCGCCCTTCGACCATGAGCGACCGCAGCTTGTCATCCTGAGCCCTTCGACTCGCTGCGCTCGCTCAGGATAAACTGCGGCGCGCAGCGCCGTAGTCGAAGCGCGAAGGTTGGGTAAATGTGCAGCTCATCGTTGATCGCTTACGCGTCCTTCGACTTCGGCGCTAGGCGCCGAAGTTTACCCTCAGCAACCGCACCTTGTCATCCTGAGCGGAGGCGCGCAGCGCCGTAGTCGAAGGGCGAAGGTTGAAAAAGGTGTTGCTCATCGTTGATCGCTTGCGCGTCCTTCGACTACGCTCCGCACTTCGTGCTCCGCTCCGCTCAGGATGACAAACGGTGTTGCTCATCGTTGATCGCTTGCGCGTCCTTCGACTACGCTCCGCACTTCGTGCTCCGCTCCGCTCAGGATGACAA
>JBARKF010000298.1:0-1718 GCA_049800655.1 Candidatus Cybelea sp.
TCCTTGGGAAGGATCCTCACAAACGGCGTGCGTGGGACGAGCACAGTCGAGACGGAAATACGTTGTTCTGAGACTTTAGGGTTTCCGGAGCCCCAACGCGCGCGCGATTACGACGCACTACAAAGCAGTCCTTCGCGGCATGTCCTAGAGCTCATTCTTGGGCAGCGCCCCTGACTGCGGCGTGTTCGGTGCTGATCGCGCGACAAGTGTTCGTTGCCAAAGCGTGCCCTGACAAGTGTTCGGTGCTGAGGGTGGCAAGTCGCGCCTCGGAGTATACGCTACTCTGGGCTGGTGAAGAACGTAACTTCCAGGGCACTGCTGGCGTAGGTTTTGAGCCGCTTCCGTCGCCCCTAGCAACGTTGCACCGAAAGTGTACAAGGCGGAAGTTGTTCAGTTCGTCTTGGCCTCCCTGAGACCGCGGAACGACGTGATCGAAAGTCGGAGCGAACTCGGCCGCGACGCTCTCGTTAACCTCGCCTAGCGCTGCGAAGCGGTGGCCGCAGATTGCGCACAGACCGCGCTGCTGTCCCATAAGGGTCTGGCGCCATTGTGAGCGCGTTTTGGCGTCTCGAAATGGATGCCAACTCATCTTAGACCTGAGCGGAACTGCCGCAAGGCGCTAAGGCGTCGACGCCCACGGCAAATGGACTACAGGATTGTCACGGAGGAGCGGGAGATCGGCCACGGTGGTCTCGTTCGCGGTGCTACGAGGACCTTCCGGCTGGATCGGTCATCTGCCCCCTAACTGCTGCCGCCGCACATCCTGTTTGCTGCCGATGTTACTTGAATAATCCGGTAAACCAGGCGCAGGCTGTGTACCAGAGCCACTGCCAGAATCCGGGCTTGCGCGGGTGAGCCCGTGGGTTGTCGGCAAGGCGAGCTGCGGCAACCATTTCGGGAGTGTAGTCACCGGCCCATTGAATGGCGCTGCGATGGATTATGTAATGTGATCGGCATGGTAACGACCAGTTACCAATCGAGGGAAGCATCGATATCTCGTCGTCTTCAATCTGAACGCTCCAGCCGCCGCGGCCGAGTTGCGTCGGCACGTCTAGCCCGCAACCACAAGCGCAAAGATGGATCGCAAGATTATACCGTTGAGAGATGTAGATTACACCGTACTCCAGCGCTCGAGGTCGAACGACGACCAACTTGTACGTCATCTTAGGCTGTGGCTTCATCATCCTCACGGCGATCCTCATTCGTGATGCGATTGAATTGAATCGTGTAGAGGTTCGAATACTCGGGGTTTTGGCTGTAATAGAAACGCAGGTGCTTTTTCCACCGTATAACAGCGAGGGCGGCATTGAGGGCATTCAGCTCAACGATCTGGATGTTCAAGTCGTAGACGACATCCTAAACTGCCGTAGCTGCGGCAGATGGAAACGTCCCTTCGCGACGAGCAGCTCGCCGTCGGTGAGAATCCCGCGCTCGGCAAGCTCGTCGAGCTCCCGGCCTACGAACCCGATCAGGAAGCCTACGCCGTCGACGAGGCCAACGATCCGTACCGGCGCTTCACCGAGTCGATCACCGCCGGCGCCACGATTCGCCTGTCGCTGGGCTGCCAGGATGGCCGTCGCGAGCTCATCGAGCTGGACAATACCGAATCCCAAGCGTGGATCCGCGACAGCCTCGAGGATCGCATCACCTTTGCCAACGCGAAGATCTGCGAACGCCGCGCCGCGGTCGCAATCAAAGCCGCTGCGCGCCTAAACGGC
>JBARKF010000299.1:0-2345 GCA_049800655.1 Candidatus Cybelea sp.
CCGCGACCCCGACGCCGCAGCCGGTGGCGACGTCGAGCCTGGGATGCGCGCAGGCGAATACCCAAGCGGTCGTCGTCGCAACGCCGGCGCCACCCGATATCCCCGTCGGCGCACGGGCCTCCGGCACGAACGGCACGGCGCTCGTGAGCGTGCAACTGGACGCGAACGGTCAGGTCTCGGGCACGAACGTGACGCAGAGCACCGGTAACTCGTCGCTCGATCTCGTCGCGGTAGCAATGGCGCGCGACTCCCGTTACACGCCGGCGCTGCACGATTGCAAGCCGGTCGCGAGCGCGTATACTTTTAGCGTGAAGTTCGTCGCCTGGTGATGACGTTTACGCAAGCGCTCGTGCTCGCCCTATTGCAAGGCGTCAGCGAGCTCTTTCCGGTCTCGAGCCTTGGCCACACGATCCTCGTCCCGGCATTGCTGCACTGGCGTAACATCGATCGTGCGGATCCGTCGTTTCTTGCCTTTGTCGTGGTCTTGCATTTGGGCACCGCGCTGGCACTGATCGTGTTCTATCGCGCCGAATGGCTCGCAATCGTTCGCGCACTCGCGTCGAGCTTGGTGCGCGGCCGCCTTAGCAACGATCGCGACGAACGAATCGGCTGGCTCCTGGTAGTCGGTACGATCCCGGTCGGCATCCTTGGCTTCATCTTCGAAGTTCCGGTGCGGCGGCTCTTCGGATCACCTGCACCGGCCGCGGCGTTCTTGATGGTCAACGGCTTGGTGATGTTTGCCGGTGAAGCGTTGCGCCGGCGGCAGCATGCGCGAGCCGGCCGAACGTATAAGCCGATTGAGCAGCTTGGCTTTCCGGCGAGCCTCGCCGTCGGTATTGCGCAGTCGTTCGCGTTGCTGCCGGGTATCTCGCGGTCCGGCATTTCGATGGTCGCGGGTCTGCTCTGCGATCTCGATCACGAGCACGCCGCGCGCTTTTCGTTCTTGCTGGCAACGCCCGTCATCCTTGCCGCGGCGTTGCTCGAGATGCCGAAGCTCTTCGTGCCGGAAGCGCACGTCGTTTTGCTGCAAGCGATTGTGGGAGGCATCGCGGCCGGTGTCGCGGCGTATTTTTCGGTCGCCTTTCTCACTCGCTACTTTCGCACGAACGATTTGCGCCCGTTCGGATGGTACTGCATCATCTTCGGTGCGATTTGCTTCATCCTCGCCCGCCAGGGAGTAATCACATGAGAGTCATCGCCCTCGCCCTCGCCGTTCTCTTCTTCGTCCTGGGCATTCTTTACGGTTTGGGGAAGGTCAATCTCTTCACCGAGTCCGGGGCTGGTCACGCGCATCATATCACCCATCTGGTTATCTTATGGGTGCTCGCGCTGCTCTGCGTCATATGGGCGCGGTTCCAGAGCGCACCGCGGTGAAGCCCTCGCATATCCGGCGCGACGGCAGCGTGACGATGGTCGACATCTCCGCCAAAAGCATCACGTCGCGCACGGCTTGCGCCGAGGCAATCGTAGCAATGAGCTCTGGAGCGCAGAAGGCGCTCCGCGCGACGACGCTGCCGAAGGGTGACGCGTTCGTGACCGCGCAAATCGCGGGTATCATGGCCGCAAAGCAGACGGCCGCGCTGATTCCGCTCACCCACCCACTGCCGTTGAGCAGCGTTGACGTCCGCTTCGAGTGGCGTGCGGACGGGGCGCTGCGGATCGAAGCAGAGGCCCGCACCGCCGCGCGGACCGGCGTGGAGATGGAAGCGATGGTCGCCGCTGCCATTGCGGCATTGACGATCTATGATATGTCGAAAGCGCTCGATAAAGCGATCACGATCGAAAGCGTCCGGCTGGTCAGCAAGAGCGGCGGCAAGAGCGGCGATTTTCGACGTCGTGCGAGCGCCGGCACATGACGTTTAGAGTGGCGCTGATCGTGCTCTCGGATCGCGCAGCGTCGGGGGCGCGGGCCGATGAGTGCATTCCGCTGATGAAGGAACGGCTTGGCGACGTCTATGCGATCGTGCGGGAAAGCGTGATTCCCGACGATCCCGCCGCGCTGCAGGCCGAGCTCATCGAGCTCGCCGACGCGCGTGTTGCCGACCTGGTCATTACCAGCGGGGGCACGGGTCTTTCGCCGCGCGACCGCACGCCGCAGGCGACCAGTGCAGTGCTCGATTACGAGGTTCCGGGGATTGCCGAGGCAATCCGCGGCGCCGCCGTGACCCATACGAAGAGCGCAATGCTGTCGCGCGCACTCGCCGGCGTGCGCGACCGCACGCTGATCGTCAACCTTCCCGGGAGCCCGCGAGCCGTCGGCGAGTCACTCGACGTCGTTATTCCGGTGCTTCCGCACGCGCTGGAGCTCTTGGGCGATCGGATCGTCGACGGATGAACGGCCCGCT
>JBARKF010000300.1:0-3171 GCA_049800655.1 Candidatus Cybelea sp.
TCTCGGGCTCGCTCGTCGACGTAGAAGCAGCGTGAGCACCGCGAGCGCGCTCGTAGAAAGGCTGTGGAACTACTGCCATCTCTTGCGGGACGCCGGCCTTTCCTACGGCGATTATCTCGAGCAGCTCACATTCTTGATCTTCCTGAAGATGGCGGACGAGCAGACAAAAGCACCGTACAACCGTGCGGCGATCGTTCCGAAGACTTTAGACTGGGAATCGCTGCTCAATCGCGACGGCGACGAGCTCGAAGCCCAATACATTCACGTGTTACGTGAACTCGGTAACCGAGACGGCATGCTTGGAGTGATCTTCCGCAAGGCACAGAATAAGGTTCAAGACCCGGCGATGCTGCGCCGACTGATCGTGGACCTGATTGATCGCGAGCAGTGGATGTCGTTGGATGCGGACGTCAAGGGCGACGCGTACGAAGGCCTCCTACAGAAGAATGCTGAGGATATCAAATCGGGCGCAGGTCAATATTTTACGCCGCGCCCGTTGATACAGGCAATCGTTGACGTGATGAAGCCAGAAGCGGGAACGCGCATCTGCGATCCCGCGTGCGGCACAGGTGGCTTCTTTGTCATCTCGTACGAGCACATTTCGGGCAGCGGCCCGCTCGATCCCGATCAGCGCCGGCAGCTGCGCGAAGGCGCCTTCCGCGGTTGGGAGATTGTCGATAGCGCGGCGCGTTTGTGCGCTATGAACCTCGTACTTCACGGCGTCGTCGGGCCTACAGCACCCAGCCCGGTCACGGTTGACGACTCTCTGCGCGCCGACCCTGGAGAGCGCTTCGAGATGGTCCTCACTAATCCGCCATTTGGGCGCAAGTCATCGATGCGCTTCGTCGGCGGAGACGGTGAGGCTGAGCGTGAGGATCTTACCGTCGTGCGCGAAGACTTCTGGGCCACTACCTCCAACAAACAGCTCAACTTCCTCCAGCAC
Source organism: Candidatus Cybelea sp. (assembly GCA_049800655.1). Lineage (GTDB taxonomy): Bacteria > Vulcanimicrobiota > Vulcanimicrobiia > Vulcanimicrobiales > Vulcanimicrobiaceae > Cybelea. The sequence continues at coordinate 944 of JBARKF010000300.1, forward strand.
GTAAAAACGCTGCTACAGGTTGGCGGGCGTGCCGCAATCGTCATCCCTGATAACGTTCTCTTTGAGGGAGGCGCTGGCGAAACCGTCCGCAAGAACCTTTTGCGCAATTACGACGTACACACGCTCTTGCGGCTGCCGACAGGCATTTTTTACGCGCAGGGCGTCAAGGCAAACGTGCTTTTCTTCGATGCAAGGCCTGGCTCCGAAACGCCATGGACGACGGAGCTCTGGATATATGATTTTCGCACGAACCAGCACTTCACGCTCAAAGAGCATCCTCTCAAGCGTGGCGATCTCGACGACTTTGTCACTGCCTACCGAGCTGACGATCGACGCAAGCGTGTTGAGACTGACCGCTTCCATAGGTTCCGGTACAACGACCTCATCGAGCGCGATAAGGCGAATCTCGACATTTTCTGGCTCCGCGACGAATCACTGGAAGATAGCGATAACCTCCCGAGCCCTGCAATCCTCGCTCAGGAAATCGCCGACGACCTCGAAAGTGCCCTTTCGGAGATCAACGAAGTCATTGCACTACTCGCCAAGAAGGAGGGAGGCACGAACGCCTAGACCCGCACGTTCGAAGAGGCAAAGGCGCGGCCGAATGAAACTTACGCAAAAGCGTACACGCCATTCAGGTTACAGATCAAGGAGATCCTCAAGGAGCATGCCTATCCGCCAGATGCAACCGAATCGGCGACCGAGCAGTTCTTAGAGGAAGCGGGGCTATTGTGCCAGGCAGCATGATTGGCGCGGAGCCGTCTTATCTCGCCGAGACGATGCCTGGTTGTCTGGCGCCGCTGTACTAAGGGCGATGCGAGTCGACGTCAAACCAGAACTGCTGCAATGGGCACGTGAGCGCGCAGGCCTCACGACGTATGACCTTATCCGTCGGTTTCCTCATCTCCAAGGGTGGGAGCGAGAGCACAGTCGCCCGACGCTGAAGCAGTTGGAGAGATACGCGCGAGCCACCCGGACTCCGATAGGCTATTTTTTCTTACCGGAGCCTCCGGTCGACCGAGTACCGATACCAGACCTTAGGACCGTTGCTGATCGTGGCGTCGAGCATCCCAGTCCTGACCTTCTGGACACGATTTACATCTGTCAGGAACGCCAAGAGTGGTACCGGGACTATGCAAGATCCCGTGGCGACGCAGCCCTCTCCTTCGTTGGTTCGGCGACGCTCGATAGCGGTGTTGAGCCAACCGCTAGAGCCATGCGCAATGCCCTCAAGTTTGATGTCGCCGCTCGGAGTCGTATGCCTACGTGGGCGGAGGCACTTAGGGCATTCATCGGGCAGGCCGATGACCTCGGCGTGTTGGTCGCGGTTAATGGCGTGGTTGGCAACAACACTCATCGGAGACTTGACCCGGGCGAATTCCGCGGGTTCGCCCTATCCGACGGTGTTGCCCCGATGGTTTTCGTTAACGGTGCCGATTCGAAAGCCGCCCAGATGTTTACGCTGGCCCACGAATTGGCTCACATCTGGCTGGGCGAATCGGCGCTGTCTGATCCTGACAAAACAAGAGGGCCGGTCCATGCCACGGAGCGATGGGCTAATGAAGTTGCGGCTGAAATGCTAGTGCCGCGGAGCGCCTTTCAGGATATCTTTGATCAGAATGAAAGTTTGGATGCCGCCTTGCATCGCATAGCGCGTCATTTCAAGGTCAGCACGTTGGTGGTTCTTCGGCGCATTAGGGACCTCGGTGAGATTACGGCGCAGGAGTTCTGGTCTGCATACGATGCGGAGCTGCAGCGGCTGAGAGCGGTGCGACGCGGGGCTGGTGGAGATTTCTACCTTACGGAGAGCGCCAGAGTCGGTAAGCGATTTGGTCGCGCCCTCATCGCCAGCACGCTTGAGGGGAACACCTTGTACAGAGATGCTATGCGGATGTTAGGCATATCCAAGGTCGAGACGTTCCATGAGTTCAGCCACAGCCTTGGTATTGGGTAGTGGCGTACCTGCTGGATGCAAATGTCTTCATCCAGGCAAAAAATCTTCATTACGGGTTTGATTTCTGCCCCGCCTTCTGGGATTGGCTCATCAGAGAGAACGGCAATGGCCAGGTCTTTAGCATTGAAAAGGTTGGTGATGAGATTGCTGCCGGCGCCGACAACCTTTCAGCTTGGGCTTCGATTCGCGGCGATGGATTTTTTCTAAAGCCGGACCCGGCAACCGCCGCCGCGCTCACTACGCTAAGTATCTGGGTAACGGGGCAGAACTATGA
>JBARKF010000301.1:0-2009 GCA_049800655.1 Candidatus Cybelea sp.
GCCGCAAGCCCGGGATGCGTCGGCGCGACCTCGACCTTGACGCCATAGTTTCCCGCGCGATAGTTAAACGCGTCGGAGTATGCGCTCTGCATCGGCCCTTGCCAAGGTTCGATGGGGCGGTCGAACTCAGCGATCGCGGCGGCAACGGGATGGAGAAAAAGTCGCTTGCCGAGCTGCGCGTGACCGACTCCGCTGCGCGCCAAGACGCCGGGAGTGCGCAGCGCGCCCGCGGCCACGATGACGAGCTCCGCATCGACGCCGAAGGCGCGCACGTCGCCGCCGGTGTCGCGCTGCAACACTTCAACGCCGGTCGCGCGGCCGTTCGAGGTTTCAACGCGCGCAACCGCTGCGTTTGCATAGATGCTCCCGCCTGAGTTGGTAACGTCGGGCAGCAGAGCCCAGACGGTCGAATGTTTCTTGCCGTAAGCGCAACCGAAGCCGCAGTAACCGCAGCCGTCACCACAGTCGGGCGAAGCGTCGCGCGGCGTTGTTTCGGCATGGATGCCGAGCGCGCGCGCGCCGTCGAGGATCGTGCGGTTGTTCGCGTTGATATTGGGCGTCGGACGCACTTCCAAGCGACGCTCGATTTCGGCGAAATGGGGTGCGAGCTCTGCCCCTAACTGCTCGATGCCGCTACAGGCGCTCCATTCCTGGGCAATGCGTTCGGGCAAACGAAGCGACGTGCACCAATTCACAGTGGTGCCGCCGCCGAGCGTCGCGCCCGCGAGAATCGCGACACCCAGATCGCTGGTCGAGGTAAGGCCCCGATCGAGATAGAGCTCGGAGGTCATCAGCTCGCGCTGCGTAAAAGTGCGCGCCGCGTACGCGCCGCCGGCTTCGAGCACGACGACGCGTTTACCGGCTCGTGCGAATGCCGACGCGGCGACGCTGCCGCCGGCGCCGCTACCGATCACGACGACGTCGCAGCGCACGCGTTCGCCGTTCCGGGCGACGGCGGTTGGCAGCGGCGCGACCTCGGTGCGTTCGTCGTTGCGCGGCCCGGGATAACCGATGCGCTTCCACGTGGGATTCTCGCTCCCGGGTTCGCTCTCGGCATATGCCAAAAAGAGCGTCAGTCGCTTCAGTGCCGCAAAGCCCGCGCGTAAGCGCGCGCTCGGCGCATTCGCGAGCATCCCGAGCACGCGCGTGCGCGTGGACTCACCGCCTTTCATCGGGAGCGCGAGCAGATCGAGCAGCCGGCAGAGCTCGCTGCGGCGCCGCGGCGTCAGCGAGCCGATAGCGTCGGCCGCATACTCGGTAATTCGTTCGCAGCGTCCATCTACCGGCGCGAAGGTTGCGACGACCGTACGTAACGTCTTCCGCCGGCGGGGACCCATAGGAGCGCCGCTTCGTCTGCCGGAAGGGGTTCTCATGTGCCGCAATATCAAAACGCTCCACAACTTCAGCCCGCCCGCAACCGATGACGAGATCACGGCATCGGCGGTGCAGTTCGTGCGAAAGTTGAGCGGCTTCACGCATCCTTCTAAGACCAACGAGGTTGCCTTCGATCGCGCGGTCGAGCGTGTAGCCGACGCGGCGCACGAGCTGCTCGCATCGCTCGTCACCAACGCGCCGCCGCGCGATCGCGAGGTGGAAGCGGCGAAAGCGAAAGAACGCGGGAAACTGCGTTTTGCACGAGTCTAGGTGCCATCCTGAGCGGAGGCGCGCAGCGCCGTAGTCGAAGGACCTTGTCATCCTGAGCGGAGGCGCGGAGCGCCGTAGTCGAAGGACCTTGTCATCCTGAGCGGAGGCGCGGAGCGCCGTAGTCGAAGGACAGCTCTTTATCGTCCTTCGACTACGCTGCGCACTGCGTGCTCCGCTCCGCTCAGGATGACAATCGGCGCTCGCTCAGGATAAACTGGGCTACGCGCCCATTCGGCTTACTACGCTCGCTCAGGGCGCTCGCTCAGATGACAAGCTGCGCTCGCTCAGGATGAACTGGGCGCCGAAGTCGAAGGACCGACTTTTAGGGTCGCAGGGCTTGCGCCGGGCTAGCGCCTGTGCTATAT
>JBARKF010000302.1:0-30820 GCA_049800655.1 Candidatus Cybelea sp.
CATCTCGACCGACGAGCGCGACCGCGTGCAGCGTCGCTGCGGAGGCGCCCGGAGAACTCGATCGGCCGCCGGCGGCCTTGCGCGCGGCATCCTGAAGGCGGGACCGGTCACCGGCGGATAGGCCGAGCGCCTCCGCGAGAAGCATGACCGTGACGAGTCGAGGGCTGCGTGCCGCGCCGGTTTCGATGTCGCTCACGGTCCGGGTAGATAGCCCGGCGCGCTCGGCCAGCGCTTCTTGCGAGAGCAGCGCGGCGGCGCGTAGCGAGCGGAGCAGTTCGGCTAGCGGTACGGTCACGTCGCAGCGTTCGCGCCGGCAAAATGTGAGTTGCTTCGTGGTGCGCGCAGCGCGCCCGGCGGAAAATGGAATCCATGATGATCGGAGCCGACAAGCCGCGTGCACTCGAGGCCGCTTTTGCTCAGCCGTTGACCGAAGAGCTGCTCTCCTGCGCGGGAATTACGCCCGGGATGCGCGTCCTGGTTCTCGGCGGTGGACTCGCCGAGATCGCGCTCCTCGTAGCCGAGCGCGTCGGCTGCAACGGACGCGTGATTGCCGCCCACGCCGACGCGCTCGTCGTTGGTGAGGCTGCGCAGCGCGCACTCAGCGAGGGCTTCGATCGCGTTGTCTTTTGTACCGCATCCCTCGGAGAGATCGCGCTCCACCAATCCGTCGACGCGGTTGTCGGCCGATTCTTCCTCATGCACGAACTGGATCCGGTCTCGTCGATTCGTCATCTCGCGAGCATGGTGCGCGACGGTGGTCGCATCGTTGTTCAGGAATGGCATTACGCCTCGATTCTCTGGGCGCATACCTCGGCATGGCCGCCGCAACCGCTCTACCAAGACTTTGCGCGGTGGTCGATCGAAGGCCTGCGTCATCGCCGAGCACACGCCGATATGGGACTTCGGCTCGTGAACGTCTTCACCGAAGCCGGCCTCGCACCGCCGGCGCTGCGCACCGACCTGCGCGTAATTCACGGCGCCGATTCCTTCGGCTATGCCTTCTTCGAGGCGGCGGTCCGCGAATTGGCTCCGGCGCTCGATTGCAGCGGGTTCGCAGCGCGGCTGGAACGGGAGACCGTGGCGTCCGCCGGCCACGTATTTTTACCGCTGCAAGTCGGCGCCTTCGCGCGCGTCACTCCAAATATCTAGAAACTTCGTGGTTTACCGTTTGGGGAAGCGATAGCCTCAGAGTAACCCACTCTTCTCTGAAAGGCTCTGACGTGAATTCTAATATCTTAACGCTGCGCGCCGCTACCGGCTTAGCGGTTGCATCGATGACCATCGCTCCACTTGCGGGTTGCAGCGGAGCTTCGACGGCGCTGCCGCAAGCGCCGCTTTCGCCGTCGATCGCCCGGGCGAGCGTGCCCGCCGCCGACGCGGCGGAATCGCAAGCGCAAAACGATCACCACAAGAAGAAAACGAAGCAACTGCTCTTCGTTAGCGACAACGAAAACAACGAGATTCGAGTCTTCAATGCAGCATCAAAATCGCAGAACCCGCCCCCGCTTCGCACGATTACGAGCGGCATCAACGGGCCCAACGGCATCGCGACGGACAAGAGCGGTGACCTTTACGTAGCGAACTACGTCAGCAACACCGTGACCGTCTACGCTCCGAACGGCAGCACCCCTAAAACCACGATATCGAACGGCCTGAACGGCCCCTTCGACGTGAAAGTCGATGCATTCGGCAACGTTTACGTCGCGAACAATCCCTTGTACGGCGGCATTGCCTTCATTCAGTTGTATCCGGCCGGTTCGTCATCGCCCAGCTATACGTGGTCGGTTCCGACGACCGGCACCACGATCTCGGGCATCGCGCTGCTCAACGCGACGACGAAGGGTGAAACTTCGATCTACGCACTGGGATATACGCTGGACCGAAGCGATCTCGCCCACGGCTTCGCGCTCACGTGTTACCCGGGCTCGCCGACTTGCACGACGCTTTCGTATACTTTCGGACAGACCGGCGGTATCGCGGTTTCGCAATCACCCACGAGCAAACCGTTTCAGTGGCTTGCCGTCGATCAGTACGTTCCCGGTGTGGATATCTTCACGCTCGGCGGGTCAACCACGCAACTCGTGACGGGAGGAACGCCCGAGTTCATCACGATGAATTCGGCGGATAACGTGCTCTACGTCGCGGACCGTTTCTACGGGCGCGTGACCGCCTACAGTTTCCCCGCCGGCAAAACCCTGAACACGTACTCGGGTGGCGCCCAGGTCTACGGCGTGGCAACCAGCCCTTCCGGGACGTTTCACTAGACGTCCGGCCTCTAGAGTGCCGGCTGCGGGCTAACACGTGCCGCGGCCGGCGCTCGTTGTCACGGGGCGCTAAAACCACGCGCTGAATCGAAGAGGTTCCTAAAAAGCGATGGGCTTCTTCGAACCGCCCGATCCGCGGGCGCTCCTCAGCGCCGATCCCACCCCGATCGACGCGATTCTTGATGCGCTGAAGCGGCATGCGCTCGCGCTGACGCTCGGCTGCGTTGCGTTAGCCGGCGCCTACGCGGCGAATGTCGAGATCGGATTGCACGTCCGCGCCACAACGCGCGGCGTTATCGCCGTGGGCGGTCTGTACGATGCGGTGACGATCGCACGCGATCGGCGCGACATGCCGCACATCTTTGCGCGCAACGCTCACGATCTTTTCTTTGCCGAAGGCTACGTGCAGGCGTCGGACCGGCTCTTCCAACTGGACCTGACGCGGCGCTACGCCTACGGACGGCTCGCAGAAATCTTGGGTGCCAAAGCCTTACCCCTCGATAAGACGCAGCGCGCGGTCGACGTCGACGGGATCGCCCGACGCCAGCTGCGGGCGCTGGCGCCCTCGGATCGCGCGGCGATCGTCGCCTTCAGCGACGGCATCAACGCTGCCGCTGCGACGCAGCCGCTGCCGCTGGAGTTCCGCATGCTGCTCTACCGTCCGTCGCGATGGACGCCGAAAGATTCGCTCGCGGTATCGATCGTGGCTTCGCTCGAGCTCGCCGACTCCTGGCACGACATTTTTGCACGCGATGCGGTATGGCGGCGCGAAGGACCGCGCTGCTTCGGTGCGATCCTCCCGCTCTCCGACGATCGTTACGACGTGACGATCGAGGGCGCTGGCTCGAAACGAAGGACGCGACCGCCGCCAAGCGACTGCGACAATGCCGGCGTTGCCGGACCTCTGCGCCGGGCGGCGATCGGCAGCAATGCATGGGCCGCCGGTGCAGGGCGCACGGTGAGCGGTCGCGCGCTGCTTGCAAACGATCCGCACCTCGACCTCACGATACCCGGCATTTGGTACGTCGTCGAGATCCAATCGCCGCAGGTGCATGCGGCGGGAGCGACGATACCCGGCATTCCCGGCGTCGTTCTCGGCCACAACGAGCGCTTCGCGTGGGCGTCGACCAACGCCGAGATGACGACGACCAGCCTTTTTGCGGCTGGGCATCTGAGCCGCGACTCGTGGGTCACCGAGCGGTTTCGCGTTCGCTTCTCGCGCGACGTCACGGCGGCGTACTATCGAACCGCGCGCGATTTCTGCGTTCCCGACGAGACCGATCGCGCGGCGATCGCGTTCGTGCGCTGGCCGATTTTTGCAGAATCGCGCTCCACGATCGCGACCGCCCTCGCGCTCGAGCGCGCACGCGGAATACCCGAGGCGATGCGGATCCTCGCGAGCTACCGCGGCTCGCCGCAGAACTTTCTCCTAGCCGATCGTTCGGGTGAGGTTGCCTATCACGTCGCGGGAGTCATCCCGAAGGATCCGGCCTGGGGACGTTACGTTCATGCCGCGCGCGACCGGGCGTTAACTTTCGCACCGATCCCCTTCGCGCAGCTTCCCGGGCGGGCGCCCTCTCGAGAGACGACCCTCATCTCAGCAAACAACAAAGCGTACGGAGCGTCCTATCCGTACCGCCTCTCGGCGCAGTTCGAGCCGCCGTACCGCGCGTTTCGCATCGCCGAGTTGTTGCGAGCGCGCTCGCGATACGACGCCGAGTATTTCGCGACGATGCAGCTGGACACGCTCTCGCCGATCGACTTGGAGATCGCCCGGGACTTCGTCCGATTCGCCCGAGCGCATCGGGTGGAACAAGGGAGCTCTGAAATCATTTCGATGCTTGAACGCTGGGACGGCCGCTACCAACCTGATTCGCGCGCCGCCGCGATCGAGCACGCGCTTCGACTCGCGCTCTTCGATGGTACGCCGCCGGATAGCATCCGGTTGCGGCTCAATCGTGATTTGACCGCGCTGCCCTTACAGTTCGGCGAAGAACATGCCTGGGCCGACGCCGGCGGAACGCGCATCGAACACCCGCTTGCGCCGATGAACTTCGCGTTCCTCAACGGGGGCTGGCTTCCCGGTGCCGGCGACGAGTTCACGATACATCTGCAGGAGCCGGGGTTCGCCCAAGGCTTTCGCGCGATATGGGACGTTGGCGACTGGAATCGCGGCGGCATCTCGATTCCCAGCGGCGAGTCGGGTGAGCCGGGCTCGCACCACTACACGGATTTGACGCGCGCCTGGGTGGACGGCACGCTCCAGCCGTTCCCATTCGGCGCGGCCGCGGTGGCGCGCGACGCGCGCGACGTTCTGGTGTTGCAGCCTCGCTAGCGAGGCGTCCCCATGAAGCCGTGATTCTTCCCCGCGTCGCCCACGTACCAGCCGACGATTTCACCGTGCTTATTGATGCTCGTCACGATCGTCGCATTTACATTTGGAACGTCGATCTGCTGCCAGGTGATGCGTGCGGGAGACGATGGATGTTGCAGCAGAAAGCCGTGCGTGACGCCGCCGGCGCCGACGAACGATCCGACAATAGCATCATAAATCGTGATGCCCAAAAACTCGGTGGCCGTCGCTCCCGGATACGACAGGATCTGGTACTTGCCGTTTTTCAGAAGAAAACCGGCAACGACGCCGGAGCTTAGCGTCAGATAGCCGACGATGTCGCCGTGGCCGTCGATGCCGGTGGCCGCCGCGTTGGTACCCCCGGGGGGCACAATCGGCACGTAGTGGTCCGTTCCGATCTCTATCTGGAAGGCATGGACGACGGAGCCGACACGGGCGATGCCGACCGCTTCGTCGGCATCGTTCAGACCGAGCAGCTCGGTCGCGCCGTTTCTGCGCGCGAGCGGATCCTCGTAGGAACTCCAGATGTTTTTCCAGGCGACGAACCCGCGGATCTTGCCCGTTCTACCTTGGTAGAATCCCGCGACCATCTTGCGATTGTTCAAGGAGGTGGCGAAGGTCTGGACCGCGTCGGGGTACTCGATCTTGCGGTAGTTGAGTCCCGCGTATGGCGGGTGGATCTTGTAGCCTCTGCTCGGGTCGTTCTTCTCGCCGCTGCCCTCGTAGCCGGTGATGCGATGGAGGTTATTGATGCCGGTCAACCGGTTGAAGGTCGTATAGTAGGGGTCGTCCATGGTCTTAAACTTAAACGTAACCTTGGCCGCGGACCCCGTACTTAGCGGCGAAGCCGCAGTGGGCAAGGGGGGGCCTGGCGGAGCACTCGGCGCGTTACAGGCCGTGAGTACCGTCGTCGCAACGAGAAAACAGCGGCGCGCTAAGAAATTCACCCTCAGAGTATGCCACAAACTTGGTTCAACGGATACCGCTGCCAGGCTGCCCTCGAAGCAGGTCCGAACCCCGAGGTTGTCGCGCGGACGACTTCGCTCGCGCTATCCGGAGAGCGAATACCGGGCGAAGCGGTCGTTCGAGGGTTTTCCTTAAATAAGCCGCGTGAGGCTCTTTTTCACCGAAAGCGATCGTCTTGAGGCATTCAGCGACGGCGTCATAGCCGTCATCATCACGATCATGGTCCTCGAACTCCGGCCGCCGGACTCTACGAAACTCGCGGCGCTCGTTGCGGTTTGGCCGACGTTCGCCGCGTACGCACTCAGCTTCACATTCGTCGGGATCTACTGGAACAACCACCACCACATGTTGCGAGCGACGCGTGGCATAGACGGGCGCGCGATGTGGGCAAATTTGCACCTATTGTTCTGGCTCTCGCTGGTGCCGTTCACAACCGCATGGCTGGGCCGAAACCCTTTGGCAACGGGGCCGACGGCGGCCTACGGCGCCCTGCTGCTGCTTAATGCGATCGCCTATTTGCTGTTGCAGCGCGCGCTCTTGCGCGTCAACGGCAAAGACGCACCCTTCGCGGCGGCCGTGAAAACGGATCTCAAGGGCACGGTCTCGGTCGTGCTTTACGTGTCGGCACTCGCCTTTGCGTTCGTCTCGACCATCGTCTCCGACGTTATCTTTGTCGCCGTGGCGGTCATCTGGTTCGTGCCCGATCGGCGATTCGAGCCGCTTATTTCGGCCAACCGCGAGAAATGACGGCGTCAGCATTGGCCAAACGACCCATGAATACGTGGGCCGTTCGTCTCAATTTGGTTCTTCGCCCGGTTCGGGCCTAGGGCCGCCGATACCAAGCAGGAAGTCGGCCCAAATGAAATGGGCTTATGGTGTTTTCCTCGTCTTCATTGGATTTGGCGTTAGTGCGTGTAGTCGCGGCGCGCAGTCTTCGATCGACTCTTTGCCGCAAGAGCGCGCGCCGGTGCGCTCGCCGGCCTCCCAGTCGGGGCAGTATATTTCGCACGTCGTTATCGTCGTTCAAGAGAACCGAAGCTTCGATAACCTCTTCGCCCACTATCCCAACGCCGATGGGACTTCGAAGGGGTTGCTTTACAACGGTAAGTCCGTTCGTCTTAAAGAACGAAATCTGGAGAGCGGCTTGGTTCTCGCCAACAGCTGGCCCGCGTTCGTGACCGATTATGACGGAGGCAAGATGGATGGATTCAACCTTGTCTACGTCAACGAGCACCGATGCACGTGCGCGTACCAATACGTCAATCCCAAGCAGATCCAGCCCTACTGGTCGATGGCCCAGCAGTACGTCTTGGGGGATCATATGTTTCCGACGCAGGCCAGCGGAAGCTTCACCGCGCACCAGGATTTGATCCGCGGTGGGACCGAGCTCAACTCCTATGAGACGCTGATCGATTTCCCGACCGACGGACCGTGGGGATGCGATGCGCCGCCTGGTGTGACGACCTCGCTGCTTACCAGCTCACAACAATATCTGAAAGGCCAAGGGCCATTCCCTTGCTTCACGTACGAGACAATGCGCGATCTACTCGATGCTCAAAGCGTTTCGTGGAAGTATTATACCCCGGCAATCACCAGTCACGGAGGCGACCTTTGGAACGCGTTCGACGCAATTCAGCAAGTGCGCGACGGATCCGAATGGACGACCAACATCTCGTCGCCCGAAACGAACATTTTTAAAGACATCTCGAATAACGCGCTGCCCGCCGTGTCATGGGTGATTCCCGACGGCCAGAACTCCGATCACCCCGCCCAGCAAGAGTGGGGCATTCGTAAGGATACCGGCCCAGCCTGGGTCGCACAAATCGTCAATGCCGTCGGCGAAAGCTCCTATTGGAATTCGAGCGCAATCGTGGTCGTCTGGGATGATTGGGGAGGGTTCTACGATCACGTCGCACCGCCGCAGCTCGATTACACCGGACTCGGTTTCCGGGTGCCGCTGCTGGTTATCTCGCCCTACGCAAAGACCGGGTACGTCTCGCACACGCAGTACGAGTTCGGCAGCATCTTGAAGTTCGTCGAGCAGACATTCAACCTGGGAAGCCTTGGCACGACCGACGTTCGAGCGACCAGCATCGGCGACGTTTTCAACTTCGGAAAGGGGCCACGCGTCTTCAAGCCCGTTGCCACAAAGTATTCGCGATCGTATTTCGAGCACGAACGACCGTCGAACATGCCCGTCGATACGAACTAGGGAAGCCCTGCGAAAGGCCGCTCATTCTTTGGGTGTCATCCTAAGCAGAGCGCCCGCAGGGCGCGTAGTCGAAGGGCTTCGGGATTTTCTTGTAGTCGCACCGCTAGTGAAACTCTGCAAAAGGCCGCTCATTCTGTGGGTGTCATCCTGAGCGGAGCGCCCGCAGGGCGCGTAGTCGAAGGGCGTCGGGAAATTCGGAGGTTCCCGCTAGGGGATGAGCCGCGTTAGCACGTAGAGCAGCCCCGAGCCGAGACCGCCGAAGAAATCGGAATGGCGCGAGGCCTGCGGAACGTAGATGACGTCGCCTTTTTGGAGCGCGACGTCGGCACGCTGATCGCCCTTGTTGAGCGCGTCGTAGAGATTGATTTCTGTCGTCGTTTGCTTTCCGCTGGCGTCGGTTCGCACGACGCGAATGTGATTCAGGTCGGCTTGGGCGTTCTGACTGTTGCCGGCTTTCGCGATGGCGATGGAGAGATGATCCCCCTCGCTCACCTGTATGTCGCCGGGATGGTCGACGGCGCCCGCGACTTCGACGATCAGCGGTATTCTGCCGGGGACGTAAACGACGGATCCTTCGCCCAGCGGTACGTCAAGCGCCGTGTCGCCGCGCTGCAATAGGCTCTGTAACGACACGGTGTGCACGTTGCCGCCGGCGTCGGCAACCCGCGCATCGGGAAACGCACCGTTGGTGTTGACCAATCCGCCCGCAGCGGCAATTGCATCGGTCAGCTTGGCATCGGAGCGCAGCTGATATTTTCCGGGCGTTTTAACGTCGCCGAGAACCAGCACATCGGGCTGCCCGAGTTGCGCGATCAAGACGTTGACGGTTGGATTGCGCACGTACCGCCGCAAGCGCGCACTGAAGGTCGCGGCCGCCTGATCGGGGGTCTTACCCGCCACCGGAACGCGTCCGATCAGCGGATAGTCGACAGTGCCGTCAGCCAGTACGATCACGGTCTGGGTCAGCGTTTGGTCACCAAAGACCTGAACGCTCAGTTGATCTCCCGGATGGATGCGAGTCGCCGTAGCCGGCGAGTCCGCCAGGGCGGGACCGGCGCAGAGCGCGAGGCATCCGGCGAAAAGCAGAGCGGTGAGCGGAGAATGACGATCCATACTGAGCGAATTGTACGCCGCTTGCCGCCACGCGGGGAAGCGACCCACGCCGCAGCCTCAGTGGGGCCGCGGTCCCATACGGCGCCTTAGACGGCCTTGGCCAAGTCCCGGGTGGTGGCAATGAGCGCCGCGCGAGAACGGACGCCGAAGGCGAGGCGCACGCGTGCAGCGTGGTTCTTCGCGGTTTCCGGCGAGATGCCCAATCGTTGTGCGATCTCTTTGTCGCTGAGACCCTCCGAGAGCAGCGCGAAGACGCGCCGCTGGGCCGGCGTGAGCGCCGCGACGCGCGGATCGACCGTGGTCGCCGCTGCGCGCTGCCGAATCTGCTCGGCAACCGAGCTCTGCGTGAAATCTTCGACCGCCTCGCTTGCGTAGCGCAGCCAGGCATCCTCTCCGGTCGTAACGTGAATTCGCAAAGCCGCCGCCGCAGCTCGCCAGGCATATCCGATGGACGAGAAAGTTGCATATGCGCTCGCGAGGTTCTCCACGGCCGCCGCGCGCTCGCCGGATACCGCAAGCGTTATGCCCTTGGCGTGCTCTTCCATGGCCGACAGGCGTACGTCGTGCGCGAAGGCGAGCGACGGCGCGATGCTCTCCGGGATCCCTTCGTAGATCGAAAGAACGGCCCGCGCCGTCGCCGGATCGCGATCCGCGACGAGCTCCACGAGGTTCAACAGCGAGACGCGTTCTTCACCGCGCGACGACCAATCGGTCTCTTTCGCGCAGGCGACTGCATGATCGAGCAGCGCGTCAGCGCTGCGATGCTCGCCGGCCATCCGCGCGAGATAGGCTTGATCGCAGTACGAGGCGGTCACCCAGCTCGCCGAAGGGGCGATATCGCGGGCGAAATACGCGTATTGGAACGCCTTTTCATGGAAACCACGCAACGCATACGCCCACGCGAGCCCGCGGAACGTCAAGAAACGTTCGGTTTCGAGTTCCTCGTTCCACGGTAATGTCTCGACCATGCGCACCGCAAAGGCGAAGCTATTCGGGGCGTAGATCTCGCGAACGAGGTGCACCATCGCTCGAGTGACGCTTGCTAGAAGGTAGAGATCGGGCCAACGCGGGGATTCGACGATCTGTTGCGCCGCTTGCTCGAGCAGCGCCAGCTGCCCAACATAGTCACCGCGCAGCGCGGCAAGCCAAGAGCGAGCAAAGAACCATCGCCCGAGCACGCTCGCGGGCGGACTCTCGTCGAACTCGTGCAGAGCATGCTCCATTCCATCCGGATCGCGCTCGACCCAGGCGATCAGCACTTTTGCGTACGCAAGCTCGAACCGCGCGTTGAGTTTATACTCACCCGGTGCGACGGCGGCAAGTGCGGCGCGCGCGAGATCGAGCTCGCCGCGATAGGCGTGGCACGAGGCCTTCAGGGCTAGCAAAAGCGCGGTAACGTTGTCGTCGCTCTGCTCGACGCCGGCGATCGTGTCGAGGGCGCTGAGGTAGTCGGTCTTACGGATCAACGCTCGAACGCGCAGGATTAGGTCCTTCGTAGAGGCCGCGCCGGCCGTCGCTCGCAGACATGCGTCAAGCCGGCCCTGCATAAAGAGCTCTAGGGGAGACGCTTCCGAGACGGTCTCGGGTCCGGAAAAGAAAATTTAGCTCCTCGCTAATCTAAGCACCAAAAAAGGCGCCGGTTAGTTATCGCTTCCGGCGCTACGCTTAAGCCCTCGTCGGGTAACCTCCTGCCGACTAATGTTTTCTTTTGCGCAATTTTATGCGATCCGGCTGCCGATTGTCGCCACTACCGGCGCCGGCGTACTAACGCAAGAAACCAATCCTCCAGGCGTATCGGCGGGGCCGAGACCCATGAAGCTCAGGAGGAAGGCGAGGAAGTAGAAGGACATCTGAATTCCTTTGCGGCGAGGACGGGATCTAGTCAAAATTGGCTAGGTGTGAGGAGCGTACAACATTAAGGGCCTCTAGGCTAGTAGGAAAACCACAAAAATTATCCCGCTTGGCTAACCTAAGGAGCGATAGGTTGCCCATTCCTAGGAGGGCGGTTTCCCTGGGGCCGGTGTACGCCGGAGCAGGCGGACGCGCGAACCATAGAACGAGACGTCCGAGACGACGCGATAGCGTTTCGCGACGAATCGCTCGAGGACGTCGCAGCCAAACTGAATGTTTGCCGAGGCGCACTCGCCGGCGGTAACCAGCCAAAGGCGCTGGGCGGGCGGCAGCGCCGCTTCGATGTCGCCCGCGTCATGAAGCACGAAGCGGCTCACGTCGTATCGCCGAAAATCCACCCACCGTGGGATCGCCACGATGCGATTGGGGCCGTGGTAGTAATAGGCGAGCGGCAACGCGTTCTCAGCCTCAAAGACGACGATCGGCTCCCGCGCGCTCTCATGGGCGCGCAGATAGGCCGTCGCGCGAACCCAGTCGCCCGGTTTCGCCAGCGGGGCGTAGGTCTGCACGAGGGTTGCCGTCGAGGCGAGGAGCGCCACGCACGACCATGCCAGCGCCGCGCGCTCTTCCAGCGGTTTGCGCATGAACGTGAAGATCGCGAAGACGCTGAGGATACTGGGCAAATAGAGCGATGCGGCATGACGGTCCAGCACGTGGACGCCCGTCGCGTAGCTGGCGACGGCGAAGAAGGCGATCGTCCAGAGTGTGATAAGCAGAATCGTGCCGTCGCCGTTGAGGGTGAACTTCTTGCGAACTGCCACAGCGGCGGCAACTGCGGCGAGCGCGACCACGAGGTAGGCGAGCTTCGCGTGCGGGAACGAGAGCGGCAGCGCATAGCGTGCCAGAATGGCGCCCAGCACCTCGACCGCTCGAGGGAAGCTCGGCGGGGTGAAAGCGCTCTTGAAGTTTTGCACCTGTGCCGGAACGATCGCGAGCATCGGCGCGAACGCAAGCGCAGCCGCCGCCGCGCACAGGGCAAAGCGCCCGACCGCGCGTCGCGCAAGGAGCAGCAGCGTTAAGCCTTGAGCTGCGATCAGAAAACCGAGGTAGTACTGCGTGTATAGCGCAAGAACGCAGCAAACCGCATAAGCGACGGCCGAGAGCTTCGAGGGACGGCGGGCGAGGAAAGCGTCAAAGAAGGTAAGCAGCAGCAGCGCCGAGAGCACGATGACGAGCGCGTAAACGCGCATCTCCACGGCCGCCCAAATCACAAATGGATTCCAGGCTGCGACCAATGTCACAAGCCCGGAGTCGATCGATGGAATATATCGGCGCGCGAGCTCGGGAACCAGGGCGATCGCGAGAGCGATGCATAAAATCGAGGGCAGGCGCAAGAAGAAGATGCCGGTTCCCAGGTGACGCCAGGCGGTGAGAAAGACGAAGTACAGCGGTGCGTTCTGCTCGAACGACAGCGCCTGCGTAAAGGCGTAGAGCAGGCCGCGGCCGGTCGTCTGAAGCGTGTAGGCTTCGTCTTGCCAGATGTTCAGGACGTAGGCAAGCGGGAGCGTCACGACCAGATTGAGGCTCAAGGCAATGAGCGCCAGCGACGGCCGGCGCGCGTTCGCTAACGAGATTTCTTGGGTGGCGGCCACAAAAGCCATTCTAAGCCGCCACGAAAGCGTCGCATACTTCGAAGTGAACCATAGGGCCTGAGTCGTTCGCCCGCCTCGTACCGACGGTTGGCCCTCGCGCGCCGTTGCGCCGGCGTCTATGCTAAACCACATGGCGCGCAAGGGATCAACGCTTCTCTTTATTGCGGTTACGCTTGCCTTGACCGGCGCGGCACTGGTACTGGCTGGTCACGGCAGCGTGGAGCGACAAAGCTTCAAGGCTTTCTACTGTGCCGGCGTGGCGGTCAAAGAGCACGCCGATCCATATCTCGTGGAACCGTTACGCGCCTGCGAGCGGCGGCTGGCACCGTCGGATCTGCCCGACGGTTACGTGGAGCCGGCGCCTCTTCCCGGCTACGCAATGGCGCCCTTCGGTGCGCTCGCGATGTTTTCGCCCAGGCTCGCAGCGCTGCTCTTCGCAACGCTGCTCGCGCTTGCGGCAACGCTTTCGGCCTGCGCGCTGGCCGAAATGCTTCCGGCGCCGCGAAGTGCCGTTTTACTCGCCCTCGCACCGCTGACGTTGCTTAACGTCGCGTACGGTGAGGTCGTTCCGTTCGCGCTGGTTGGAATATGCGGCGCCGCTTTCCTGATTTGGCGCGGGCGCTGGTTCGCCGCCGGGCTTGCAGTCTGCGTTGCGCTGATCCAGCCGAACGTCGGGCTTCCGGCGGTCGCGGCGGTCTTTCTTTTTGCGCCTCGGGCGCGCGGTGCAGTAGCGGCGGGAGTCGCGGCGTTAGCCGTTTTAAGCGTTATCGCAATCGGCTTCGATCGCAACGTCGAGTATCTGACGCAGGTCCTGCCGGGCATGGCGAACGCCGAAATCGTAGCCGCCGACCAGTACAGCCTTACCCACTTGCTCTTTGCCGCCGGTCTCGCAGCGTCCATTGCCGCACTGTTGGGCAAGGTTTGGTTCGCGATTGTCGCGGGCGTCGGAATCGTCACCGCCGGAGTTCTTGCAGTGCGCCGGAGAGAGCCCGAGCTATTGCCGCTCGTGCCGCCGGCCGCGGCGCTACTCTTCGGCATCTACTTGCACGACATTCAAATGCTGCTTGCGCTCCCAGCGGCGCTGATGCTCGCTTCGCGCGTTCGAGGAACCACCTTCCGCGCGCTCGCAACGATTGCCGTCGCCCTCCTCGTGGCCGTTTGGACGCAGCGCGCAGGAACGGCCGTCGTCGCGCTTGACGCGCTCGCCGTCGCGAGCGGCGTCTTCGCGGTCTCGACGATGAAGAACCGAGTTGCCGTCTCGGCGCTCGCAGCGCTCGCGACCGTTGCGGGAGTCGTCGCGCTGCAACGCGTGCAGCCGCCCTTGGTGGCATCGAGCATCGTCACGCATGTATTTCACGCCGCCGCCGGCGATTGGGCGTTCAGCGCGTGGGCGGCGTATCTGCGAGCAACGCCGGCGCTTACCGCGCCGGCGCTGCTGCTCAAGTTCCCTACCTGGATCGGTCTTCTGCTGGTTACCATTTGCGCGCTACGCGTTGCCCTCCAAGCGCCCGGGACGCGTGGGGCTGATCCCGCGACCGGCCCTACGCCAGGCCTATCCGGATCGCATGAACCGCAGCTTGCGAGCGCGCCGTACAGTGTATTTTCGCGAAAATATGACTGACGTGATTCTTGATCGTTTTTTCTGAGAGCACCAGACGCCGTCCGATGTCTCGGTTCGAGAGTCCCTGCGCGATGAGCCGAATGATCTCTCGCTCGCGCGGCGAGAGTTCGTTCGTCGGCCGATTCGAGGGGGCGCGCCGCCGAAGGAGCGAGGCCGCGACCCGAGGATCGACGTAGCTCTTGCCCTCGCCCAACGCCTTGATTGCCGTCACCAGCTCTTGCAGCGAGGAATCCTTCACGATATAGGCGTCGGCCCCCGCAGAGAGGCAGTGTTGCATCAGCTCACCCTGCGTATGCGACGATAGGGCGCAGATTCGTGTTAGCGGCGATCGGTTCTTAAAGTGCTCGACCACGTCGTCGATCTCTTCGGTGTCGATGTCGATGATCACGACGTCGACCTCCTTCGCGAGTGCCGAAGCATCGCGGCCTGCGGCGATCCCCGCCACCTTGATGTCGGGATCGGCAGAAAGCACCTGCGCTACCGCTTTGGCAAAAAGCAGCTGCTTCTCGATGATCAGAACTCGCAAAGGTCCGGTTGTGTTGCTCATACTCCTCTTCCTACGAAATGGCTCGCGCGGTCAAATGCAGATATTCCGCCGTGTGTAAACCGCGTCACGTTTAGCATGGCTCAAGTCGCAACCGGTGCCAACCTCGTTTTTTGGTGGGTCTGATGGTCCGCACGACGTCGAACATCGGGCTTTCGGCCCATTTTGTCCGAAATACGCTTCGAAACCGTAGTAAGAAATGATTAGGCTAATGGACTGAACGGATCTTGTAGCGCCACGACACGCGGCGCGACGGTTCGCCGTTCGTACGCTGCGGATCCGCTAACGAATCGGTAAGGGAGCCGTTTGCGGGCGCGTCAGCCGACACGAGCTGCGGTCGCATCGCGGGCCAGCCTAAAAGCAGGGCCGCCATTTCGATGCGGTTGTGCGCGTTGGTCTTGACGATCATCCGAGCGATATGGTCGCTGACGGTCGATTCGGCGAGTTCCAACATTGCCGCGATGCCGGATACCGAGCGACCATCAAGGAGGGCATACAGCACCTCTCGCTCGCGCGGCGAAAGGCGATACGCGGCAGCGGCAGCAGCGGCCGGATGGCGGTCCGCCTCGAGCTTGATGAAAACGCCGACCATCACGCCGGTTCCGCTCATCGGTGCGACGCTTAGTGCGACCCCCGGCAGCGGAAACGCCATTTTTGTGGCACAGGAATCGACTCTCGAAAAATCCCAGCACTTCGTGAGCCGCCGGACGGCCCGCTCGAACAGGGCGGGTAAACGACCCTCGCGCGGTGCGACGAGTTTAGCGAAATCGCTCGAACTTGCGTTTTGAGGTTGCGATGCAAACGCTACCTGCAGCTCCTGGGTCAGGAGATAGAAGGCGCACTCTTCGCTCGAAGACGTGGAGGCGCGCCGGCCTTCGAGGGTGGGAATAGATTCGGATGCAATCGCAGCGGCGATCCGGGAGGCAACGCTCTTGAGGTTCTGTGAGATCTTCAACCAGGCGGCGTCATTGGTCAGCGGGCGCACGAGCACCAGTGCGACGTATCTCGCGGCATCGAGCATCGTCGAGGCGCATAAGGTGCTTGCGATCTTACCGTCATCGCCGGTGACCTTCAGCATCACCGAGCCGGCCGACAAGGGCACCGGGACCGCTCCGAGCATGTCGAGCGCGCGGCGGCGGTCGTTTTGACCGTTGGAGATCGCGAAGTCGAGAAGGTCACCCTCTAAGTCGAAGACCCCAAGCACCCAGCCCGCTCCGCGCGCCGGCTTGGTCAGCCGGGACAGAAGTGACTCGATGCGGCTGTTATTCAAGCCGCGGCCTTCGTTGGATCTGCATCGCGAAGGTATTATCTTAACGTACGGTCGTCTGCGGGCACAACGCTGCTGGCGTAGTCATTTCCTACTACGGATTAACCCGGCATTCCATATTCTCCATAACGATTTACGGTTGAAAGAGGTTCCCGACCAACCGTTTCTCGCAGCGGGACGACCTCGAAAAGGGTCGCTAACATGCGGATAGACTCCACGACGACGTGCCGTTTGATGCCCCAATCCAGGCTCATCCCCGGAAAGAATGCCAGTTCGGCGCATTCGCTTCCGTGCAGAAAGTCGAGTGGATGCAGGAGGATCGAAGGTTCCGTCCGCGCGAGCTTGCACGCGAGCAAAGCAGTGCGGAAGTAGGCGAGTGCTGCGGATGGCGAGACCGTCGCAAGATAGATGACGTAACTTATGTGTATGGGAACCCGCAGCAGCGGAAACGTTGTGACGGGTATTTCGAGGATCGATCCGTTTGACAGCGGGATGGCGTGCCGGCGATTTGGCCGCAACCCGTCGCTAAAGCTCCCGAACAGATCCTCGCGCTCGCGCATCGCTTCCGGCTCGAGTTTGGAGCTGCGGAAATAGTAGGCGCGCGCGAGCGGCCCAATGAACGTGGGCAGCGATGACGCATCGTAGGCGTATCCACGCCGGACGAGCGTCTCTAAAATGGTGGTCGATCGCGTGAAGCCGGGTCCGCGAAAGCCTAGCGGACGATGGCCGGTGACGCCCTCGATGCTCGCCTCGGCGCGGGCGAGCTCATCATCAATTGCGGCAGCACCGCGCCGGTGCATCCACGGCTCGTGATAATGCGAGTGATTGCCGATCTCGTGCCCGCGCCGGGCGATTTCGGCGAGGACGTCGGCATGCATCGGCATCGCCGCATCCTGGCCGACGATAAAAAAGGTAATTCGGAGATTGAGCTGATCGAGAATCTCGAGTATTCGCGGAACGAGCAGATTGAGATACGACGGCATCGTCTGCCATGCGGGATCTCCATGCGTCTTCATGTACGACCATTGATTGTCCAGGTCGAGCGAGAGGGCGGCCTTCATGCGACCGCCGCGCCAGGCGAGCTCGCCGGCTCGGTTAGGAGCTGCGCGGTCACCCGATTTGCCAGGCCGACGGTCTCGTTCACATTGAGCGTTCCATTGACGATATGCGCGCTGCTTGCGATGAAGAGGCCGCGCGTCGCGGTTCGCGTCGGCGGCAGCCGGTGCGAATAGTCGAGTGTCGGAATCGGAAAGACGTAGGGTACTCGCGAGACGCGGAACGCGCGCACGCCTTTTCGTGAAAACGTCGGGTGCATGCGCCCGAGCGCCCTCAAAAACAAATCTTCGATGGCCCCGTCCTCCAGTGCGAATGTGGGATCGTTCACGGTGAGGTATTTAGGAAGATAGACGAGCGTTTTTCCGCCGAGCTCGCTGCGATCGACCAGGGCGGTCATCTCGATGACGGCGGTAAACGGGACGCTCCCGTCGGCAATGTTCGTGATGTAGTAAGGCGTGAGCGGAGCGTCCAGGAGCAACGAAGCGCAGAGGATGCCCTGATATTCGACGCCCAGGCAAAGGGCGCGTTCCTGCGCGGTCAGCGTCGGGCATAAACGTGCCGCTAAGGGCGGCGCGAGGGTGACGATCGCCCGGTCGAAGCGGTCCACCTTGGTGTCGCTGGCGACGGCGATGCCGTCCGCAAAGGGCTCTACTCGCTTGACCGGACACGAAGTACGGATCTCGACGCCGCGCCGCCGTAGCTCGCGCTCGAATCGCCGCAACGTTCGCTGGTAACCCCCTCGCACGTATCCAAAGAGCTCGCGCTTGCTGCCGGTTCGACGCGCGGCGTACATGCGTGCGATGATCGCCCAGATAAAGGCGGCCGAGGCTCGCTCCGCGTTTGGTCCAAGTTTGGCGCGCAGCAGCGGCAGCCAGATTCGCTCGACCGTGTCGCGGCCGCAATGACGCGTGAGCCACTCGACCGCCGTTTCGCGTTCGAGCGGCTCCCAATCGGTGATCCGTGAGGCCTTCAGAATCGTGGTCCCCAAGCGGAACTTCTGTATCAGCGAGAGCGGTGGAAAGCGGAGGTAGTCGAGCGTGTCAGAGAACGGATGGAGCGCTCCGTCGATGTAGAAGCCCGTCTGCGCCTTTACCCAGCGTAGTTCATCCTCCAAGCCGAGTTCGCGCAGCAGCGCGCGTAACGCGAGATCGCTGTAGAGCGTGACGTGATAGTGCCGGTCCCAGACGACGTCCCCCAGCTGCCAAGGCGAGGCTAGACCGCCGCAGTCGGCGGCGGCCTCAAAGATCGTAACTTGATGTCCGGCTTTGACGAGGTTCCAGGCCGTCGTCATTCCAAGCAACCCGCCGCCGACGACGCCGACGCGCATCGCTACGCCGTCATCGGCTCGGCCATCACCGAGCCGTCAATAGAATAACGCGCGTTACATACGACGCAGGACATGACCGCGGCGTTCGGCACTGCCGCCACCAACTTTTCGCCGCAGGCGCAGGCGTACCCGACGATCCTGGCGGGGTTCCCGCAGACGATCGCGTGGTCGGGAACGTCATGCGTCACGACCGATCCCATACCAACCATGGCAAAACGGCCGATCGTCAGACCGGGACCGATCGTGGCCTGCGCGCCAATCGTCGCCCCTTCGCGAACCCGCGTCGGGAGCGTGCTTTCGTTCGGATCCGATGAGAGGACGGTTTTCAAGTCGGGCGTGGTTGCGCGCGGGAAGCGGTCGTTGGTAAAGACGACGCCGGCGGAGATCATGACTCCCGTCTCGATCGTGACGTCCGTGCAGATGTAGACGAACGAGTTGATCTTGACGCGATCGCCGATAACGACACCGTAGGCAATGTACGTCTTCCCGCCGATGATGCACTCTTCGCCGATTCGAGTCGAATGCCGAACGTGGACGTGATCCCAAATAGCGGTATTACGCCCGATGGAGACACCCGGCTCGATTACCGCCGTTGGATGCGCTGCCACTAAGATGCCTCAGCTTGAAGGGAAGAGCGACCCGCGATACGCTCCCAACGAGCGTACTCGAGGGCCGCGTAGGCGGCTTGCACGACCTCGACTGAGGCCAGAGCGTCGATCGGGGTGATCAGCAGCCGTTCGCTACCGGTTATTGCGGCGCAGAAGTTCGCGAGTTGGTCGCGGAAGGCTTGAATCTTATCGTACCCCGCGCCGAACGTTTCCCATTGGGATTCGCCGCGGCGGCGCAGGCGGGATTCTTTCCAGCCGACGAGGATCGTGCCGTGGCTTCCGTAGAGACGTACGAAGGTTTCCATCTCCTTATCGATGCTCCATGAGAGATCCGCGGAGCCGATCACGTCTTGATCGTTGTGAACCAGCAGCCGCACCGTGTCTTCCACGGAGAGCCCTTGCATGCGGGGGCCTTCCACGACCCGTACGTCGCACAAATTTCCTAGGAAATACCGAAGAATGTCGACCGAGTGCGTTCCGTTGTCGATGAGGACTCCGCCGCCGCTGATCGTGGCGTCCGAGTTCCATCGCCGGCTCATGTCGACGTGCGACGTAAACGCGTTTTCGACGAACACGAGGTCCCCGATCACGCCCTCCATCACGAGCTCGCGAGCCCTGCGAACGTCGCTAGCGTAGCGGAACTTTGAGGCCATCGTTAGCAAGGCCCCATGGCGTCTCGCGCATTCCAGCATCCGACGCGCTTGCACGGAGCTGATCGCCAGCGGCTTTTCGCACAACACGTGCTTGCCGCTCTGCAAAAGGGCGCACGCGACGGCTTCGTGCGTGGCGGGAGGCGTGCAAACGACAGCCGCGTCAAACTGCGCGTGGCGCAAGAGCTCGTGGACCGAGGAGTAGGCGGCGCAGCCGTTGCGCTCCGCGAAGGCCTTCGCCGCGATGACGTTGGTATCGGTCGCGGCCACGATCGTGGCCTGGCTCAGCGAGCTGAAGGCCGTTTCGTAGGCGCGAGCGATTGCGCCGGTACCGATGACTGCAAAACGTAACACGCTCATGATGCCCGCTTTAGGCCGACGGCTGCGACCGCTGATATGAGGGCGTCGCCGATGTAGTCGACGTCGTCCTCGTTGTAACGGTCGTTCCACGGCACGACGAGTAGCCGTTCCAAGCCCTCGACAGCGCCGGGAAAGCGTTCGAGCCGGTAGTCGAGCGCTTCTGGAGTTGCCAGCGTGAAGGGAAAACTGCTGGTGCCGAACGTCTTGCGCTTCTGGAAAATGTCACACATGAAGGCCGGCTTCACGATGTAACGTGGAGCGCTCACGATCCCGCGTTCGCGCAAGAGCTTCGCTACTTCGACGACGGCGTCGACCGGAAGCGGCTCGGCCAAGCGGACGCAGTACTTCCAATAGCTGTGCAGCGCGCCTTCGCGTACGACGGGCGTCACGAGACCCTCGACCGTGCGAAGCCGTGAGTTCAGGAGCTCGGCGAGCATCCGCCGCCGGGCGACGGCCGTCGGCAGTTTGTCGAGCTGCGCGCAGGCGACGCTGCCGCAGAGTTCCGATATGCGGTAGTTCAAGGCGAGGAAATAGTGATCCGGATTGGGATCGCCGTAGCCCCAGGCTTTGTTGATAAAAAGGTAGATTCGGCGCGCGAGCTCGTCATCGTTGGTGACGACCAGACCGCCCTCGCCGGTGGTGATGTGTTTCCCCTGTTGCAAGCTGAAGCAGCCGATCTTGCCGACCGTTCCGACGAAGTTGCCGTCGCTCGCCGCCAGAAACGCCTGCGCACAATCTTCGATCACCGGGATTCCCGCCGCAGTGGCGACCTCCACGATGCCATCGATATCGCAAGGATTGCCGAAGAGGTGCGTCACGATAATCGCCTTCGTGCGCGAGCTGATTCGTTCGGCGACACTCGCTGGGGTCACGTTGCACGTCAAGGGATCGACGTCGGCGAACACCGGGATGGCGCCCTGGTAGAGGATCGGCGTCAGCGCTCCCATGTCGGTGATCGGAGTCGTGATGATCTCGTCACCCGGATTCGGATCGATCGCGGCGATCGCGCAATGGATCGCGGCGGTCCCCGAAGCGCAGGCGAACGCGTGTTTCACGCCGAGCATCGATGCAAACCGCGACTCGAGTTGAGCAACGAAGGTGCCTTTCGTGCTCGTCAGGGTGCCGCTGCGCAGGGCCGCTGAGACGGCGGCGATCTCTTCGGCGCCGAGCGTCCTGCCCGACGCATCCTGATCGGATGGAAGCGTTCTAGACCGAGCGGCTGGGAACGTTATAGCCATTGTTTACTCCGTTTGGGTGATTGCGGTGATAAAGGCGGCGTCCGAAAAATGCCGCGAGCTGCCCGCTGAAAAGAGCGAGGCTCGAGTATTGCACCACGACGACGGTCGTCGTGCCGATTGCGAGCGTCGGACCATTCACGCGCAAGATGAGAAGGGTTGCCACCGATAGCGGCAGCAATCCAGGAAAGAGTCCGGGCAGGGCAAGCCATAGCGCTGGACGATGGCGGCACGCCATAAGGCACGTCGCCGCGATGCGCCGGATCGCGCTCAACGGGCGGAAACGTCCCCCTGCCTCGCGCCGCTCTTCGCTCCAGGAAAGCGTTGCGGGCAGCTCGACGACACGCATCTGCTTGCGCAGCCCGTCGAGCAGCATCTCTGCGACCGAGTCCATGCCGTTGCTTGCGAACGCTAGCCGGCGCAGCGCTTCCACCCGATACGCGCGCACCATGCACGTGAGCGTCGCGTAGCGACCGCAGGTCGCCAGCGAAAGCAGCCGGTTTGCTTCCCGGCTCAAAATCCGCCGCAGCAGCGGCACGTTGCTCACGCTGCCGCCATGCGCGTAGGCGGATGCCAGAGCGATGTCCGCGCCTTCGCGGTCGAGCTGTTCGATCAGCTCCATCGCGGTCGCGGGCGTGTAGCTCAAGTCGGCGTCTAAAACCACCGCGATATCCGAGTCGATCGCAGCAAATGCGGTGCGAAGCGCGGCGCCGAGTCCGCGGTTTCGATCGTGCTGCAAGACCCGAACGTCGCTGCGCCGTCCGGCGAAGCTTGAAGCGACGGCATAGGTCTCGTCGCGGCTGCCGTCGTCTACGATCAAATAGTTGAAATCGTAACCGCCGCCGCGATGCTTTGAAAAGTAATCGGCGATGGTGACGAGTGCGCCGGCGAACGTCTCGCCTTCGTTATACGCGGGAACGACGACCGTGACGCTCGTCACGCCAAGCCCGCCGTCAGCGCGGCATTCGTCTTTGCGAAATAGCCGTAGTAATCGCCGGTGGCTGAGGCATCGCGGTTGACGACGACGCCCAGGATGTTCTCGACCCCAATGAGGCCCATCTGCGCGATCGCTCGCTGCGTGTCGCGGTCGTTGCCGCGATCCGCGCTGACGACGATCAGCGAACCGTCCACTTCGGCGGCGATGAGCAACGCGTCCGAAACCGCCGTGAGCGCGGGCGCGTCGACGATGACCATCGCGTATTCCTGGGCGGCACGCTCCAGCAGCTCTTCAAAAGTCGTCTGGAGCAGTGCGATCGGATTCGTCTCGTTGCCATGGCTTGTCAGAACGTCGAGGCCGGCTGCGAGGTTCTGGACGGCGCCGTGGAGCGGAGTCTCGCCGTGCAGGACCTCATTGAGCCCCACGTCGTTCGAGCAGCCGGCCTTTTCGTGCAGCGTCGGCTGCCGTAGATCCGCATCGATGAGCAAAATGCCCGGTTGTAGCGCCGCTAGGCTCTTCGCGAGATTGTAAGCGACGGTCGACTTCCCCTCACCGCGCCGCGCGCTCAAGATGGCAAGCGATTTAAGCGGGCGCTTATTTCGCAGTTTAAGGGTAACGCATAAGTGGAGAAAGGCTTCCAGCGTCAACGACTGGATCCACGGAAGCATCTTCGGATTGGTCGTGGTCAAGGGCGGAATGCGCGCGATCACGGGCAGTCCTAAGAGCGCGGCGAAGTCGCGGTCCGTCGTGCGGCGGTCGATGAGGTCGAGCGCGTAGATGACCGCCAGGCCGAGAAGCAAACCAACCACGACCGCGATCCCAAGATTCGTTCGGAGATTCGGCCTCTTGACGGCGTCGTCGGCGGATGCCGACTGCACGACGATGATGTCGCTGATCGCCGTGCTCTTGGCAACGAGCGCATCGTTGTACTTCTGTTGGAGGGCGTTGTAAACGTTCGCTGCCCGCTTCGCTTCTTCTTGAACCGAGCCAAAGAGAATGGCTTGCTGCGGCAGCGCCTTCATGGTTGGGCGGTAGGCCTTGCGCTGGGCTCCAAGCGCGCGCAGTTCTCCCTGATCGCCCTGGATGCGCGCGCGGTAGGTCGACGCTTGGGATTGCAACGACTGATACAAAGGATTCGGCGCGACCGTCGTTTGGCTCACGACCGCCGAGGGTTGGCCCGCAAGCTCGGCCAACAACGCGGCGCGCTGCTGGCGCAGTGCGATGACCGTGGGATGGGCGGGCGTGTACTTTTGTTCCGCCGCGGAGAGCTGGGTTTCGACGTCCGAAAGCTTCGTGCGCAGGTCGTTGCTGACGGGGTTTGCAGCGACGTCTTTTGCGCTGTCGACGGTGCTCGAGAGCGTCGCCAACTGACTGTTGACGCTATTGAGCAGCGCCGTCGCCTCGTTTTGGTCGACCGTTAGCTGGTCGATATGCGCATTGACGGAATCCATGCGAGCGCTAAGGTCCTGCTCGTGGGCGGTCGCATCGAGGTACCCATGGGCTGATTGGAACTGCGCCAGCCGTGTTTGGGCAGACTGCATCTTTGCCCGCGCGTTAGGCAGCTCGCGCGAGAGGAACCCAAGCGCGGCAACGGCCTCGGATCGCACGAAATCGCGTTCTTGATCGACGAAGGCGTTGGCGAATGCATTGGCAATGTCGGCCGAGCGATTGGGGTCCCGCCACTTCACGCTGAGATTGAGCAGTGACGTGTTGACGATCGGCTTGACGCTCACGCGCCCCAGCAGGCCGCCCGGCGTCGTCTGAAGGTTTAACTGTTGGATAACTCTTGACGCGATGTCGTGCTGCTGCGCCAGTTCGGCCAAGGTTTCGGCCGACTGGGCGCCACTCTGAAGCACGAGGGCGTTCAAGACGGGCAGCGCGGTGTCGTTGTCGGTTGGCGCGATATCGCTCCCCGGCCGGCCCACCAGCAGGCGCACCGAGGTCGTATACGTCTTCGGCGTGAGCAGAGTAACCAGGCCGGCGAGCGCGATGAAGCCTCCGGTGATCGCGAGCAAAATGCGCCACCGCTTACGGATCGCGCCGTAGAGGCGGTCCAGATCGTGTGCTTCGCTGGGCTGCCCTTGGGGGGCAGCGTTATACGCGAGATTTGCGTCGCCGGTATACGGCGCTATCTGTGACATTGCGCTACGCAGAGTATCGTAAGCGCTGCGAGCGTCAGATGATAAGGACAGCAATGCTCAAGCGGTGGGACGACGCCTGTCACCTAGGCCGGGACTAAGGACTCTCCGATTTGCGGCGTGCGCACACGTATCATTGAGTCAGCCATGACGGCGCGCATTTTCGAGCGCCCTACGCCGCTCAAAAAAACAAACGTACGCCTCGTTCCGAAGGCGTACCCGATTCGCTGGACCATCACCTTGATGGCGGCGGACGTCGTGTTATTCCTGGTCGCCTCGGGTTTGGGTGCGCTCATCGGGTTCCACCATTGGAGGTCGCCTCGAATCCTGGGGCACTTGCTGGTGGCCGACGCGCTCTCCGTCACGTTATGGGTGCTGATCTTCGATCGGCTCGGCCTCTACCGCCGCACGTTCGCACTTTCGATGAAGGACGAGCTCTACTATACCGTTGCCGCATTGATTTTGGGGACGATCCCACAGCTCGTGCTCTTTACGATCTACCCCGGCATCTCGACCTCACGCATCGCATTGCTTTACTCGCTGCTCTTTTCGATCGTTCTCGTCGGCACGTCTCGCGCGATTTTTCACCACCTTCGGCAGAGCCGGCGTTTTAAAGGAAGCAGGAGAATTAGCGTCGTGGGGACCTCGGAACGGGTCAGCAGCGTCCTGGAGAGCCTGGAGCTCGGCGACGATTCGCAGGCTCAAATGATCGTCATCGACGATATCGCCGAGACGCTCGGGCAGATCGATTTGACTCGCGACGCGGACTTGAGGCGCATCGAATGGTTCGATCACGCGCGCGCTTGGGGATGCGATTCGCTGATGTTAACGGAGATGATCCCACCCCACGTCCTCTGCCATATTCTCGAAGCGGCGGCCCGCGAGCATATCCAACTCTGCTTCGCGCCGCCGAGCGTCACCCGTTACGCTTACGATCTTTCGCTGCAGACCGACGGACGCCAGGTTCTTATCGTTCCCTCGCGCCTGCGCGCGTGCACGCCGCGTGCGCAGCTGCTCAAACGGATGATCGACATCGTGCTGGCATCCGTGGCGCTCGCGATCTTTGCCCCCGTCATCCTCATTGCCGCCATCGCCGTTTACCTGGATTCGGGGTGGCCGGTCCTCTTCAAGCAGGAGCGCGTCGGCGTCGGCGGCCGTCCCTTCTCCATTTTAAAGCTTCGTTCGATGCGCCTCGATGCCGAAAGCGACGGCGGCGCGCGCTGGGCCACGGCCGACGATCCCCGAAAGACGCGCGTGGGAGCCATCATCCGGCGCCTGAGCATCGACGAGCTGCCGCAGCTCTTCAACGTTTTGCGCGGCGAGATGTCGCTGGTTGGCCCCCGCCCCGAACGCCCGATCTTCGTCGATCTCTTCCGTGGCACACTCCCTCGCTACGACGAGCGCCACCTCGTGCGTCCGGGCATTACGGGCTGGTCGCAGGTGCACATGAAGCGCACGCTGGAGACCTCCGCGGCCAGCGAGAAGCTCGAGTACGATCTTCAATACGTTGAGAATTGGTCGCCGTTTCTCGATGTGGCCGTGCTCTTTCAGACGGCCTGCGAGTTCCTCTTTCATCGTGCCGCATGAGAAGCAAGCTGCGCGTTCTTCACATCCTCCCATCGGTTCGGGGCTACGGCGCCGAGCGGATCATCGTGGAACTGCTCAAGCATCTGCCTTCGGCCGACGTTGAAGCCTCGCTGCTCACGATCTATGAGCCGCCGCAAAGCGCTCGCGAGGCGCTGCCGTTCAGCGTTTTTAACGCCGGGCGTAAAGACCGCCGCGATCGGCTTTTCGTTTGCCGCCTCATCCGCGAGATACGGCGGTGCAAGCCCGACGTCGTTCACACGCATACGCACGTCGGCAAATACTGGGGCCGGGTCGCGGCACTCCTCGCGGGCGCCAAGCTCATCGTTCATACCGAGCACAATCCCTGCGATTTTAGGCGAACGCCGCTCGAGCGCGTCGCCGACTGGATACTCCATCGAGTAACCGCGCGCGTCATCACGTTTTTCCGCGAACAGGGTACCGCGCTGATCGAGCGCGAGAGCCTTCCGCGGCAGAAACTCGTGCTGATCCCCAACGGCCTCGCGCTGCCGCAACCCACCGAAGACCGGGCGTCCGCGCGAGCGCGACTCGGGCTCGAGCCCGACCAGTTCGCCATCATGACCGTCGGCCGGATGGAGTTCCAGAAGAACCACATCCTGGCGTTGCGCTCGTTTGCGTTGCTTCCGGAGAGCGTTCGCCGGCGAACGGTGCTCTTTTTCGCCGGCTCCGGTAAAGAAGAAGTGGTGCTGCGCGGCCTCGCGCTCGCGTTGCACATCGGCGAACAGGTTCGATTTCTGGGATATCGCAACGACGTGACGGAGCTGATGGCCGGCGTCGATCTGCTGCTCATGACCTCATGGTTCGAAGGCATGCCGTTGACATTGCTCGAGGCAATGCTGGCCGGCATTCCGATCGTCAGCACGCCGTGGCTAGGTTCGCGCAACATGCTCGCCGACGGGCGATACGGTTTCCTCACGCCCAGCTTCGAACCGGTCCACGTCGCGGCGCAGATCGAACGGATCGTCGCTCACCCCATCATGCGCCGTCAGATCGCCGAGCGGGCCCGCGCGCACGCGCTCGGGGCGTACGACATCCGGCAAATGGCCGATGCGCATCGTCGCATGTACCTCGATCTGTGCGGGATGGCGTCGTGACGGCTAAAGCACGCCGGCTCCTCGTCGTGACCTCGCGCTATCCGTTCGGCAGCCAGGAGGCCTACCTGTCTACGGAACTCGTGGAGCTGCGGCGCCATCTCGATCGGATCGCGGTGATGCCGGTGCGCCCGGCGGTGTCGCCGGCGCAGCAAAGCGTTCCCGGAGATGTCGAAGTTCTGAACTGGTCGTTATTGAGCACGCACCTGCTGCGGCGCGCGGTGCGAACGTTTCTGCGAAGGCCGGTGAGGACGCTGCGGACGTTAGGACCGCTCATCGCCTCGCGCGATCCCGGCCGCGCGAAGAATCTGACTGTCGCGATCAAGGCGCTGGCGCTCGCGGATTGGGCGACCGAAAACGCGATCGACCATATCCATGCGTATTGGGCGTCGACACCGGCAACGGTCGCAATGATTGCGGCGGGAGCGAGCGGCATCGCGTGGAGTTGCACCGCGCACCGCTGGGACATTTACGAACGTAACGCCTTCGATGCGAAAGCAAAGAGCGTCTCGTTCGTGCGCACGATATCGACCCGGGGCACGACCGACCTTGCCCAACGCATGCCGGGAGTAGCCGGGCGTATCGTCGAGCTGCGTCTGGGCACTGCGGTGCCGGCCACTCCGGTTTTTACCGCTGAGCGGCGCGAACCGTTCCGCGTCATCTGTCCGGCAGCGCTGGTGGCCGTCAAAGGCCACGACGACCTTTTGCGCGCGCTCGCGCGCCTTCGCACGTGGGGCGTCGAGGCGCAGTGCACGCTGGCCGGAGCCGGCCCCCGGCGCCGCGAGCTTGAAGACTTGGTTACGCAGCTCGGTTTGGGCGAGCTCGTTGAGTTTGCCGGCTTTCTCCCGCAAGGGATGCTTCACGAGTGGTACCGCGCGGGGCGTTTTGCCGCCGTGGTTCTCGCGAGTCGCGCCGATGGCGAGCGCGCGATGGAGGGTATTCCATCGGCGCTCATCGAGGCGATGGCATTCGGCGTTCCGGTGATTGCGACCGATTCCGGCAGCGTCCCCGAGCTGCTCGACGACCGAGTCGGTCGTCTGGTGAAGGCGGGCGATACGAACGCGCTCGCCTGCGCGCTGCTCGACCTCTATCTCGATCCGGGCGCCGCGAAAGAGCGCGCTCGACGCGCGCATCAGCGCGTCGCGACGCAGTACGACGCGGCGACGCAGATGCAGAAACTCGCCGCGACTCTCAACAAAAGGAATACCGCATGAACGTCACGGTTATTGGCTTGGGCTATATCGGTTTGCCGACTGCCGCACTCCTCGCCCAAAGCGGCCATCGCGTTTACGGTTATGACGTCAA
The DNA here is from genome assembly GCA_049800655.1 of Candidatus Cybelea sp. GTDB lineage: Bacteria > Vulcanimicrobiota > Vulcanimicrobiia > Vulcanimicrobiales > Vulcanimicrobiaceae > Cybelea. The sequence goes on from JBARKF010000302.1 coordinate 28,156, forward strand.
CGCGAAGTTGCGCCACAGCTTGCAACGCGGCTGCGTTTCGCAGATGGAGCAACCGGTGAGGCAGGCGGTGCTCGATGCGCTGCATTCTAGTCGGTTCCACGTCGTCGATCGCATCCCGAACGCGGCAGCTTACATCATGTGCCTGCCGACGCCGAGCGCGGACGGCAGGCCCGACCTACGCTACGTCGAGGCGGGTGCGCGCGCGGTTGCCGAGGTAGCCGAGCCTGGCGCGATCATCGTCTTGGAGTCGACCGTCCCGCCCGGCGCGACCGAACGGATCGTCGAGCGAGCGCTGCGCGCCCAAAACAAGTCGATCGATGACTTTCACGTGGCGCACTGCCCCGAGCGCGTCATTCCGGGCTCGATCATGCTGGAGTTGCGCGCGAATGCTCGCGTTGTCGGCGGACGGACGCCCCGCGACGCGGAGATCGTTCGCGACCTGTACGCCTCGTTCTGTGACGGCGAGATCGCCCTCACGTCGATCGCGGTTGCCGAGTTCGTGAAAGTCGTGGAAAATACGTTCCGCGACGTGAACATCGCATTCGCTAACGAGCTGGCGATTTTCGCAGAAGAGCTGGGCGTCGACGTTTGGGAGACGATCGCGCTTGCCAACAAGCATCCTCGCGTGAACATCCTGCAACCGGGACCAGGCGTCGGCGGCCATTGCATTCCAGTGGATCCCTATTTCTTAGCGGACGCGAATCCGGTCGTTACGGAGCTTATCCAATCCGCTCGCCGCGTTAACGACCGAATGCCCTTTCGCATTGCGCGTCGCATCGCCGAGTTGGTGGATCACCTGCCGGGCAGCAAGATCGCACTGCTGGGGGCCGCCTATAAAGCTGACGTCGACGACGCACGCGAAAGCCCCGCGTCGCGGATCGACGACCTGCTGCGCGAGCGCGGTTTTGAGACGGCCATATTCGATCCGAACGTCGAGCGCTATCATCGACCGTTGAGCGCGTCCCTCGAGGAAGCGGTCTCCGGCGCCGACGCGCTCGTCCTGGTTACGCCGCACACGGCATTTCGGCAGATCGACCCAGCCGACGTGGCCCCACGGATGCGCCGGGCGCTTCTCATGGATACGCGCCATTTCTTTGACGCAGCGGACTGGCAGCGGCATGGATTCGAGTGCTACGTGCTGGGCCGGCCATCGCAAGCACGCCGGATCGCCGCGGTGGCATGACTGCGCTGCGCCGCTTAGCCCTCGGCTTTCCGGTAACGTGGTCGCACCACCGATCTCACAGTCTTCACGGGTTGGCAGCTGCCGGCGCCGGGCCCTATTTCGTCGAGTGGGATCCCGGAAGCGGCACCTACGGTGAAGATTGGAACGGTGCACCCTGTGACGTTGACGGCGTCCTCTTAAGCGGACCCGCGCGCGTATATCACCCCATTCGCATCGCCCAGTTTGCGCTGCACCGGTTCGACATCTGGTATGCCACGCGCAACGCGGCCGCTCGCGGGGATTTCCTTGCCCAAGCGAAATGGCTGCGCGACCGGCAGCACGATAACGGCGTTGCCGGACTCTATCGCTTCGAGTTTCCGTGGAAAAAGTACGGCGCCGCCAGCGGCTGGTGTTCGGCGATGGCGCAAGGAGAGGCGATTTCCGTGCTTCTCCGGGCGCACTCACTGGATGCATCATCGGGCTACGGCGATGCCGCCCAGCGCGCCGCGCAACCGTTTTTTTCCGACATTGCGCAGGGTGGCGTCGTCTGGCGCTCCGGATCGGAGCTGTTTCTTGAAGAGATCGCCAACGAGCACGCCCCCCACGTGCTCAACGGCTGCATTTTCGCGCTGTGGGGCATCTGGGAGCTGTGGAAGCGGACGGATGACCAGGGGCTTGCGCGGATCGTCGAGGCTTGCGTCGACACGCTGCGGCACTGGCTTCCGCGCTTCGATACCGGGTGGTGGACGCGCTACAGCCTCTTGCTCTCTGCCGGCGGCCAGCCGCACATCGCGACGCTCAAGTACCATCAGTTTCACATCGCACAAATGCACGTGCTCGGAAACATGTTCTCCGAACCGAAGTTCGAGGAAGCAGCGCAACGTTGGACCGCGTACGTCGGGCAGCGAACGAGCCGTTCGCGCGTCATGGCCGCGACGCTGCGAAGTCTGCCCGAGCGGTTAAGCCACCGCGACACCATACTCGGCGGAGCGCACACGTGAAGACGCTCTTCATCACGCACTTCTACCCACCCGAACCAGCCGCCGGCGCGACCCGCGTCGCGTCCTTTGTCGAGGCGTTGGCCAACGCGGGGCACGAAGTGGATGTCGTCACGAGCTTTCCCTCGTTCCCCCGCGGACGATTTTCGGAAACCCGGCTTCCATTCGTGCGCGTTGAAAAAGCCGGCCGCACGCGCACGCTGCGGCTCTTCTCGCTGCTGCTTCCGAATCTGCCTGGCAGCCGTCTCTTGCACTGGCTGACCGCCGCGCTATCGGCTTCGCTCTATTCGATTTTCACCCGCAATAAATACGATGTGGTCGTGATCAGCTCGCCGCCGATCACGCTGGCCATTCCGGGGATGATTGCTGCCTGGCGCCACCGTGCAAAGCTGGTCGCCGACATCCGCGACGTCTTCCCGGACGTTGCCGTCGCGATGGGAGCGTGGAAGAAGGGGAGCCTTCAGGAACGCGCGGTGGAACGGCTGGTTCGTGCGCTCTACCGTCG
>JBARKF010000303.1:0-4103 GCA_049800655.1 Candidatus Cybelea sp.
CCGGCGTTGACCGCGACAATCACGGTAATCTCAGAGGTAGGCAAATGAGAAAAAGTTTTGGTTGTGTAGTAGCGGCGGTACCGCTCGCAGGGTGCGGCGGATCGCAGCCGCCGAGATAAGCCCCCGCACACTCTGCCCCTCTGCACGGCTTCGCGCAAGCGAGGCCGCGTCGCACGCATAGCAGCTTGGCTTTGCACGCAGCCTGGCTCGCATTGCGGCTAAGCATGCCTCGCAGCGCAGCGGCTTAGCTCGCAGCAGCCTCGCAGTTTAGCGCGCGGCGCTTAACGCGTTGCGGCTTGGATCGCGACGGCTCGGATGCCTAGAGCTAGGCTGGCCGGGAGGGGGGCGCCATCTTTTTGCGGCCAACCCCTTGTATGATGCCCGTAGGGCAGGTCACGCTGAATGAACCCCTTGGGTTAAAAAACCCGTGGGATAGATAGGCGGCCTGCCCTGTGGCGCCCTCAGAGATCGGACGGTATCGTGAGCACCGAATCGCCGGTTAGCTCGAATGCACAAGGTCGATCGAGAAGGGGTGCCGTTACGGGAGGAACTTGATGCCATCGTTCTTGGGGATCGACCTGTCGAAGGAAACGTTTCACGCATTTCTCTTAGGCGATCGAGCTGATGCAAAAAAAGTGTTTCCGAACACACCGAAAGGATTCGAGCAGCTAACGACGTGGCTTAAGAATCGGCAAGCCGACGAAGTGCACTTCTGCATGGAGGCGACCGGCTCGTATTGGGAAGCGCTCGCGTTGTACCTTCAAAGCCTCGACCAGCACGTCAGCGTGGTCAACCCGGCTCGCATCAAGGCGTTTGCCCAGAGTGAGCTGCTGCGGACGAAGACTGACGCGGTTGACGCGGCGCTCATCGCGCGCTTCTGTAAGAGTCAGGGCCCCGAGCCCTGGATCCCGCCACCGCCAGAAATCCGCGTGCTGCAAGCGTTAATGCGGCATTGCGACCACCTCAAAACATTGTCGAGCCTTTGGCGTTCCGTTCGAGTCTCGGCCAGGAGCCCACAGCGGCGAGATAACGTTCGAAAACGTCGAGGGCTGTCTTTACGACGTACGCAAGACGTCTGAGCTACTGTGGGCGCTCGACGCTGAACACGCAAAGCATCCCATCGGCTTGCACCTGTCGAAGGCGCAATCCGGCGCCACGATCGCAAAGGCCTACCTCGATGCATTCGGCGTTCAACCACGCCTGCACGTCCAGCCCGACTTTCCGAAGCCTTATCTCGGCTACGCAGCGCAGGCCTACTTCGGTGGACGCGTCGAGGCGCGTATCGTAAAGACGCTGCTCCCATGCGTCTACCTGGATTTTCTCTCTATGTATCCGACGGTTTTTGCACTCCTGGGCTTATGGTCGAAGCACATTATACCGGCGTGGCTCGAAGTCGAAGAGGTTCCGCCTGAAGAGATAGCGGCGCTACTTACAGACCTGCGCGACCATCCCGAAACGCTCTTCGACCCCGCGACGTGGAAGCGGCTCGACTTCTTTGCTCTCGTTGACCCCACCGGTGCCAGCCTTCCGGCGCGTGCGCCGATCGTGCCGCCGCCGAAGCGCGTTGCGAGCGACGCGGAGCGCCGCGAGTACGAAAAGCAGGCCGCCTCGAACGCCGTTGTCACCGTCGGCCCGGTCGAGTCGGTCGAACCGCTTTGGTACGCTGGACCCGACCTCGCGGCTTCGGCGATCGCCGAGGGCAAGCCGGTCATCCTTCGGGCCTGGCGCCTTCGACCGAATGGCAAGCAGGAGACGCTGCGAGCGATTCCGTTCCGAGGAGCCGACCTCATCGACCCTCGCGGCGACGACTTCTTCGCTCGGCTCATCGAGCTACGCAAGACCGTAACGGGGGACCCGATTGACGACGAACGCCGGTCTACCGGCTACAAGGTCATCGCAAACTCCGGCGCTTACGGTGTCTTTGCGGAGACAAGCCCCATTGACGTAGACCCCAACGAGCAGAACCGCAAACTGCGCCGCGTCTCGGTCTATGCCGATGCGACCTTCGAGACCGAGGTCGATCGTCCGGAGCGTCCGGGCCGCTTCAACTTCTTTCCAAGCGCCTCGCTTGTAACCGCTGGAGCGCGTCTCATGCTTGCGTTAGCGCAGCGCGAGGTGGAGCGCCGCGGCGGCGCTGTTGCCTATTGCGATACCGATAGCCTCGCCGTGGTCGCCACGCACGACGGCGGCTTTGTGCCGTGCGAGGGCGGGCCGTATCGCCTTCCGGACGGCTCGCGTGGATTGCGCGCCCTTTCATGGGAACACGTGGAGGCGATTCGCGAACGCTTCACTTCGCTGAGTCCGTACGATCGCGCCATCGTTCCCGGCTCGGTGCTGAAGCTCGAAGACGAAAACTTCACGGATAAGACGCGGAAAGCCCGGTGCGAGCTATGGTGCTACGCGGTTTCCGAAAAGCTCTATACGCTCTTTACGCTCGACGCGCGAGGCGAGCCGGTCATCCGCAAGTATTCCTCGCACGTCCTTGGGCAGTACCGTTCGCCGATTCAGGGCCAGCGCCACGAATGGATTATTGACGCGTGGAAACGCGAGATTCGCGCGGCGCGTGGTCAGTCCGTGAAGCCGTTTGCCTGGGAGCAGTATCCGGCAATCTCGCAGCTTACGCTTACGACGTGGAACGTCTTTGAGCCGTATCGCGAAAACGACCGTCTGCGCCCGTTTGACTTCCTCGCAGTTGGCGTCGTTAACAGAAGCGCAGTCGACCTCGCAATCGAGGAGGTTGCTAGCTTGGAGCGATGCTGCGAGGATCCACGGCCAGGATGCGCGCTCTTTCCCGACCCGGCAAGATGGCGCGAACAGGATTGGCGCTGCCTACGCTGCGAGGCTCCGTGGGATTTCGCGCTCCGGCCACGCCTCAAAACCTACGGAAGCCTTGTTCGTTCGACGCTGCGAGGTGTCGAACGCAAACGCCTATGCGCTGATGGAAGCGAACCGACACGTCGTACGCGGGGACTTCTCATATCGCGCCCAGTGTTCGTGGAGACCAAGGGAGCCATCGGTAAGGAGGTTATCGTCGACCCGACTGATACCAACGAAGGACTTACCGCCGAGATTCTCAGCGCGACGGAAGTCGTGATATACGAGCACGCAACCGAGAAGCTCGAAGCGTTGCGTGCAAAGATACGAGCAACCGGAGTTAAGTTGGTCGCTCGCGCTTCCGGGGTTAGTCGCTCGGAGATTCAGGCGATAGCCAACGGAGGAACGAGGCCGCACCGGTCAACAATCGCCAAGCTTGAACCGGTCCTTGACGGCCCCGGGAACTGAGCTTCCTCGGGCCGAACGTTTCTAGTCGCCCATCCGTTGAGAAATCAGGTAGCCAAGATACATGAACAATTTAAAATTTAACCGTGCGGTTGGCCCGTTCGCCGCTGCTGCGCTCCTCGCTGGCTGCGGCGCGACCCAACCACCACTCGGCGTGCAGGACCCGAGGCCCCTTCAGATGCTGATTCAAGGCGCTTCAGCAACTGGGGGAATTCCAGTGCTGGGGCAGACCCCGCGGGCACCATACAACGCAAAGGCTACCGCCCCGCTACTCTATGTAACGAACGTTGGATATGAAGACGTCACCGTGTACGAGGCAACAACCAATGACCCCGCGCCAATGGAGACGATTTCAGATGGCCTCGTCATTCCTACCGGTGCCTGCGTTGACGGCCAAGGTACGCTCTACGTAACGAATGAGCCGGCTAGTGGCGGCTGGATTTCGGTGTATCCGCTTGGCAAGACGACGCCATCGAGGACGATAACAGACGGCATCAATGTACCGGGGTACTGCGCGATCGATGCGAAAGGGAACCTCTGGGTTACCAACGCCGGCGGCCCCAATGTAACCGAGTACCTTGAAGGCTCAAAGCGTCCCCATACCGTGATCACCAAGGGCCTCGTGTCGCCGTTTGGAATTGCAATCGATCATTCCGGTACGTTGTATGTTGGGAACTTACGTGGCACTGTGCTGCACAATGTAGAAGTCTACGCTCGCGGAAGCAAGTCGCCATCGAGAACCATCACGAACGGCGTTACCTCGCCGATGGACCTCGCTGTCGACTCAAGCGGGACCCTCTACGTGCCAAATCTGAACCAAAACA
>JBARKF010000304.1:0-15162 GCA_049800655.1 Candidatus Cybelea sp.
GCACGCCGTGCACGCGGGTTCGCGCGAAGCCCACGACCCGGACGACGCCGCCGGCGTGGACGACGGCCGAGTCGGTTCGAACGCCGACGATCGTCGCCGGCAGCGGCGCTTGAGGAAGCAAATTTAAGAACGCGTAGCTGTTTCCCCACTGCGCGAGCGCGAAGACCGGACGCGCCGCACGATTCCAGCGCACGAGCCCTTCGCTGTCGGTCGTCGCGGTCGCGAACGCACGATCGACAACGAACTGCACGCGCATGTGTGCGAGCGGCTCGCCCGTGCCGAGATCGGCGCCGTAGAGCACCAATCCGCTCGGGCTCTCCTTGACAACGAAGCCGATTCGAGTGCGGTTGATCCAAACTTGCTCGCCAACGTTCCCTCGTCGTGCTTCGACGACGAAGAATCCCTCGCGCTCGCTGAGCGGCACGTCCACTTTGTTCGATTGGAATTGATAGCCGCCGGGGGGCGTGAAGTTGAAGGAGAGCACGGGACGCCGACCCGATGTTGCGATCGGGCGGGGACTAAAGTTCGAGCCCGCAGTGAGGACGTCGACAGGATCGACCTGGTAGACCGAAAATGCGACCGGTGCGCTTGAATAGGTATCCAAGCGTACCGTAGTCGGCTTCCACGGCACGCTCGAATCGGCCGCGAAGAGTTCGAAGTATGCATCCAAGCGATGCAGGTCGACGATTTGACGCTCGGCTCGAACCGGCGCCGCGCTAACGCCGCTGGCGAGAAGACCAATGGCTATGAGTCGCCGGAGTCCTAGGAAACGAGCGAGCATCATGTGTCCTCGCAGCTTCGGCAGGTCGAACTGCGAGGCCCGCGTAAAGCGAACGACGTGGACGAACACGCGGCAGGAGAGCGACCGACCTCAACGCGATGCCGTTTCTGCGGCTTCGAAGAAGGACCCGACGACGCTCGAAGCGTTCGCGAGAAGCCGCACCTTCAAGTCGTGGTCGCCTGCGGATCCTGCGGCCATCCGTTTGCGGTTCTTTCGCGCAACTAAGCGGTTGAGACGACTTGCGAGCGCACTCGCTGCAGCGGTTGCGACGTGCTTTGTCGTAGCCCCTCCGCCTGCGCTCGCGACGGCGACGCCGCACCCCAGCGCCGGCGCATCTCGCGCAACCCCGCCAAAGGGGTATCCGCCCGTTGCGCTGCATTCGGAAGTCATCGTCGAAGTCAACAAAAAGGGTCAAGTCGTACGCGTCAAATCGACGAAGCCGTCGAAGGTGTCATCGTACAACCTGCAAACCTACGGCAATGCGCTGCAGATGTGGATTCGGCGTCCCGACGGCACGGCGCAAGTCGGGCTCTATCGCGTGACCTACGATTACAATCCAAAGACGCAAGATATCACGCGTCGCGTTTCGCTCGTTTCCGCCGGAGGCAATTGGGGAAATGAGGAAGGCGCAGCCAATGTCATGATGGAGATGGCGCGCAAACAAGCCGCGGCGGCTCGGCAAGCGCAACAACAGAGCGGTAAGCTTCCGTCGCTCAATCAGATCCGGGGCGTCGCGACGCCGCGTCCTACTCCGGCGGCGACGCTTCCGCCCTAGTTTTGAAGTTTCTCACCTACCAGCTGCCGGACGGGCGAACGCGTCCCGGCGTGTTGGAAGGTGCGATGATTCGCACCATTTCAACCGAGACGCTGCGCGAATACATCGCGCTCGCGCCGCACGAACGCATCGCGTGGCATGCCGCCGATGAGTTGATTCCATTTGAAGGCGTGACGCTTGACGCGCCGGTGCGTCCTTCGCGCAACGTTTTTTGCGTCGGGCGCAACTATCTCGAGCACGCCCTCGAAGGCGCGCGCGTCGCGGGCCGAGAGTTGAAGCTTCCAAGCGTTCCAACGTTTTTCACGAAGGCTTCGACAGCCATCGCGGCACCCGGCTCGACGCTGCGATTGAGCGCACGCATCTCGAGCGAATATGATTACGAAGCCGAACTCGCCGTCGTCATCGGTGCGCAGTGCAAAGACGTCGCCGAAAACGAGGCGCTTCACGTGGTCTTCGGATATACGGCGCTCAATGACGTCACCGCGCGCGACCTGCAACGCGCGCACGGGCAGTGGTTCAAAGGCAAGAGCTTGGACTCGACCTGTCCGATCGGACCGTGGATCGTTACCCCCGATGAGGTCGGCGACCCTCAATCGCTCGAGATCGGCTTCGAGCTTAACGGCGTGCAAAAACAGCGGAGCAACACCGGGAAGATGATCTTTTCAATCGCGCGCCTGATCGCCGAGCTCTCCAAAGGGATGACGCTGCTTCCCGGTGACGTCATCGCCACCGGAACCCCCGAGGGTGTCGGGTTCGCGCGAAACCCGCCCGAATTCTTGGCCTCGGGCGATCGGCTCGAAGTAAAGATCGAACGCATCGGGAGCTTGCGAAACGTGGTACGCATCGAGTAAGGCGTTGCGTCGAACGAAGGGCGCCGTAACGTCGGAGCAGTATCACGGGGGGCTATGATCGTTGCCGTTCCTCGCGAAGCCGCGGAAAAGGAGCGCAGGGTGGCCCTCGTGCCCGAGACCGTCTCCCGCCTCGCTAAGGTGGGTGCGGCCGTCCGCCTGCAGCATGGCGCCGGCGACGCGGCTTCGTTCCCCGACCCGCTCTACGCCGCGGCCGGAGCCACCTTCGCCGACGATTCACGCTCGCTCGTGGACGGCGTGGACGTGGTGGTTACCGTCGGCCGCCCATCCGAGGAGCTCTTGGCCGCCATGCCAGCGGGCAGCGTCATCGTCGGTTTTCTGAATCCTTTAGGCGATCCGGGCTACGTAGCGCGCCTCGCGGATGCAAAGGTCACCGCCCTGGCGATGGAGATGATTCCGCGGATCACGCGCGCGCAGTCGATGGACGCGCTCTCGTCGCAAAGCAATATCGCCGGTTATAAAGCGGTGCTGCTTGGCGCCGTCGCGTTGCCGAAGTTCTTTCCGATGCTGACGACCGCCGCCGGCACGATTCGGCCCGCAAAGGTTCTCGTGCTGGGAGCAGGTGTCGCAGGGTTGCAAGCGATCGCGACCGCGCGCCGGCTCGGCGCGGTGGTAAGCGGATATGACGTGCGGGCCGTCGTCAAAGAGCAGGTACTCTCGCTGGGCGCAAGTTTTCTCGAGTTCGACATCGGCGGCGACGCCGAGGGGACGGGAGGATACGCAAAAGAGCTCACGCCCGAACAACAGGAGCGTCAGCGGGCTTGGATGGTCGAACAGATCGGCGCGAACGACGTCGTGATCACGACCGCACTGGTGCCGGGACGCAAAGCGCCGCTGCTGATCACGCAAGCCGCCGTCGAGGCGATGCAACCGGGGAGCGTCATCGTCGACATCGCCGCCGAAGCCGGCGGCAACTGCGCGCTCACGGTTCCCGATCAAATCGTCACGACCCCCAATGGCGTTACGATCGTCGGCACGACGAATTTGCCGGCCACGATGCCGGCCGACGCGAGCCGGCTCTACTCGCGGAACGTTTACGCTTTACTCTCGCCTTGGATCGCCGATGCCACGTTGAAGATCGATCCGAACGACGAGGTTGCGAAGGGCGCGGTAATTACCCGCGACGGCAGCGTGTTGATCGGAGGAAGCTCGTAATGGACGCAGCTCATTTCATCGAGTTGCTCACCGTGCTCGTGTTGGCCATTTTCGTTGGCTTCGAGGTGATCTCGAAGGTCCCGACGACGCTGCACACGCCGTTGATGTCGGCAACGAATGCAATTCACGGCATCGTCCTCGCTGGTGCGATCGTCGTCGTCGCCGCGCTAGTAGGAGCCGGAGTCCATTCGACGCTGCTCACAATCGTCGGCGTCGCGGCGGTGACGCTTGGGGCGATTAACGTCTTCGGCGGCTTCGCGGTAACCGAACGCATGTTGCAGATGTTCCGTCGCAAGGAGCCGGGCAAGTGACGGCCACCGCCATCGGCACATCGCTCGCCGATCTGCTCGCCGTCGTGCTCTTCATCTACGGACTGCACGAGCTGAACTCGCCGGCGACGGCGCGGCGCGGTAACCGTTTTGCGATGGTCGGAATGGCGATCGCGCTCGTCTCGGTCCTGGTGCAGACGCAGGCCGTCGGCTGGTGGGCGGTCGTCATCGGCGTGGCGATCGGCGCGCTCGTCGGCATCGTGGCGGCAGTCAAAGTGAAGATGACGGCGATGCCGCAGATGGTCGCCCTCTACAACGGTGCCGGCGGCGGCGCTGCGGCGCTGATCTCGACCGTCGAGCATTACGTCGTGCACGGCGCCTCGATGAGCGACGTCATCGCCGTCTCGCTCGTGCTCTCCGCGATCATCGGATCGGTCAGTTTTGCCGGATCGATCATCGCCTTTCTCAAGCTGCAAGAAGTGATGACCGGACGCCCCATCACGTACGCCGGCCAGCAGGTTGTCAACGCGGTCGTGCTGCTTGGAATCATCGCCCTTGCGGTTTGGTTCGTCGTCTCGCTCGGCACGCTGCCGGCGTGGGGGTATCTCGCGTTGCTGCTCGCCGCGCTGGCGCTCGGGGTTCTCTTCGTGCTGCCGATCGGCGGTGCCGACATGCCGGTCGTGATCTCGCTGCTGAACTCTTTCACCGGCGTCGCCGTCGCGATTACCGGCTTCGAGCTCGACTCCACGCTGTTGATTATCTGCGGCGCGCTGGTCGGCGCCAGCGGCACGATTCTGACGGTGGCGATGAGCCGTGCGATGAACCGGCCGCTTACCAACGTCCTCTTCGGCGCCTTCGGTGCGAAGGGCGGCATGGAAGTCGCAGCGGCCGGCGGCGGTCCGCAGCAGATCCGCAGCACGACCGCAGACGACGTCGCCGTGATGCTCGCCTACGCCGGAAAAGTCATCTTCGTTCCGGGCTACGGAATGGCGGTTGCGCAGGCGCAGCACAGCGTCAAAGCGCTGGCCGATCAGCTCGAAAAGCGGGGCGTGAAGGTGCTCTACGCCATCCATCCGGTTGCGGGACGCATGCCCGGCCACATGAACGTGCTGCTCGCCGAAGCGAACGTGCCGTACAACCAGCTGCTCGACATGGAAGACGCGAACCCCGAGTTCCCAACGGCCGACGTCGCGCTGGTCGTCGGCGCGAACGACGTCACCAACCCGGCCGCGCGCAACGTGACCAACTCGCCGATCTACGGCATGCCGATTCTCGATGTCGATAAGGCCGCCAACGTCGTCGTGCTGAAGCGTTCGATGCGTTCCGGATTCGCCGGTATCGAGAATCCGCTCTACGAAATGCCGAACACCTCGATGCTCTTCGGCGATGCGAAGGCGTCGATCGACGCCCTGACGAGCGCGGTTAAAGCGTTGTAGCTGCCGACGGCAGCGGCGGCGGCGGCATGTCGTCCGGATGCGTCGGCCCCTTCGAACGCTTGCGTTCGGTAAGCTCGATGACGACGACGTAGAGCACCGGAACGATCGCTAAGTTCATGACGGTCGAGACGAGCATGCCGCCGAGGACCGCCGTCCCGAGCGAAATGCGCGATTGCGCGCCGTCGCCGTGCGCGAACGCGAGGGGAAGGATGCCGAGAATGAACGCAACCGAGGTCATCAAGATGGGGCGCAAGCGGGTGGCCGCGGCGTGGGCAACCGCGTCGATCGGCGACAATCCTTGCGCGCGCAGCTGATTGGCAAACTCGACGATCAGGATCGAGTTCTTGGCCGCCAAGCCGATCAGCATGACGAAACCGATCTGGGCGTAGATGTCGGAGGACGTAATTGGAATGGGCACCGGGTGACCCGCTAGCGCCGAGTGAACGACCTCGCTGATCAGCTCGCTTATTCGCCGGATGTAGATCGCACCGATCGCACCCAACAAGGCCAACGGTACCGCCAGCATGATGACGAAGGGAGTCGAAAGGCTCTCGTATTGCGCCACGAGCACGAGAAAAACGAAGAGGAGCCCCATCGCGAAGACGGCGACCGTCTGCGGCCCGCTCGCAACTTGCTGGCGTGCGATCCCGCTCCACTCGTACCCCATGCCCTTGGGCAATTTCGCGACGACGTGACGCGCAATCGCGGCAAGGGCTTCGCCCGAGCTCTTGCCTAATCCAGGCTGGCCGTCGAGCTCGATCGCGTTGTATTCGTTGAAGCGCATGATCGCGACGTTGTTCTCCTCCATCTTCGTCTGGAGGAACTGGCTAACCGGCATCATGCTGCCGGCGGAGTTCGCCACGTAAATGCGCGAGAGGTCCTGCGGCGACGTTCGCTGCCCGGCCTTGGCTTGAACGACGACCTGATACGAGCGCGTTCCATAGTCGAAGAAGTTGACGAACGTCGATCCGGTCGTGGCGTTGATGGTATCGAAGAAGGCCGACGGGGTAACGCCGAAAGCGAGCGCCTTCGAACGATTGAACTCGGTAACCAAATAGGATCCCGTAAAGATGGTCGGCAGACGCATCTGCGACAAAACCGGATCGGCTTTGGCGTCCGCGAGCACGCTGTTGCCGACCTTGTTCAACGTCGGCAGCCCCAGATTGTTGATATCTTGAATCTGGATCGCAAAACCGCCGGTCGAGCCTAAACCCGGAATCGCCGGCGGATTCGCGGGCAGTGCGGTCACGTTTGGAATCTTTTGAAACTGCTGGTAGAGCGCGTACTGGATCGCGAGCGAAGAATTCGCCACGCCGTGCCGCTCGGAGAGCGGCTTGAGCTGTAAGAAGATCGTCGCCTGGTTCGAGCTGTTGTTGGCAAAACCAAAACCGATGCCCGACGTCGCCGCCTCGACTTGCGGCATCTTGAGCATGATGCCCTCGAGCCGTTTCACCACTGCCGTGGTCTGATCCATCGACGCCTGAATCGGCAGCGTTACCAAGACGTAAAGCAGACTCTGATCTTCGCTGGGAAGAAATCCGGTCGGCGTGATTTTGAACGTGAGGCCAAGCAGCGCGATGCCGCCGGCGAAGATCGCAATCATGAGTTTTTGACGGCTGACGAGCCGGACGACGAGGCCGCGATACCACGTAGTAAGGCCTTGCAGCCGCGCGTTGAACCACAGCATAAAACGGTTGGTCGTCGGCTCGGCGCCGCGCACGAACAGGTACGTGAGCACCGGCGCCAGCGTCAGCGCGGTAAAGAGCGAGATACCGATCGAGGCGGCCATCGTCAGGGCAAACTGCGCGAAGAGCAGCCCGGTCGTCCCCGGGAGAAAGGCGACCGGAATGAAGACCGCCATTAAGACCAGCGACGTCGCGAGGACGGCACCCCCGATCTCACGCATCGCTCGAACCGTCGCATCGAAGGTGCTCGTCTTGTCGTCGACGATATGCCGCACGATGTTCTCCAAAACGACGATCGCGTCGTCGACTACCAATCCCGTCGCCAGCGTGAGGCCGAAGAGCGTGAGCGTGTTGATCGAAAAGCCGAGAAGCTTCATCGCGGCGAACGTGCCGATGAGCGAAACCGGAATCGTGATCGCTGGAATCAGCGTGCTGCGCCAGTTCTGCAAGAAAATGAAGATCACGAGGACGACCAGCAGGATCGCGATCAGCAGGGTAACCAGAACTTCCTTGATCGAGGCGCGGACGAAATCCGAGGTGTCGAAGGCGACCTTATAGGCGTAGCCCGCCGGCATCGTCTGCGCGATTTGCGCCATCGCGGCTCGCACGTTCTTCGAGATCTGCAACGAATTGGCCGTTGGTTCGCCCAGGACCGCGAGGACGACCGCCGTTGCGCCGTCGTAGCGCGCCGACGTGATGTAGTTCTGCGCGCCGAGCTGGACTTGAGCGAGGTCGCCCAGTCGTAAGTAGCCGCCGTTCGGCTGAGCGGCAACCACGATTTGCTTGAACTCTTCGGGCGTCTGCAGCCGGCCGTTAATCGATATCGGAATCTGGAAGGGCTGCGAACCGTTCGTCGGCGGCTGGCCGATCGCGCCCGGAGCGACGTCGGCGTTGTTCTGCTTGATGGCGTTCAGCACCGTGTCGAGCGAGATGTTGTTCGCCTGCAGCTTATGTGGGTCGACCCAAATTCGCATGCCGTAGGTGCGATCGCCCAGCACTTCGACCTGCCCGACGCCGGGAACGCGCTTGAGATTTTCGATCACGTTGAGATCGGCGTAGTTGCTCACGTCGATGTCGGAGACGGCCGAGCTCGTCGAGAGCATTGCAACCGCGATCGTGATGTTGCCGGAGCTTTTTTGGACGGTGACGCCTTCGTTTTGCACGGCCGTCGGAAGTTGCGATAGCGTCAGATCGACGCCGTGCTGCACGTTGGTTTGATCGGTAGTAGGATCGGTCCCCAGCGCAAACGTGCACGTGATCACGCTCGATCCGTTGGCGCTCGAGTACGACTGCATGTACTGCAACCCGTCGGCGCCGTTGATGTTGATTTCGAGCGGGGTCGTCACCGACCGCATCACCATGGCGGCGGTGGCCCCCGGATACTGCGAGGTCACCGTGACCGTCGGCGGCGAGATCTGCGGATACTGCGCGACCGGCAACGTGGGAATCGTGATCAGGCCGGCGAGCAATACGACGAAACTCATCACCGCCGCGAAGTGCGGCCGTCGCAGGAAAAACTCGATCACTCCGCCGCTTTCAGCGAGCAAGCGCTTTTCCCTGGTCTTAGCGCTCGCTCGCTCTCTCGACGCGCCAGCGATACGCGTTCCACGTCGGCAAGAACGCGTTCGGCGCGAAGCCGTGCAGCCGCAACCGATACGCGTAGATATAATAGGCGTTGAAGAGAAAGAGGATCGGCACTTGTTGCGCGACGATGCGCGCGATCCGCGCGTAGAGTTGTTTGCGCACGCCCATGTCGGTTGCGCTCAAAGCCGCGCGTTGAAGGCGCTGCACCGCAGGATCGCACCAGCGCATGTAGTTCGAAGGTGCCCCGCAACCGAGGACCGCCGAATCGTCGGGATCGGCGCCCATCGTCCAGGGGACGTAGGCGATGTCGAAGGCGCCGGCTGCGAGAACGCCGGTACGAGGGAGAAAGAGCTGCGCGTTGCTCACCGATTTGATCGTAACGTCCACGCCTCGCAGACGTAACGCGGCCTGTACCGCCGTCGCGACCCGCACGCCCGTTGCGGTTTCGGGAAACTGTACGTAAACGAAGTGCAGCGGCTTACCATCGCGTCGGCGGACCCCATCGGTGCCGTACCGCCACCCGGCGCGGTCGAAAAGCCGATCGGCTTCGCTCGGATTGTATGCCGGCTGGCGAACCGAGGGATCGAACGCCCACGAAAATCGCGGCTGAATCACGTTCGTTACCGGATAGAAACCCAGCGTGATCTTGTGTGAAATTGCGTCGCGATCGATCGACATCGCGAGTGCCCGTCGAACGCGTAGGTCGTCGAGCGGCGGATGCGCGGTGTTGAACGCCAGCCCGGCAACGACTGCCGTCGGCACCGTGACGAACCGGATGTGCGGATCGCCGCGCACCACCGCAAGCTGCGCCGGCGCGAGCAGATTCCAATCGAGCGCCCCTGATTGCAGTAAGAGCAGATTCGTCGATGGGTCGGGAACCGTGCTAACGACGACGTTCACGACCGCCGGTCTGCCGCGCCAATACCGCGGGTTGGCCGCGTATCGCAATCCTTCGCCGCGCCGCCACGAAAGAAAGCGATACGGGCCGTCGCCGACAATCGGAGCGGCATTGAACGGCGCGCGCGCGAGCGGCACTTCGCCGCGCAAGACGTGCGCCGGTAACACGAACTGCGGGGAGAAACCGTAAGAGAAGTACGTCATCACCGCCGGCGCCCACGCTCGCCGCAGATGGAAGAGAACCGTCCGCGAATCGGGTGCGTAGGCACGATCGATGAAATCGTAGCCCTCGTGCGAGCGAACGGGATTGCGCGGATCGAGGATCGCGCGAAGTGTGAAGAGCACGTCGTCGGCCGTTACCGGCACACCGTCGCTCCAGCGGACGCCGGGGCGGAGCCGGTAGCGGATCGTTCGGCCGTCGGCTGAAAGGTCGCCGTTCGCTCGCGTCGGTATCTCGCGAAGCAGGGCGGCCTGCGGGCGGCCTTGCGCGTCGAGATCGATAAACGGCTCAAAAACTAAGCGAGCGACCTGTTGTTCGACTGACGCGGCGTCGGGGGCGAGAAAGAGCGGATTGAGGGTCCGCGGGTCGGCGGCGAGATCGAAGCGAAGGGTCGCTCCCGCTTCGCTGCGCAACCTCGGGGCGCAACCGGTCGGCAGGACCAGCGCCGCGAGGAAAAAGGCTGGCCATAGGAGGCGGCTTGCGCCGAATGGATTTGTGGTGTTATTGTTATAGCGCCGAAAAACGTTCGGCAAATGTCCTCCTATGTCGAATATGGTGCTGATCAGCGACGAGCTCGACGAGCTCGATCTCCAACTCCTCGACGCGTTGCAGCGCAACGCGCGATCTACCTTTACGGAGCTGGGCTTGGTTGTCGGCCTCAAGGCGCCGGCCGTCCACGATCGCGTTAAGCGGCTCGAGCAGCGCGGTTACATTCGCGGCTACGCGGCGCAACTCGACGCCGAGCGTCTCGGCCTGCACTTGACGGCCTTCGTGAGCTGTTACACTTCACCCGACTGCGCGTACGACGAGTTCACCCGCCGGTTGAGCGAGATGCCGGAGATCTGCGAGGTGCATTCGGTTGCCGGCGAGGAGACGTTCCTTTGCAAAGTCGTTACGCGCTCGACCCAGCATCTCGACGAGCTGCTCGCCCGTCTCAAAGCAACGCCCGGAATGGCGCGCACGCGCACGACGGTCGTGCTCAGCATGCCGTTCGACCGCGGCGGAGTGACGGTACGATGAACGCGCCGGTGACCGAGCACGGACATCCCTTGGGCGCGCATCGCGTGCTTGAGCCGCCCGGCGCGATGCCGCAAGATGCGTGGCGAGTCGACAACACGCCGGTGGCGGCGGACAACGAGTTGCTCTGCGAGGTCGAGGTTCTCAACATCGATTCGGCGTCGTTCCGGCAGATCGCCGAGGCCTCCCAATTCGATCCTCAGCGGATCGGCGAGCACATCGTGAAGACCGTCGGCGAACGCGGAAAACAGCACAACCCGGTCACCGGAAGCGGCGGCATGTTCGTGGGCCGCGTGCTCGAGATCGGGAAGGCGTTGCAGGAGAGCATTGAACTCCATGTCGGCGATCGCATCGCGTCGCTCGTCTCGTTGAGCTTGACGCCGCTGCACCTCGAAACGATCGAAGCGGTTGACGTCGCGACGGGACGCGTCTGGGTGCGCGGCAAGGCGATTCTCTTTGAGAGCGGAATTTGGACGCGCCTTCCCGACGATATCGACGAAAGCGTCGCGCTGGCGGTGTTGGACGTTGCGGGCGCACCCGCGCAAGTACCCCACCTCTGCTCGCAAGGACAAACCGTCGTCGTGATCGGTGCCGCCGGCAAGAGCGGCCTCTTCTCGTGCGCGCAAGCCAAGGCGTGCGTGGGTCCGCAAGGCCGCGTGATTGGTCTCGTTCACGACGCATCGGCCGAGCCGGCCCAACTTTTACTGCGAGCGGGATTGGTCGACGACCTCATCGCCGTCGATGCCCGCCGGGCGCTCGAGACGAGCAGCCGGCTCGAAGCCGTGGCTCCGCAGCTCGCCGACCTCGTGATCAACTGCGTCAACGTGCCGGGAACGGAGCTTTGCTCGATTCTCTGCACGCGCGATGGCGGAACGGTCTACTTCTTTTCGATGGCGACATCGTTCACGGCCGCTGCGCTCGGCGCCGAGGGCGTCGGCCGCGACGTTACGATGATCATCGGCAACGGTTACACAAAAGGCCATGCGGAGACGGCCTTACAGACGCTCCGCGACCACCCCGAACTCCACGCCTACTTCAACGCAACCTACGCAAGGAAACAGCCATGAACGAACCGCTCGCGGTCACGCACCTCAAGCCGCCGGTGCCACCCGAACAATTTGAGTACAAGAATCTCAAGCAGGGCGAGTTTTGGCGTCACATTCCCGCCTATGCGCAGGTCGACGAAGCGACGTTTCTCGATCATCTCTGGCAGCAACGCCAGTCGGTAAAGACCGCCGAAGAACTGCTCGAGACGATCCGCGGGGTTTGCTCGCCGGAGTTCTATCGCGACGCCGAAGCCGGATTTCGTCAAGCGCCGATGGCCGTGCGCGTCTCGCCGTATGCGATCGCCTTGATCGATTGGAACGACCCCGTCGAGGATCCGATTCGTCGCCAATTCATTCCGCTTGCGTCCACCTCGCTGCCCGATCACCCGCGCCTCACGCTCGACTCGCTGCACGAGCAGGAAGACTCGCCGGTACCCGGACTCGTCCACCGGTACGTCGATAAGGCGCTCTTCCTGCCGCTCAATGTCTGCCCCGTCTATTGCCGGTTTTGTACGCGCAGCTACGCGATCGGCCCGGATACGGCGTACGTCGACAAAATTCCGCTGGCGAAGACGCCCAAGCAATGGCAAGAAGCGTATCACTACATCAGCGAGCGCCCCGAGCTGGAAGACATCGTGATATCGGGCGGCGACGTCTATCAGCTCTCGCCGAAAAACATCGAGCACATCGGCAACGCACTGCTCGATATCCCGCACGTGCGCCGCATGCGGTTCGCGACCAAAGGCCCGGCGATCATGCCGATGAAGCTCCTCTCGCACACCGAGTGGCTCGACGCGGTCACCGCGATCGTCGACCGGGGACGAACGCTCGGTAAAGAAGTCGTGCTCCACACCCATTTCAACGCGCCCGAAGAGATTACGTGGATCACGCAGAAGGCCATGCGGGTGCTCTTCGAACGCGGCATCTTCACCCGCAATCAGTCGGTCTTGATTCGCGGCGTCAACGACAAACGCGAGCGCATGCAGCTGCTGGTGAAGCGGCTCGGCTACGTGAACGTCCACCCCTACTACGTCTACCAGCACGACATGGTGAAGGGCGTCGAGGAGCTGCGCACCACGATCGCGACCGCGGTGGACACGGAGAAGTTCGTGCGCGGCAGCACGGCCGGCTTCAACACTCCCACCTTCGTTTGCGACGCGCCGGGAGGGGGCGGCAAGCGCGACGTCCACTCGTACGAATACTACGATCGAGAGAACGGCATTGCGGTCTACGCCGCGCCCAGCGTCAAACCGGGGAAAGCCTTCGTCTACTTCGATCCGATCGATCAGCTGGCGCCGGAGGTTGCGGCCCGCTGGCGCACGCCGCAGATCGCCGACGCGATGATTCACGAAGCGATTCACCACGCCGGCATCCGCGACCAGCAGCTCGTGCTGGCATAGAAAGGAAGCTCGCCCATGAAAACGCCGAAAACTTGCGTCATGGTCTTAACGGCGATGATTGGCGCCGCCGTTTTCGGCCCGGCGCCGGCGGCTCGAGCGGACCTCCCGCCGCTCATTCCGCGCGCGGTTCTCTTCGGGAACCCGGAGAAAGCCACACCGGCGATTTCGCCGAACGGAACGATGCTCGCGTACCTTGCGCCCTACAACGGCGTGCTCTCGATTTGGGTGCGTACGATCGGCAAGAGCGACGATCGCGTCGTAGCGACCGATCCCGTGCGCCCGATTCGTAACGTCACGTGGCAGCCCGATTCCAAGCACGTGCTTTACGAGCAAGATAAGGGCGGCAACGAAAACTTCCACGTCTATCAAACCGATATCGCGACGAAGACGACCCGCGACCTCACCCCCTTCGGCGACAGCGTCCGCAGCGACATCGAGAACGTCGATCCGCGCTTCCCAAACGTAATTCTGGTCACCTCGAACAAGCGGGATCCCAAAGTCTTCGACGTCTATCGCATCGATCTTCACTCGGGCGCCGCTACGCTCGATACGCAGAATCCGGGGAGTGTGGGCGGATGGACCGAGGACAATAATATGGTTGTCCGCGCGGGGCTGCAAGACAATCCCGACGGATCGAACGAAATCGTGGTTCGAGCGAATGCATCGTCCCCATGGCACACGCTGCGCAAGGCCTCGCCCGACGACCAAATCGCGCCGCTGGCATTCAGCGCGGACAATGGCTCGCTCTACATTTCCTCGAGCGTCGACGCGAATTCGGCGCGCCTGCTGCGATACGATCTGCGCAGCGGCACGGACAGCGTCGTTGCGTCGGACCCGACCTACGACGTCGGAAACCCGCTGATCGATGCAAAATCCAGAGCGTTGGTCGCGGTGCCGTTCGTGCGCGACAGAACCGAGTGGCAGGTCCTCGATCCGTCCTACCAAGCCGATTTCGCAGCGCTGCGGCAACTGCACGACGGGGACATCGGGTTCCTCAGCAGCACCGCGAATGGCCGGCGTCTGATCGTCGCCTATATCGTCGACAATGGGCCGATTTCGTACTATTCGTACGATCGAACCACCAAGCGAGGTACGTTTCTCTTTGTCTCGCGCCCGGCACTACTCAAGTATCAGCTCGCTTCGATGCAGCCGATTAGCTACAAGGCCAGCGACGGTCTCACGATTCACGGATATCTGACGCTGCCCGTTGGAGTGCCGCCGAAGAATCTCCCGATGGTGCTCTACGTCCACGGTGGGCCGTGGGCCCGCGACAACTGGGGATATAGCAGCTACGCGCAGTGGCTGGCGAATCGCGGCTATGCCGTACTTCAGGTCAACTTTCGCGGCTCGACCGGTTACGGCAAGAGCTTCCTCAACGCCGGGAATCGCCAGTGGGCCGGCACGATGCATCAAGATCTCATCGATGCCAAAGACTGGGCGGTCGCCCAAGGCTACGCCGATCCCGCAAAAGTAGCGATCATGGGCGGCAGCTACGGCGGCTACGCGACGCTCGCAGGCGTCACGTTCTCGCCCGATGCCTTCGTCGCGGGCGTCGACATCGTCGGCCCGTCAAACCTCAATACCTTGCTTCAAGCTATTCCACCCTACTGGTCGACGATCCGCGCCACGTTCGCGCTGCGCATGGGAGATACGGTGGATTTCCTGAACTCGCAGTCGCCGCTCTTCAAAGCCGATCAAATCAAAGTTCCGCTGCTCATCGGGCAAGGCGCCAACGACCCCCGCGTCAATCGGCGTGAGAGCGACCAAATTGTCGCGGCGATGCGTAAGAACAATGAGCCGGTGGAGTACATCGTGTTCCCCGACGAAGGTCACGGGTTTGCGCGACCGGAGAACAACCGCCGCTTCGACGCCGCGGTTGAGGCGTTTCTCGGCAAATATCTCGGCGGACGCGTCGAGCCGGCTGGCCCGGACGAAAGCGTCACGGCGTTTGAACACTAGTGGCCTGTAACGCCGAGATGTGTAGCGCCGCGGCCCGCTTGCGGGATGAAATGCAAGGAGCGATGAGCG
>JBARKF010000305.1:0-10605 GCA_049800655.1 Candidatus Cybelea sp.
CAACGGCTATAAAGGCGGCGATCCGAAGAACGCTCCGCCGGTCTGCAGCCTGAGCGCGAGCTATCTGAATGACATTTCCACCGATGCCAAGGGCGACCTCATCGAGCCCGACGGTGGTACGCGCACGATCATCGTCTACAAGGGACCGAAGCTGTGCGGACCGTCGCTCGGCACGATCAGCGACCCCTACGGGCAGCCGTCCGATGCGGCGTCGCTCAATGCGGCGACCGGCATCATCATCGTCGGCGGCATCTTCGGCACGAGCGGCGCGGGCGGCATCGCGATCTGCACGCTCGCCCGCGGCTGTTACAAGTTTCTGAAGAACCCGGCCATGTACGAAGTTGCCGGCGTTGCGCTCGCTAAAAACGGTGACTGCTGGGACTCGGGGAGCACCAGCGCCGGGGTGGCGAGCCTGATCTATTTCAAGCATTGCTCCGGCTCGGGCAAGGCCGCGACCGGTTTCAAGAACACCTACTACGGCGGCCTTGACATCGACGCCGAGGGCAACATCGTCGCCATCGATAGCTTCACGCCGCAGCTATGGATCTACAGCGGCTGCAATCCGCGCTGCAAAGTCGTTGGAGGCCCGTTCCCGTTCCACGGCGACTCCGTTTACGGCCATCTGAACGGTCCGGGCACCGAGTTCATCGCCGGTGACTACGCACTCGGCGCGCTCGACGTCTACAAATACAGCACGAAAGCGCTCACCTATCAGTACAGCATCAACAACGGCCTCGACGTCAGCGATGACGTCGAAGGCGCTGCCTTCGATCCACATTCGAAGGAGTAAAGAGGCCGGCGCTTACGATCACCGGCCTCTTGGCTTCAGGCGGGGTTTAGGAGTACGAGTGCACGCAGGACGCCGTGGCGTTGCTGAACATCGGCTGCATCGAGTAAAAGTACGAGCCGAATCGATCGTTCTTGATGTCTGTCCACGCGCAGATGTCGCCGATCTCGCCGCTTGCGCTGTTCCATCCGGTAAAAGGAGCGGGGTCGGTAGCGGACTCACCCTGTTCGTGACCCTCGACAATCGTCACGCCCTCGTCAGCTCCCGTCTCGTCGGAAGGCGGGCTGATGATGTTCGCGCCGCAGCTAGTACCGGCGTCGGGCACGTATGGCAGATTGGTATACGAGACGAGAAGGCCGACGAAAGACGTCGCGCTGTGATACGCACACCACGTCGTCGCGAAGCCCGACGTGCTACGTCCGTGCGGCGTCGCAACGACATACGAAGCATTTGGGTTGTACCCGAAGTGTGTTACGCCCCGCAGCGCTTCCGCAGCGACTTGCGCATCGGTCGGGTGTAGCGGAACTGCGTGGGTGTCGTCTTCCCAGGCGCCGCCGTACTGCTTAGTAGGGTTCGTAATGTAGAACTTCTTACCCGAGATTTCGTAGTACTGCGTGTAGATGTTGTGGATGCCGGTGCCTCCACCCCAATTCGCGCTGTAGCGCTCCAGCAGCGGCTTCACGCCGTGCGCATCGCCGTATTTTGTGTAGCCCCAGAAAATCAAAAAGACTTTTGGGGTTACCTGCACCGGACCGCCGCCATATGAAAGCAGGGTATCCGGCTGAACCTGCGGGCGGCCTTGCTTAGCCGTGGCCATGTAATGGGGCGTGTGGTAGAGGATTCCATCTTGCTGAATCCACCCCGCATCCAGCTTGCCGGCCGGCGTCAATGAGGCGGATTGCCCCTGCGCGCCGGTGCTTGGGAGTGCGGCGCTGGGCGATCCCGTGTTGCCGGAGCAGGCTGCGAGAAGGCCGGCGGCGATCGTTGTCGTGAGCGTTGAACTGAAAAACCGCATGATTTTGAAACTCCTATGAGTAGTCAAGTGGGTCCCGGCGCATCTGCCGGGCCAACCGCAGGCCGCAACTTAGATTGCCGTCGTGCCGTTCGGTCAGACCGATTGTGGCGCGGACGGAGAAAACTCAACACCCGCAGTCGGCACAGTTAACCGGCACAGTTACGCCTTCGACCGTGCCGGTCGGCCACCGATGGCGTTCTAGCCGGAGTGCATCCCGGCTTCCACCGCCTCGGCGCTGCACATCGCTGCTCCGCGACGCATCAGCGCCGCCAGATCTTCTTCGGACAGCCGATCGCGCAGCGTCGATGCAAGGATATCGTGACTGCTGCGCTCGGTGGTTTCGCGCTCGTACCCCAAAGTGGAGTAGCCGGCGTCGACGAAGCCGCCGAGCACTGCGGCGGTCGTCAACTCGCCGCGAGAAGCGAGGGCCGCCGCGAGATGCTCTAGCGCGTGCAGCACGCGTTCCGTGCGGTGCGTCTTCCCGGCAAGAATGACGGCTTCGCGGGCCGTGGCCTCGGCCTCGGTGAAATCGCCCAAGGTCAATAAGTAGCCGGCACGGTTGCAGGTGAACACCGATTCGAACTCCGGATCGCCGGTCTCCGTGGCAATCGGAATCGCCTCGTCGATGATCTGCAGAGCGCGCTCCGGCCGGCCCGCCGCAAACTCCAGTTCAGCAAGGTCTCCGGAGAGACTCCAGGCCTCGCGTTCGGCGTTCAACTCTCGAAAAAGGCGGATCGCTTCTTCAATGCACGTGCGCGCTTCGTCGAGTTTGCCAAGCTCGATGAGCATCCAGGAGCGGTGCTGCAAAGCCCACGCGATTCGTTGATCGTTAGAAAGTAGCACGCGGCGCATGATGCCGATGGAACGATCGTTCGCCGCCAGCGCTTCATCGAGTTTACCCGTGAAGTACAGGGCGACGCCGTACCGCATGTACGCGGAGGCGAGGAGGCTTCCCGACCCAGTCCGCTCCGCGAGCGCGACAGCGCGCTGCGCAGCCTCCATCCGCGTCGCGGTGTCGCCGGTGAGCCGTGCGAGGCCGCAGCAGAGCCGCACCACGACCTCAAGGTGTTCGTCTTCACTCAGCTGGTTCAAAAATCTTAAGATCCAGCGGCGGCCTTCTTCGGCGAGCCCGTGCCAGTAGAAAAGGTCGCTTATTAAACTGGCGATCCTCGCACCCAGCACGACATCGCCGTCGCGATCGCACCATTCGAGCGCAGCGCGGATGTTGTCCACTTCGGGCAAGATCGAGGCGAATCGCGCGTTGATACCCTCGGTTGCGGCTCGGTCTTCG
The DNA here is from genome assembly GCA_049800655.1 of Candidatus Cybelea sp. Taxonomy (GTDB): domain Bacteria; phylum Vulcanimicrobiota; class Vulcanimicrobiia; order Vulcanimicrobiales; family Vulcanimicrobiaceae; genus Cybelea. Next base: position 3,094 of record JBARKF010000305.1, read on the forward strand.
GCGTGCTGAAGCAGTTCGGCAACCCACAGGGCGTGACGCAGCGCCAGCGGACGGAGCTCTCCCGCGATGAGTGCGTTCTGTGCGAAAGCTCGTGTAGATTCTAAGAAATGGTATCGAAGAACGGTTCCGGGTTCCGGCGTTCCGACGAGCGATTTGTCGACGAGCGAAGCCAGGCGCTCCAAGACGCTTGCGCTAATGCCGTCGCCGCAGACGCGCTCCGCCGCGTCGAGTGACCAGCCGCCGACGAAAATGCTCAGCCTTCGAAACAGCAACTGCTCCGCGGGAGAGAGGAGATCGTAGCTCCACGCGATCAATGCCCGTAGCGTCTGCTGTCGCGGCGGCGCAACGCGATCACCACCCGAAAGCAACTCAAAACGCTGATCCAACCGGCGTTCGATCGTCGTCAAACCGAGGGCGCGGACCCGCGCGGCCGCTAACTCGATTGCCAGCGGAAGTCCGTCGAGGCGCCGAACGATTCGCCCCACGATCTGCGCGCTCTCGTCATCCAGCGTAAACGCGGCGTCGTAGGCGCCGGCTCGATCGGCAAACAGCTCCACCGCCGAATATTGAGATGCGGCCGATCCTGCGAGAATGGTTTCCGGCGGCGGCCACTCGAGGGTCGGAATTTCATAAACGGTCTCCCCGGCCGTCCGCAAAGCCTCCCGGCTTGTTGCGAGGAAGCGCACGTGCTCGGATTGGGGTAAGACGGTCTGCACGAATGCGGCGACCGCATCCAAGAGATGCTCGCAGTTGTCCAGCACGAGCAGGATTTCTCGGTCTCGCAGAAAGTCGGTTATTCGATCGATCGCCGGCGCGCTTTGCGTTTCAACGATGCCGAGCACGGCGGCCACAGTCCAAGGCAGCGAGCTCGGATCGGAGAGCGGTGCGAGATAGACGAACCAAGCCCCGTCACGAAATCGTGACGCTACTTCGCTCGCGACGCTAAGCGCGACCCTCGTTTTGCCGACGCCGCCGGCACCGATCAACGTAACGAGCCGGTTTGCAGAAACCAGCGCTGCCGTTGCGGCGATGTCCTGCGCACGACCGATGAGCCGCGTAGGCGGTAGAAGGAGGTTCGTCTTCGGCGCAACGGCGACAGGTTCGGGCACCGCGCGCGGCCGGCGAGACCTCGCCCGGTCGGCCGACGCCGCCAACTGCGCGCAGTCTTCCGGCGTCGCGTTGAGCGCGGCGAGGAGCTGATCGACGGTTTCGCGGTATGGTGCGCGCCGGATTCCCAGCTCGAGTGAGCCTACCGCCTTGGCGCTGATGCGTGCCCGTTCTGCGAGCGCTTCTTGCGAGAGGCCCGCGGCCAGTCGAAGGCGCCGAAGGAGCGTTCCGAATTCGATCGGAGTGGTGTGCGCCATGCAAGGTGCTTCAACACGGCAGCCCCGACAACTTGTGCAGCCTGTCTATTGTTCTCGGGAACGAGCCGGTGGTAGACTCAACGCATGTTCTCCGCCCGCCTCGCCGCGTTAGTTCTGGCATGTGCCTGTTTTGCGGCGTGCACGGCACCATCGTATGCACCAAGCTCGCACATCGCGAACGTTACGGCAGGGGTGTCCGTGCCGTATCCCAGCACGACCGGCTCGGTAGAAGCCGTGACGAACGGGCAGAACATTTATCTATGCCAGAACGGCGTTTGCAATGTGTGTAAGGCTCCCGGTACGGGGAACGTCGGAACGGCCACCACTTCGGCCAATCCGGACGACGCTCAGCCGGCCGGCAACATCCTCGTTGCCAATAGAAGCCATCACGAGATTGTTCAATTTAACTCGGCGTGCGTCGAGACGCACATGCCGTATCTCGACTCCGGATATTATCCGAACGATGTGGGTGTCGCGCGCAGCGGCATGATCGCGGTGACGAACGAATACTCGACGTCCTACGGTCCGGGCAATATCAAGTTTTATCCGAAGAATGCGAACCCGTATGTCGCTACAGGACTGTTTGAATTCTTTTATTTTGGCGCCTTCGACGCCCGCGGCAACTTCTTCAACGACGGGATCGGATTAAGCGGAGGGGCCGGCGTTGGCGTCGTACCGGCGGGGAGCAAGGTCGATCGCCCAGCAGGGATCTCCGGAGTGACCAGCCCCGAGGGCATGCAGATCGCGCGTAATGGAACCCTTAATATCATCGATTTAGGTTGCTCGTGTATACGAATTTACAAGGGCAAGTCTCACGTCGGCAACATTACTCTCTCCGATGCCATCAAGCCCATCTCGCTAGCGCTAAATCAAAAGAACGACCGCGTCTGGGTCACCGACGCGACAACTGGAACGGTTGACGTCTACCCGTACCCCCGCGGTGGGAAGCCGGTAGGCATGCTCAAAGGCTTTCGGTCCGCCTTCGGCGTTGGCATCCTGCCGGCATCGGAACCGTAAGTCGTCCGACGCGCGTCAACCGGTCGATGCAGATTCCGTATCCGGTTTGGTAAGGTCGATAATCGTTTCGATCACCCGCTTACACTCATCGGGGTCGCGAACTTGAATGGAATCGGCGCCCGCCTCCTTGGCCGGATAGTCGTTGCCGCCTGGAAAGAGCGCGTCGCCGATGAAGAGCATCTCGGCAATCGGTATGCTGAGCACGTCGCGTAGCTTGCGAATTCCATACGCCTTGTCGATACCTGGGCGCGTCACGTCGATCGATGTCGTTCCGCCGAGCCGCACCGAGAAGTTCGGAAGTAAGCCGTCGAGAATCGACTTGATCTTCTGGCGTTTTGCGAAGTCGGGATCCCATTTTGCCTTTGCTTCGAGCGGGGCTTGCTGCCCGAGCGCCGAGTAGGTGATTTGCGTTCCACGGTCCTCGATGCGTTCGCCCCACGATTCCTGCGGTTGAAAACCGCTCTGGGCGACGGCCTGGTTGAGCGCGTCTTCAATCTTCCGCTTCTCGTCGTCGGTCAAGTCGTCGGAGTAGAGCTTGCGCCATTGGCCGTCGTACGTGAAGTATTTCGTGCCCGACGTCGGAAGAATCGACAACTTGGCTACATTACTGCCGGGCGGAAGATGGCCGAGCACTTGCTCTTGAAACTGCGGAAAATCGCCGCCGGAGATGATGGCGACTTTCTCGACCTCGAGCAGGCCGCGTAGCAGCGAGCCCATCTCATCGTCGATGGCAGACTTACTTGGCGCGAGGGTGCCGTCCAGGTCGAAAACGATCAGGTTCTTCACACGCCAATTTTGCGGAGATTGGCCAGGAAGTCAACCGCTTACGCCGCCTGACTTGCTTCGTAGAGCTCGGGAAGGCCCAAACAGGGGGCTGGACGCCCGGCGCCCTGTCTTACGGTGGGTCTGAGGAGCCTTGCGGATCGGCTCCGGTCGCACGCCGGACGGCCGGCGCGACGATACGAACGACGATTACTTGCAGCACGGCAGCCGCCGGCACCGCCAGAAAGGCGCCGGGGATGCCGAGCAACATGCTTCCGGCGACGGTCGCGAAGATGATCAAGAGAAAGCTCAGCTGCACGCGCTGGCCGAAGATAATCGGAGAGATCACGTTTTGGTCGATGACCTGCACGATAATGAAAATGGCAAGCGCGATGAGCATCTTCACCCAGCCGCTTGTCGCCAGCACGACGAAGACCACGATCACGCCGGAGATGACCGCCCCCACCATCGGTATCGCTTGCAGCACCGCGACCACGAAACCGAGCAGCAGCGCGTACGGGACTCGGAGCACCGCGAGCGAGACGCCCATCGTAACGCCGACGATTGCGCCGTTGACGACGACGCCCTGAGCGTACGCGCTGAGGCGTCCGCCGATCGCGTCGACGGCCTGCTTCCAATCCTGTCGCGAGCTCGGCGCGAAAAGGCTAAGGACGAAGCTCTCCAGCTGATCGCACGAAAGCGCCCAGCCCACGGCTAGCAAGAGGATGATGACCCCATTCCCGACAAGCGCGACGAGCGCCGTCGAGCTGCCCACGATCTGAGCGCCGAGGCTGTTAACGACGCCGCCGGCGCTGTTAGCGAGCGACCCGGCAACCTGTTTCGAGAGTCGATCGTTGTTGACGTACCGCTCGATCGTCACGAGTTCGGCTTTGAGCGTATTGAGGTAACCCGGAAACGCCTGAAAGAGACGCTGGAGTTCGGCTCCCAGCGGTGCGATCGCGATCCACGCGATGAGCGCAACGATGAGCACCATCGCGCCGAACGCCGCGGCGACGGCCGCGCCGAACGGCATACGAACTCGTAAGCGGTCGATAATCGGGCGCAAGGCGACGGCGACTAAAACTCCGGTGAAAAGCAGCACGAGGGCGGTGAGGGCACCAGCGGCCGTTATCCATATGAGGTAGGCACCCGCCAATAGGGCGATGCCCGTAACCCAGGTGCGCGCGCCGATCGCAACCGGTATGACCGCCTGGGACTCTGACTCACTCCCAGGGAGCCGCATCATCTAACAGCTTCGCTGTACATAGCTTCGTGCCTTGCAGTTGAAGATTTAGGAGAAACCGCCGTTCAGAACGACGCGCGCAGTACGCTTAGGGCGAAGCAAAAATCGACGGTGACACGCTCGCGTTTGGCTTGTAGTTGCTGAACGTGAGCGTTCCGTCGACGCTGTATCCCGGAAACCGCGCGGAGACATCGGTTTTCGCCGGCAAGCGATACGTGCCGACACTTGTGTAGGTTGGGGTGAAGTCTAGCTTGCCGCCATTGGTGTAGAGCCATTCCGCGTGCGTAACGAGCGCGGTCGAGTCGTTGACGGTGACCGTGAGGCTCTTCACTCGGCTCCCCTGCTTCTTCGGAACCAACGAATAGCTCGACGTTGAGCCGTTATCCGTCATCGGCGTTATGGTATACTCCGCGACCGCCTCATCGTACGTGGGAGTCGTCGCCGCGAGATCCTTGAAGCGGCTCAGCGCTCCGGTGACGTTTTGAAACTCTATCTTTCGTCGTGGCCTGAGATAGTAGGCGGTCCCGGTAAACGTCTTGTGGTCGGGGATGACGACATGAAGGGTGGCCGAGAGTTGCGCCGTGGCCGTGTACGACTGGAGCGTGGGATTTGGATCGGCAGCGCGCTTCAGCAGATCCAGCGATGCGGTCTGCGCGCTCTGTGCCTGCAGTTGGGTGAAAGCTGCGCAGAGGAAAGTTGCGAGGAGAGCCGCGCAGAGATTCCGCATTACTCGCCCTTCCCACTACACCGGCAGCAACTCCTGCAGCGCTCGATTGCGCGTGGCGTCGAGAGCGGATTGCAGATCGGCGATCAAGTCCTCAACCTCCTCGATGCCCACCGAAAGCCGGAGCAAATCGTCGGGAATGCCCAGCTCGAGGCGCTCGTTCGGCCTGAGCGACGCATGGGTCATCGTTGCCGGACTGCAGATCAACGACTCGACACCACCGAGCGATACCGCCAGTCCGAAGATTTGCGTGGATGTAGCGATCGCGCGCGCGCGCTCGATGCCGCCCTTCGCGCGGAACGAGACGATGCCGCCGAAGGCGCGCATCTGGCGCTTGGCGAGCTCATGCTGGGGGTGAGCCCGTAAGCCGGGATAGTGCACGGTTTCGATGTCTTCGCGCCGCGCGAGGAACTCGGCGATCGACTGCGCGTTGCTCGCATGGCGGCTCATCCGAAGCGATAGCGTTTTTGCGCCGCGAAGCGTGAGATAGGCATCCCACGGTCCCGGGACCGCGCCGGCGCAGTTTTGATGGTACGCTATCGCGTCGGCAATCGCGCGATCGTTCGTCACGACTGCCCCGCCGATCGTATCGCTGTGGCCGCCGATGTATTTCGTCGTAGAGTGCACGACCAGGTCGGCGCCAAGCGCCAGCGGCTGTTGCAGGAAGGGCGACGCGAACGTGTTGTCGACCGCGACGAGCACGCCCGGCGGCTTCCTGCGCGAGAGCTCTTCGATGTCACATAGCCGCAGCGTCGGGTTGCTTGGCGTTTCGAGCCAGAGCAGCCGCGTCGCCGGCTTCGCCGCCGCGCACGTCGCTTCGACGTCGCTGGTATCGACGAACGTTATCTCGATTCCGTAACGGGGGAGGACTTGCGTGAAGAGGCGGTGCGTGCCGCCGTAGATGTCGCGCGTCGCGATCACGTGGTCGCCGTTCGACAGCAACGATGTCGCAGCCGCGACCGCGGCCATGCCCGATGCAAAGGCGCTCGCGAACTCGCCGTCTTCCAGCGCAGCCAGCTGCTGCTCGAGCGCGGAGCGGGTTGGATTGCGCGTGCGCGAGTAGTCGAAGCCCTTCGTGACGCCGATCTCCGGCAGCGTGAACGTGGCCGTCTGATAGACCGGCACGATCGTGGCTCCGGTCGCTGGACAGGCCTCCTGGCCGCTCCAAACCGCGCGCGTAGAGAAGCCCAGAGCGGGCTTCCGGTGCGACTGCCGGCCGTCGCCGTTCGATCGTTGCGGACGGACGATCGGTTCCAGCAACGCTCGCAGCGCGTGCGGCTCGGCCAAGAACGCGTCGTGGCCGTGGTCGCTCGCAAGCTCGCAGTAGCGAGCGTTGAAACCACGCGCCGTGAAGCGTTCGGCGGCCGCGCGCACGTCTTGCGGGCGGAAGAGCCAATCCGATGAGATGCCGACGAAGATCAGCGGCGGCGAGGCGCGATCGGCGATGCGGTCGCGGACGTCGAAGGAGTCCATCGCGTGCGTCAGCACCGCATAGCTCGCCGGATCCATGCGGGCTTCGAAGCGATCGGCTTGATGCTCGAGGTATCCCTCGACGTCGAAGCAATCTTTGCCGCGGCGGTCGCGACGCCGCGCGTGGCGTGCGTTGAAAAGCTCCTCGCTCTTATACGAGAGCATCGCGATCTTCCGCGCGAGCCGCAGCCCGCGCGTTGGGTGAAGCGCCAGCGCCTCTCGCTGCACCGCGTTGAGCGCGACGCCCATCGCGCTATGATGATCGTGCGCGCCGAGCATTATCGCACGGCCGACGCGATCGGGTGCGTCGAGCGCCCACTGCAGCGCGCGCATGCCGCCGAGCGATCCGCCGATCGTCAGCGCGATGCGCTCGATGCCCAGCCGCGACAGCGCCCGTTGCTCCGCGCGCACGATATCGCCCACCGTGATACGCGGAAAACGCGCGTCATTTTCGATATGCGAGCTCGGTCCGGTCGAGCCGTAACAGCTTCCCAGCGCATTTACGCCGACGACACACCAATCGCGGGCGTCAAAGAGCGCGCCGTCACCCACGATGCCGGGCCACCATTCCGCGGCGCGGCTGGAACCGGTCAGCGCGTGCTCAACGAGAACGACGTTCGCTCCATCGCCGCGCGGTGTACCGTAGATCGTGACGCGCTGCTCGACGGCCTCGAGCCGTTCGCCGCTGTCAAGCTCGAGCGCGCCGATGGCGACCGTTTCTTCGTGGATCATGCGTTTGCCAAAGCCGGCGCCTCGACGTTGGTCGCAGCGTCGTCCCACACTTTGAAATGCGGCAGTTCGGCGACCGACGGCAGACGTGAGAATAACGGCTCGACGTCGATTGCCGGCGCAAGCGCGCTGCGCCGCGCGCGAGCCGCAAGGCCGTGACGTTGACGAAGCCCGCGCAAAATGCTGACCACGTCGCCCAAGAC
>JBARKF010000306.1:0-18769 GCA_049800655.1 Candidatus Cybelea sp.
GGCGTAGATTGCGCAATGGAGCTCCAAATCGATGCCTTGAACAAACGCTACGGCAGAATCCAGGCCGTCCGTGATTTTTCTCTGCGGCTCGAGCCCGGCATTCTGGGACTGCTCGGCCCCAACGGCGCGGGGAAGTCGACGCTGATGCGCATGCTCGCCACGGTGACAAAGCCCAGCGGCGGAACGATCCGGTTCAACGGCGCCGACGTCGCCAAATCTCCCGATGCGCTGCGTCGAACGCTCGGCTATCTCCCGCAGGACTTTGGTATCTATCCGCATCTCTCAGCGATCGAGTTTCTCGAATACATCGGCGCGCTCAAAGCCATCCCGCGGCGCGCGTTACGTGCCCGTATCGAGAGCTTGCTGGACGTCCTCAACCTTACGCAGGTAGGTTCGCGCGCGTTGGGCGGCTTCTCCGGGGGCATGCGTCAGCGCGTCGGCATCGCACAGGCGCTCCTCAATGAACCGCGGCTGCTCATCGTCGACGAGCCGACTGCGGGACTAGATCCCGAAGAGCGCGTTCGGCTGCGAACGCTGCTGCGCGAAATGGCCGACGATCGCATCATCGTCCTTTCGACCCACATCTGCTCCGACGTCGAGAGCGTTGCGTCGCGTGTCGCCATCGTCAATCATGGGACCCTGCTGGCCGAAGGCCGCCCCTCGGAGCTGATGCAAGGACGAGCCTCGCTGGAAGAGGCGTACCTGCAAATCGTCGCCGGGGCACGCGCCGCGTGACCAGACTCTGGACGATCTACTCGCTGGCGCGCGCGGATCTTCTGGAACGCACGCGTCGCTATCAATATGTTGCGACGATCGCCCTCACGCTGCTGATCGGTACGCTGTTAGTCCCGGCGAAAAACGCCGGATACGAAACGTTCCTCATCGACGGCTATCGCGGCATCTACAACTCCCCTTGGATCGGCGCGACCTTCGCTATTCTGGCTTCGATGCTACTCTCGCTCTTCGGCTTCTATAACGTCAAAAGCGCCGTCGAGCGCGACCGCAAGACGCGCGTCGGCGAGATTCTCGCCGCGACCTCAGTCGCGCGATTCGACTATGCGCTCGGCAAGGCGCTGAGCAACTTTCTCGTCTTGAGCTCGATGGCGGCGATTCTCTTTCTCGTCGCGCTTGCGATGCAGTTCGTGCGCGGTGAGAGCACGGCAGTCAACCTCGGGCAGATAGCCGCTCCGTTCGCGCTGGTCGTCTTTCCTACCATCGCAATGGTCGCAGCGATTGCGCTGCTCTTCGAAATGATTCCATGGCTGCGAGGCGGTCTGGGCAACGTGGCCTATTTCGCCTTGTGGATGTGGTATTTAGTCTGGAGCGTTCAGGCCGAAGCGCCCCACGTGCCGTGGTGGAGAGACATGCTCGGTTTAAATCTCGTGGTCGGTCAAGTTTGGTCCGCGCTCCTGAGCGTCGATCCGCACGCAACGTTGCACTCAGTCGAAATTGGCGCGGGTGGCGAGCACGCGCGTCGCCTCTTCACCTTCAGCGCGTTTGCGTGGACCGGAAGCGACGTGCTCGGCCGTCTGATTTGGTTTGCCGTCGCGCTCGGCGTCGTCGCCACGGCCGCGCTGCTCTTCGATCGCTTCGCCAAGCCTGCGCGCACCGCCGAACACGCAAAACGCAACGCCGTCGCGGTCCGGTGGCAAGTAGCAGTAACGCGCGCAACCGGCCCGCTGATCGACGTAATCTTCGGCAGCGATTTCGGCGCGATCGTCCTCGCCGAGCTGCGGCTCCTGCTGCGCGGACTCAGCTTTTGGTGGTACGTCGTCGCCGCCGGGTTGTGGATCGCACAGCTTTTTGTGGACGCCAAAGCCCAGAGCCTCGTCGTCGGGCTGGCCTGGATCTGGCCGATGTTGCAGTGGTCGCAGTTGGGAACGCGCGAGGCTGTCTTCTCGACGGAGCAGTTCATCTACCCGACGCTGCATCCGATTCGGCGGCAGCTGGTCGCGCAGTGGCTGGCCGGCGTGCTGCTCGCCGTCGCCACGGCGGGCGGTTCGCTCGTCCATTGGGCGCACGCCGGGAACCTCAGCGGCATCGAAGGTATCCTTGCCGGCGCCATCTTCGTTCCGACCCTAGCGCTCGCGTGCGGCGCACTCTCCGGCACGACACGGCTCTTTGAAATCGTCTACCTCTTGCTCTGGTATCTCGGTCCGATGAATCGCACGACGTTCGACTTCACGCAAGGCGCCTACGCACCCGGCTTCACGTTGGCCTCGTTCGTGCTCTTCGCGATGGCAATCGGCGCCCGCAAACTCCGTCTGCAACACGCCTAAAGGACTCGCCGGCCCTGTAGGGCTAGCTCCAGGGCTATGATGGTCACCGCCGACATCGGGTCGACGCTCCACGGAGTCCTTGCGCTCCAACCCGGTGCGTTCGTTCGGCAGCTGAGCGCCCGCAGTAGCGTCTTGGTTGCCGTAGCGATCGTCTTGCTGGCAGGTTTTTCCGAAGCCGTCGGCCAGTCTGTCGTGCTGTTTGCCAATCGCGTGAAACCCACGCGATTCGTGTTTAGCCTCGCAATCCAGGCACTCTTGTTCGGCTTCGGCTACGCCTTCATGGTCGTTAGCACGTGGGCGATCGGCAGGTTACCGCTCGCATCGCACGTCCCGATCGCGGCGATTGCGCTCGCCTTCGCTCTCAGCTACGCCCCGCTGCTCTTCGCGTTTTTCGGCGCGCTGCCGTATCTGGGCGTTCCAATCACTTGGGTGCTGCGCATATGGCATTTGCTTGCGATGCTTGTCGGATTCGCGGCGGTGTCGGGCGTTTCGAGCGGCTGGGCAGCGCTGTATGTCGGGCTCGGCTGGCTTGTGCTCGTTACCGCTACGCATAGTTTTGGAAAGCCGATTGCAGCGCTTGGCGCAAGATTGGTAAAAGCCGTCGCGGGAGTCGAGTTAGGCAAGTACGATATCCCAGTCGACACGGCGAGCTTCGGAACGGCGATCGGCTCGCCGGTGAAAGAGCCGTTGCGCACCGATGGAGCCGCTGCCGTCACGCTCGCAGCCCCCCCAGTGCGAAGCGGCTGGTGGAAAGCGATTCTGGGGGTCATCATTGCGGTCGCGCTCGGAATCGTCGTTGCTTTCGCGCTCAGGCCGCTACGCCAATCGGCTTTCGGCTGGCAGCAGCATCTCCCGGGCCTCGCGCAGATACCGCTAAGCCTGCTTTGGATTGGCGTCATCGCAGTTGTCGTCGCCGGGCTTCTCGCCCCTCTCGAAACGCTGGGTTGGTGGGCCGGATGGTACGGCGGCGCGGTCAACACCGGGGTTGTGGAGGCGCCACCGGATAGCGGCGATGCCGGCGCTGAGATCTCGCGCTACGTCGTCTACCTCGATGGCGTCGCGCAATCGAGCTCGCGCTACACCCCCGATATCGAGACCTTCCTCGACGCGCTCGCGCTCGAGTTGCCAAAACACGTCCGCTTGATCCGCGGCCTCATGGCCTACTCGGTCATCAACCGGCCGCTCGAGAACGATCCCTTCTTCTCAGCGCTTTGGAGGATCGTCGAAAAGGCGCGCCTGCGCAATATCAACAGCATCCTTGGAATGGTCATCAACCTGCGCAACTGCCTGATCGTAGCGGTGTCGGCGGACCAGCGTTACGGCCCGATGTACAACCTTGGAATCGCGCAGGTCGTGTACAACTCGCTGGTCGCCAACGGCTACCGTCCCGGCCGCGGCGTTCCGGTTACGCTGATAGGGTACAGTGGCGGCGGTCAGATGTCGGCGGCCTCGTCCGCGCTTTTGAAGCGCGCAACGGACTCGCCGCTTGACGTGATCTCGCTCGGCGGCGTCATAAGCGGTGCGTGCAAGGTCGTCGAGCTCGAGCAGCTCTACCACGTTGCCGGTGAAAAGGATGGAGTTCAGCGAATCGGATCCATCATGTTTCCGACGCGCTGGAAGATCGCGGTATTATCGAACTGGAACCAGGCGCTTCGGCTGGGACGGATCAGTTTTGTTCCACTTGGGCCGGTCGGACATCAAGTGCCCGGCGGAATGTTCGATCCCAACGCACAGCTGCCGGACGGCCGCACATTCCTGCGTCAGACTCTCGACGTCGTTACGAACATCTTGAGCGGCAACATCCTACGCGAGAGGATCGAAACGACCGCGAAAACGAGTAACTACGAGCGCTACGTGCAGGCGCCATGGAACCAACCGGGTTATTATCCGCTCTCGGCGAGCGTCGATCCAGACCGTTACCTTCCGATCGGCGAATGGATGGGGCGTTTGATCCTGCCGCAGCCCGATAAGCGCGCGGCGGTGCGCGGTGCCTGGCTCGAGGTGCACCATGCCGGCGCCCAACATGAAGAACTCGTCGGACGCACGGTCAAGCTGCGTTGGAGCGACGATCCCGAAACACAACGGATGGTCCGTGGGATCACGCGCGACGTTCACTTCAGTGCGAAAGCTGAGTATACGAGCCGATTTGGCGGCCTCGTTCATCCGGTGCGAGTGAACCACTGGCAACTGGTCGATCCGCTCGAATCGCTCGCCGGTGCTCATCCGGTGGACGACGTGATTGTAAAATTAGTGCCTCCGGTCGTGGTCGAGGCCGGCGCCAACGACATCGTGCTGCGTATCTCGATCGAGCCCGTTCAGATCACCGGCCGGTATTATGGCCTCGTCCGTTTCGACGCCCGGAAGGACGGCGACGATCGCTTTCACGTTACGCACTTCAACCGGGCGACACGCGACTTTGACGGGCCAAGCGAAGTAGTCCGGCTGCCGCGTCTCGTCGTCGATGGAGATGGCCGCGTGCCATCGAGCTCTCATGCCATCGAGCATTCACCCCTCAACGCTGATGGCTGGTATGTCTACGGCGCGCCGGATGCGGCGGGTGCGTTCGTCGTTCAAGCGCTTGCGCCGCGAGCGCTGTTGCGGGCCTGTCCCGACCGCACGATCGACGGCAAGCGCGGCGCGCGCCGTTACGCGCGGCGCGGGGCATGGGCCAACGTCCAGGCGCGCAAGGGAACGACCACTTCGACTCTTCTCGGCAACGATGCTGGGCTGAGCGAAAACGCGCTCCGCGACTGGAAAGAAGGCGATGCCGCATTGCTCGTTCACGTCTTTGGCGGTATCGGCGGGCGCAAACGTGAGGCGACCACGCGAACGCCAATCTACTTTGGGCACTTTTCGTACGGAATCGCCGAGATCGTGCACGAGCCGCTCGCTCACGAGCGAAGTTTCGACGTCGTATACCACCAGGTCTACACCCACAACACCGACGGACTAATCGCGGGTGCGATGCACTGGTCCCGCTACATGGGCGATCGGCAATTCGGTTGGGCCGGTCTGCGTCCAGTCTGCGACACGCTCATCAGCACCTCGGCCTTCACTGCGGATTACTCGCTGGATGAGCGCCTCCCGAAGGCGGTGTTCTCCGCGCTCCGCCTGCAACTCGACGCGATGACGGCACGCTATCGCATCGGAGACGGGTCGGGCGGCGTGTACGTCGGGCTCGCCAACAACTGTGCGCTGGACTCAAACCGGGCGCTGCTGGCAACGTTGCGCGCGGTCCAGGAGTTCGTTACGTCGAACCCCGCGTTCGGTACGTGGGCCGCTGCGCATCCCGAAGAACGACGTCGCTACGAGTCGCTCGTCCGGTTGACCGCCGATCTTCGCGGCAAGCTTCGGCCCCTTGCGTCATCGCAACGCGACTGGAGCGACAACGAGTTCAACTTCGTAACGACCATGGAAGACGATCCGATTGGGTTGATACGGAGCGCCTTGCGGAGTTGGCGCGTGATCCTGCCGCGGCTTGCCTCTGACACCATCGTGGGCTCTTTCCTCCGCCACCAATCATCGGCGTGGGTGCTGTTCGCGGATCAGATCGGCGGACGCAACGACGAAATCCGGCCGGTCGCCCCGACCACGCTCTAGGCTTAGAACTCGCCAGCCATGGCAATGATGCGTCGAGACGTCACCGAGCACGGGCTACGCCGTACGCTCGTCGTCGCTGGCGTCATGGCCGCGGCGCTCATGCAAACGTTGGATATCACGATTACCAACGTCGCCCTGCCGACCATTCAGGGAAATCTCGGCGCCAGCGCGGATGAAGGTACTTGGGTCGTCACCGCTTACACAATCGCCGCAATCATCGTTATTCCGATCACACCGTGGCTGCAAGACCGGTTCGGCCGTAAGAACTACTTTGCGGTATCAATTATCGGGTTCACGCTGGCGTCGATCGGTTGCGGCATTTCCGACACGCTGCAAGCGCTTATTTTTATGCGCGTCGTCCAGGGCCTCTTTGGCGGCGGCATTCTGGCAACGTCGCAAGCGATATTGCGCGACACCTTCCCGCCTCGGCAACTCGGCATGAGTCAAGCGATCTTTGCGCTTGGGGCGATATTGGGACCGGCACTTGGCCCTCCGATCGGCGGCTGGCTCGTTGACAACTTCAGTTGGAATTGGGTCTTCTTCATCAACATCGCCCCGGGAACGATCGCGACCATCCTGCTACTAATGATCCTCCGGGATCCGACGGAGCCGCGCAAGACGCGAGTCGACCTCGTCGGGCTCGCCCTGCTCACCGTCGCGCTCTCGACGATGCAGTACGTTCTCACCGAAGGCGAGCGAAACTACTGGTTCGCGAGTGCCGGCATCACGCTGGCGTCGGTTCTTTGCGTGACCGGTCTCGCGAGTTTCATCTATTGGGAGCTGCACATGACCGATGTCCCGATCGTCGACTTGAGGATCTTCAAGAATCGCAGCGTCGCATCGGGTTTCGTGCTTGCACTTGCGCTTGGGGCGGTCGTGTTCGGCTCGACGTACGTCGTTCCGCAGCTCACACAGGGACCGCTAGGCTTCACGCCGACACTCAGCGGCGAGCTATTTATCCTGCGCGCGATTCCGATTGCGGTGCTTACTCCCGTCGCAGCTCGAATAGCGGGACGCATCGACGCGCGCTGGTTGCTGAGTGCTGGATTCTTGCTGATGGCGTGGGGCTTATGGCTCCAGGTGGGCGTAACGACGAGCACCGCCGGCTTCTGGTCGTTTGCCGTACCCCTGGCTACGGTTGGTGCCGCGTCCGCGCTGCTCTTCGTTCCGCTTTCCATCGCCGTTCTCGGAAACACCACGCCGAGCGAGGGCCCCAAGGCCGCGGCGATGGTCAACCTTGGCGTCCAGCTCGGCGGGTCGATCGCGGTCGCGCTGCTCGACGTGGTTGTGGATCGTCGCGAGACGATGCACTCGCAAATACTCGCCGCATACCAGAACATCGGCAGGCAGCCGATCGAGCAATTCCTCCAACACGGCGGAACGCTCACCCAGCTGTCCAATATCGTGCGCTCTCAATCGGCCGTGCTCGCCTTTGCCGACGCGACGTTCGTAATGGCACTGGTCGCGCTTTTCTGCACACCGCTGGTACTGATGATGCGCAGGCCGCGACCCCAGGGTTAAGTGGCTAAGGATGGGTCCGCGATAGCGTCACGATGCCAACGGCGATTGACGCCACAAGACAGGCCAGCCCAGCAAGCCACAGGGCCAGGACGATCCCCCGAGGCCTACTTATCATGATGATGATAAGGTAGAGCGCCAAGATCGTTAGAGGTATACCGAACGTGCCGAGGTTCTCGAGTCTCAACATGCCGATTATACCCACCGGCGGCGACCGCGTGTCACAGGCCCGGCGGCGGTAACGCTCCTACCGTATGAAAGCATTCCTCACGGCAGCCCTGCTGGCGCTTTTCTGCGCGTCCGCGTTCGCTCCGACGCTGGCCGACGAACAGCCGACGTACACGGGGCCGGTCTCACCCAGCGAAGCGCAATTCGTAACGACGGTAAAAGCCGATCTCCTCGCGCGCTTCCCGCACGTGAGCGACGCCGAGAAGGCCGGCTACGTCCGGTACACCAGCCCCGACGACACGGGCGCGATCAGCTATGCCGATAAAAAATGGAATTCGGATCCCACGCATCCGAGCCAACTCTGGTACGACAAGAGCGGCAATCTCATGGGCGCCGATTTTTCCGTACCTCGCCCAAACGGCGAGTCGCGGCCGCAGCTATGGGGAGTCAACCCCGGCCGCTGGTACGAGTTCAACGGACACGTGCACTACGTGGTCAAAGAACCCGACGGCAAGATGGTCTACGACCAGTGGATCTGGGATGCGGATTTCGTCAAGGCCGGCGGCAATCTCCAATCACCCTCGGCCGCGACCGTGGCAAACGCCGGCAAAGTGCCTAGCCCCGAGTACGTCAAGACGATCTTCGAGTTTCCGACGCAATGGGACTTGATCGTCTGGGTCGTGCCGCATGCCGCGGGCCCGTTTCACTGGTAGCTCGATAGCCTACGGGCGCACTGCAATGATGTCGAGGTTCTTGAAGCCCTTATCGGTAGCCAACAGCTTCGGTTGCCCGCCGGCGACCCAACCCTTCGACGGGCGTGCAAAAGCATACACGCACTGCTTATGGGCATTCGCCACGTAGGCGATTGAAGCGTCGTCGCTCAGCGCCACTCCGCTGATTGACGCGAGATGATCGGGCGTCGTGAAGGAGTTTCCGCCGTTCGGCGAGCTGACCGACACGAGGGCGGGCACGCCGTCGACCGGCGTGAGCACTTCGGTCTGGTTATCCGCCGATCCGCCGATCAGCGCGATCGTGCCGATCCCGAAGCACGATCCCGCCTGGTACTGACCCGGGCCGACACGCGTATACGGTCGCACGCTTGCGAAACCGCATCCGCCGGAGACTAAAACGTTCGTGCCGTTGGGGGTTGAGAGCACTGAGGCCGCGTTATTTGAGTTCTGCACGATGATAACCGGCGATCCCGATTTACCACCGTGATGGAAAAAATACACCGCCTGTTGACCGTAATCGCTCACATACACGTTCTCGTGCGCGTCGACGGAAATGTCGGTCAGCGAGGGCGGCCCCGGAGCGCTCGGCAAGATCGGTGCAGCCACGCTCCGGACCATCTTCCCAGCCGGCGTGAAAACCTCGATGCATGCAAGGCACGGCTTCGAATTCGACGAGCTGATCGTCGTGTAGATGAGTCCCGACTTATCAACCGCCAGTCCTTGCGCACGTCCATGACCCGGCGTGAATCGCTTCGTTACTTTGGCTCGCCCGTTTTGGACCGCAAACACGGTAATCGATCCATCGGAGTAGCTCAGATTCACGAGCTCCGCGGGTCCCTGCGTTTGCATGCTCGCCGTGCGGCCGTCCGTCGTAGCGCTTGGTACGAGCGAGGGCACAGCCTGCTGGGTTCCAGACACGCTTGTGCAGGCAGCGAGTAAGCAGAACGTTACGATCGAGAAAATGAGAAGCTTCATCGTCGTGTAATTCGCAACAACGACGATATGTCTTGCACGCCTTACTTCTTCTTTTTGGCTCGGCTCCCGGGCGGTGCCCATGCCGTGATGTTGCCATCTCTGGAGCTCACGTAGACGATCCCGTTAGCGATCACCGTTCCGACCTCGCCACGGTCCGAGAGCGTGACGCTCCACAGCTTGGCGCCGGTTGCCGCATCGAATGCAAACTCGGTTTTAAGCGAATAGTTGGCAACGTACACCACGCCGTTGGCGATCGAAAGGGGCGACCGCTGCGTCTGCCCTCCCGGCAAACGTTCGCCATCGGGTCCAAAGTTTGCACTCCAAACGGGCGTGGGATTCAACGTGCAGTTCGACTGGACGCTGAAGGCCGCCAGCCCCGGCTTATAGATGCCTTCCGTCGCCGGCATCCCAACGTAAAGGTAGCCGGTATCCGGATCGAAGGCCGGTACGCCGACGAAATCTGCCTTGTCCGACGGGATGGACATCGCAATATATTGAATCGGGCCGGAGCTGATCGATCCTTTATCGTAAAGCTCAAACATTCCGGATTTGTTCTCCGCTGCGACCAGCGGCGGACAACCGTACGGTGTGAAGAGTATCGGCGTCGCACCGAAATCGAAATCTTTAAGACCGTAAACGTCTGGAATGTTCGGCGGATAGTTGCTGGCAATGACTGAGTCGAGCATCGGCGACAGCTCGATCACCTGCTCCGCATATCCGGCGTTCTGCGCTGTGCCCTTACTCGTATCCGCGTTACCGGTCGCTACGAAGACGTCGTTCGTGCTGGGATCGATCGACGCGCCGCCTGGTCCCCAAATGCCTCCGCCGCTCGCACCCTCAACCGACCTGCCGCTCATCGTGAAAAAGCTGCCTGCTACGCTCGGACCGGTCGTCGCGATGGCGACGATGCGGCCGTACCATGGTGAGATGTCGCAGACGGATCCGGTCACGGCGTAGAGCAGGCCGTTCGACGGATTGTACGTGAGTCCACCGTGCATAAAATTATGGTCGGGCGTGTAATCCGCAATCGTCACCGGCCAGCCGTAGGCCTCCTTTCCCGTGCCTAGGTCCACGGCATGTACCCGATTGTGCCCGTCGGCGAAGTAGAGCAGGTTTTTTCCGCGGTCGATCGCCGGAGTCTCGCCGATCGAGAAGAGCAGTCTCTGATGGAAACAACGGTAGTTCGTACGCGGAACGGGGTCCTTCCAGAGCGCAACGCCGGTACTCGCATTGATCGCGTACATGGCCGACCCATTCCCGGAGCCCGCGTACAAGACGTTCGTAGCCTGTCCATTCACGTAAACGCCGGAGGCCAAGACCGGTTCGTGAACCATCGCGTAGCCCACGTTGACGGTCCAAAGTTTTTGAAGGCTGCTGACGTTGTTCACGCCGACCGTTGACTCGGACGGATTGTAGCCCGAGCGCTGCAAGTCGAAGCCGAATGAATCCCAGTCGGTCAACGTCGACGTTGTCTTATGCCTTCGAGAAGCAGGCCGTGCACCGGTTGCGGTACCCACTGCGGCCGGCGCTGAGATGCTGGGGCTCACCGCTGCGTTTCCACCGCAGTCGGTCAGTGCCAGGATCAGGACGAGGGAAAATGCCAACGCCGGAACGCGAAAATCGTTCATTGTCAAACTGCTCCTTGCACACGGCCTTACTTGCGGCTCGATGATTTTAACGGGAAAGCGTAACGTCTACTGGTCGTCGACCGGCGCGTCCGACGGTGGCTCGTGGAGGAAGTACGACGTCGGATACTTCGAGCCGAACGGCGTGAACGGGCGCGGTGGCTGCGTGAAGTCGAAGCTGTCGGCAAGGCTTTTGGCACGGGTGTCGGTGTAGCCGCGAGAGGTCGGACCGATCGGACCGAGATTGTAGACCCCTTCGATGAACTTCAAAATGCTGGCCCACTCGTATTGTGTGTGCGAGACGTATCCAGGTCCGGATGGGCCCTCTTTGGCGTACGGCGAGATGATGAGGCAGGGAACGCGAATTCCTAGTCCGCGAAAGTCGAGCTGCGGCGGTGGCGCATTGTCGAACCAGCCGCCCCATTCATCCCAAACGACAACGATAGCGCTGGAGCTCCAAAACTGGCTCTCCCCGACTTCGTTGACGATGGCTGTAACCCACGAAGGTCCCTTGTCGCTATGCAGGCCGGGAAGGTCGGAATCGTCGCGGCTCGGGGTCACCCAGGTGACCGCGGCGAGCTGGCCGTTCGCGATATCGGTGAGCACCCGGGTTTGGGGTGCAACGACATCGCTGTCGTAGTCCGGGCCGTAGCGAACGTAGGCCATCGCCTCGAACGGTGAGTAGAGGCCGCCGTTGAACTGGCGCTTGATGTAATATCTCCACGACAATCCCGCGGGGTCGAGGAGATTGACCATCGAATTGAACTCCGTGAAGCACGGAAACGGGCCGTTGCCGCGGCCGATCTGGCGATCGCTATTGACCAGCGAGGTCCTCGTTCGCGACGGCGCATCGCAATCGTTCGGGGACAGCGTCGGAGTGTTGGCCACCGCTTCGGTGCTGCTGATATCGTCGTTCCCTGCGACCGTCATGATGTGGGAGGCGAAGCTGCCGCCGAACTCGCTGGGAAACATGGCGTCGGCGAGCACGTACTGTCGGGCCATCGCCCGATAGGGAGCGATTTGCGGGTGGTCCATGTAAGCGTAGGCGGCATAGTTGTCATGGGGACCGGTGTGAAAGCCGTCCATCTTGCCTTTGTCCCATCCGGTGATGCCCGACTGCCAGATGTGCGGCAAGTTAGGATTCGTTTCGAACGTCGTTTGGTGAAGCCGGACCCTCACCCGTTTCCCTGCGTGGAACGCGTACCCATACATCGGCGCGTTCGCGCCGGGCCATCCGGCAAAGAAGTTTTCGAAGCTGCGATTCTCCTGAATGATGACAACGACGTGCTTAATGTAACCGCTGCCCCTCGGCGTACGCGGTAAGCTCGGCGCCGTTGCCGGCGCGGGCAGTCCAGGAGCCATAGAGGGGGACGGTCCGCTCATAGAGCAGCCCGCCGTGATTCCGATCGCGATGAAAGCGAAGAGCAGTTTGGAGTTCATGGCAACGACAATCCCCCGTCGCAAAAAACTCAAGCGTTGTGCTGCCGCAGTGCTTCGCGTGCGCCGGCATTCGACCCTCCGCTTGGGTTGCTGCACGCGCTCACGTTAAGTCGCGGCGTCGCGTTCTTAAGATAAACGCTTCGAGCAAGTAACCGCCCTCCTGCAAATCGGCAGGTAAGCCGCCGGTCTAACGCATACGGCCCCAAGCATGAGACCGATGCTTTACGTTTCGGTGCTGGCGGTCGCTTTCGTCGTGATCGCTTTTGCCGTGATCTTCCAACTCTTCTATCGGTATCAGTTCGTTGCAAACGCCGACGGAGTCTGGTCCGTTGACCGGGTAACGCACGCTACACGACAGCTCGTCATGACAGAGCCCCCAAAAGTTCAAAGGGTCGCCGCCTGTGCTCGAGTATCGCAGCCTCGAGTATCGCACCCTCAAGTATCGCAGCCTCAAGCATCGCGGCCTCAATTATCGCAGCAACGTAGCGCGCCGCCAACGGTACTCCATCCCCATAGCAAAAGCCGGAGCATCAGCACGAGCACGAGCACCAGCACCAGCCTGCATTAAACTTCAGCGGTCAGGGTATTGGCGAGGGGCTTGGACGCATCCAGTTCTCGGAGAAGATGGCGTTCCGCAAATCGTTTTCCAGGCTGAAGAATGCCTTTCCCTGAGCGTCGTCGAGACCGACCTCTGCGCCGCCCTGGGCGATGGTACCAAGCGAGGTCGTCACGCCGCATCGAACGACCGTCACGACGTCCTCCGGAGCGTCAATATAACGTACCTTCGTCGGACTCAGCCGCATCTCGAAAAAACGGTCGCGCTCGAGCACCGCTAGCACGTCGGAGAAAGAACGCTGCGGATCGGCGGCGACAAAGCCTCCGTGAAGCTTCACGGCTCGCTTCGCGGATAGCGTCACGACGGTCCGCCCTGCGACCGCGCCGATCTGAGGATACGTTACCGCTTCATAGGCGTACCGAGGCCAGCCGGTACCGGTGAGTGAGTACTGCACGATTTTCGCGTAGCGGATGTCTTGGTACGACGGCATCGCGCCGGGCTCACAGGCCGCCGCCGCCGGAATCGGGGCCACGCAGAGCAGTAAGGCGAGTGTAGTCGGTAACCCAGTTCGTCTTCCACGTCTTGCCGTGGTCAACCGAGAAGGCTTGCTCGAAATGCGGATTGCCTCCGCGCACTTCCCACCGGTATCGCACGATGACCGGCGTGCCGTCGTAGGTATCCGGGGCGAAAAAATCTCCGACGCCATGCTCATCGAACCGCCCTACCTGTGGAAGGCCCTGAGCTAAACCGTTCTTTTGCGTTCCCCAGTAGAGCATCCATTGATGTTTCCCCGCATCGAAAACGCGCAGCGTGACGCCGCGAATATACTGACTGGGGCAGCGTACGTCGCCGTCTTCGAGATTTCCGCTTCCGCCCCAAAATGCCCGGACGATCGCGGTGCCGTCGCAGCCATACCACTCGCCGTCGTTCGCAAGCGGATGGCGCAAACGCCGGTAATGCGTCTTCCAGCTGCCGATGAGAAAGCTGAAGGCGTCGCGGCCGTCACTCGAAGGATCGGTCGCATTCCACACGCCTTTCGTCGACGCGGCTACGCGCTGGTAATCGGTCGTCCAATTCGTCTCCCACGTTCTACCGTGGTCGGTAGAGTAGGCTTGTTCGAAGCGGGGATTGCCGTTCACCCTCGTCCACTGGAAACGGCAGATGACGGGCGTGCCGTGCCAACTATCGTACGCGTAGAATCGCCCCACGCCGCCGGCATCGAAATGGCCGATCTGCGGCGGCGGCGCGACGCCGAGCTTGCGCGTTCCCCACCAGAGCGTCCATTGATGCGTTCGCGCATCGTAGAGGCGTAGCGTCAGGCCGCCGATGTAGCGGTTGGGGCACTTCAGATCGCCGTCTTCGAGATTGCCGGCGCCACCCCAGAATGGACGAATCACCGATGTGCCATAACAGTCGTACCAATCGTGACTGCCGGCGAGACGTGCCTTGAGCAGCCGGTAGTGCGTTCGCCACATCCCGAACTCAAAGCTGAAATCGTCGCGCCCATTGCGTGCGGTGGCACCGGCGGGATAGTTGGGCGCAGTGATCGGCGCGGGAACCGGGGAGGGCGCGGGCGCGGATGCGGCGACCCCGGTAAAAAGGACGGCGATTGTCAGTGGGGCTCGAGTGATGCGTTTCATACGCCCTATTCTACGAAAGGATTGGACCTTCGTATTGTGCCAATGGAAACCAAAATGAAGGATCCAATTGACCTCGAGCCGCTCTTCCCCAATCGCGCTTCGGACGAACCGCTGGGAGCGCAGCTCGTCCGGCGGCTTCGTGCTGCCGTTGAGAGCGGCTTCTTTCCGGCCGCCTCGCGGCTGCTCCCAAGCCGCGAGCTCGCGCGCCGGCTCGGCGTCTCACGCAACACCGTGACGGCGGCACTCGATCAGCTCATCGCGGAGGGGTATCTCGATACCCGCGTCGGCGCCGGCACGTTCGTCACCTCAACGCTTCACGCCGCGCGCAGCCGGCCCGCAGCAACTTCGCGAAGTCTACCCGCCGGGGCACGCGACCTCGCGGCAATTAGCCGGCAGCTGGATGAGGTGGGATCGTCTCTTGGGCCGCTGCGCGTGGGCGCGCCGGATCTTGCGGCGTTTCCGCTGCGGGCGTGGCATCGTATCGAGCGCAGAAACATCGCTTTCGCCGACTCCCACCTGGATTACGGCGACGGCGCTGGCTTGCCGGCCCTACGCGAAGCCATCTCGCGCCACATTGCACAGTTTCGCGGAGTCGTCGCCGACCCCGACCAAATCATCGTCGTCGAGGGCGCGCAAGCGGCACTCCATCTCGTCGCTATCGTGCTGACGCGTTCCGGCGAGCGCGTAGCGATCGAGGATCCCTGTTATCAGTTCGCGCGCGCGATCTTTGCCGCCAACGGTCTCCTGCTTCACGGCGTTACCGTCGATCGTGACGGCATCCGCACCGGCGAGCTGCCGCGCGAAGCATCGCTCGCCTACGTGACGCCGTCGCACCAATTCCCCCTCGGCGGCGCCATGCCGCTCGCCCGCCGCACGGGGATATTGGAGTGGGCGCAAGCGTGCAATGCCTACGTGGTCGAGGATGACTACGACAGCGAATTCGATGCCCATCCGCTGCCCGCGCTCCAGAGCCTGGACCGCGACGAACGGGTGATCTACGTGGGAACGCTCAGCAAGACGCTCGCGCCGGGCTTGCGTTTGGGCTACGTCGTTGCGCCACGACACATCGCGCCCGCGTTTCGCTTCGCGCGCACCGTGACGAGTCTTGGCGCGTCCGCTCACCTGCAAAAGACCGTCGCCGACTTCCTCTCACAAGGTTATTTCAGCCGGCACGTCCGCCGCATGACGGGGATCTACGAACGTCGCCGGCGCATTTTGGTCGAGACGCTTGCAAAGAAACTGCCGCCCGGCTTCACGATCGGTCCGGCGCAAACCGGCTTACACGTTGCGATCATCGGGCCGGCCGATTTCGACGACGTTCGCGCTGACAACAATCTCCCTGAAGGAAATCGCGTGTTGCCGCTCTCGCTCTTGTGCGTGCAGCGAAAGGACTGCAAAGGTTTCCTCGTCGGTTTTAGCGCGGGCAGCGACGAGAGCATCGCGCGCGCGGCGGCGATGCTTGCCGACTCGCTCGCGTCCGGCTCATAGCAGGCCGGCGCCTTCGACAACGAGCCGCGCCGCGGCGATGTCTTCGCAGGCGAGACCGACCGATTTGAAGATCGTCGTCGACGATCGCACCGCCGCGCGAGCGCCGTCGAAAATCTCACCGGCTTCGGCGTAGATCTGCGCCTCCGCTAGAATGACGTCACCGGCCTCAAGCACGGCCGCCTCGCGCGAGTCCACGACGACGACGTTACGCATCGCGTCGTCATCCAGCTCGCGCCAATCCGGACGGGAGGATCCGACCGCGTTCACATGCGCGCCAGGCTTCAGCCAAACGCCTTTCAATATCGGATCACGGGCCGCGGTCGCGGCGACGATCACGTCCGCGCCACGCACCGTAGCTTCTGCTGATTCGACTCGCGTAACGCCGTGGTCGGCTGCGAAGCATTCTGCGTGCGCCGCGGTCCGACTCCAAACGCGGACTTCTGAGAACTCGCAAACGCGCGACAGCGCTTGCAGATGGGCGTGGGCTTGTACGCCGCTGCCAAGAATCGCGAGCACTTGACTGCCTTCCGGCGCAAGATATTTAGTGATGGCTGCGGAGACGGCGGCGGTGCGCATCTCGGTAATCAGCCGGCCGTCCATCGCCGCCAGCGGCTGGCCCGTCTCCGTACGATAGAGTACGATGGTTGCGTTATGCGTCGGGAACGCGGTGCCCGCGTTGACGGGGTAGAAGGTGACAAACTTCAGCCCCATCACGTCGCCGACGACCGCGGGCATTACGCCGAGATACCGGCGCCGCTCTTCGATCGTTAGCCCCATTCGCATCGGGTGCAACGTGGCTCCGCGCGAGTACACGACAAGGGCGTGCTCCATCGCGGCGATGAGATCGTCCCATCGCAACAGCGCTCGAACGGCTTCTTCGTCGAGGTAGATCAAGCGGCGCCGTCGCACTCGGCGGCGATCTGCTGCCGCGCTGCGTCGAGTCCGTTCCAGAATCCGGCGACAGCGTCGAGCATCGCCTCACCCGCGGTGAGAAACCGCTCGGGGGAGAAGCCCGGCTTGGCAAACGCCTCGCGCATCTCGTCACTGGTGTGCGCGGCGTGATTCTCTTCAAGCGCATCGTGCCAGGTCCAGAATCCGAGCGGCAGATCGGGAAGCCGGCTCATCTTGATCGCTCGGAGTCCGGCGATGAGCTCCTTCCAGAAACCGGCGGCCGCCCAGTGTTCGATCGCATACGAGGCACCCGCTGCCGTCGACTCATCTTCGGCACTGTACCACGACATCAGCGCATCGCAAAAATCGAGTGTCGAAGGCCGGCCGTGACGCCGCTTGCCGATCTCGCTCCACTGCAAGCCCAGCGCCTCCGCAAAATGGGCGAGCCATTCAAAGTGCCCCGCCGAGAAGCGAAACGTTCCGCCCTCGACGCTGCCCGACGGCGCAAACGTCACGCCGAGCTCGTTCATCAAGATCTCTTTTCCGGCGCGGTAGCTCTGCAAGTCGGGCGCGTTAATGCACTTGCGCAGCTGGGCCTCAATGAAGAGATGGCTGAAGACCGAAAATTGGACGGTGAAGTCGCGCAGCTGCTCGGACGTCGTCTCCCCACGAGAGAACCAACGCGTATAACCGTTGTCGCGGACGATCGAATGCTGGTCGATGCTGGTCGCGACCGCTCGTTCGAACTCTTCGAACTCCGTTGCCGAAGGTATCACTGCGCTCATGGCTTGCTCTCCTTGCATAAAAAAGAACCGCCTCGCATCGGCGAGGCGGCTTTGCTTTTCGACGAAACTCGTTCGTTACAGCAATGGCGTACCTAGCCGAAACCCATCGGAGCGGCCGTAATAATAATACGCGTAGCCAATAGCTGAGAACATATTGTGACCATATATAGCACAGGCGCTAGCCCGGCGCAAGCCCTGCGACCCTAGAAGTCGCGCCAAAGGATTGCGGCAATCGTCCCTTCGTCCTCAAATACCTTGATCACGTCCTCGATGTTCGCGATCGGCACGTCGGGAGGCGATACGGGGGACTCCTACTTCGTTAGACTAACGGACGCATGAGCCGGTTTGTCAAAACCGTGAGGCCTCGTGAGCTACATCGGCGGTGGTTTGCACGTGCTACCGACGAGCCGGCACGTGACGATGATTTCGGGATTGTCGCCCGCCGCAAACGGAGATCCGGCTACCGGCGTTAGCGCACCGCTCCTGGCGTCGATGCTATAGCCGTAAATATTGTTGGACTGAGCGTTGGCCTCATAAACGAACTTGCCCTTAGGATCGACTGCTACGCCTACGGGCCCGGTGCCCGCTCCAAACGGCGACCCCACGACCGGCGTCAACGCGCCGCTAGTCGCGTCGACGGTGTAGGCGGAAACATTGTTGGAGCTGGTGCCATCGTTGGTTACATACACGAACTTGTCCGTAGGGTCGATCGCCAGAGGCCGTTTCAATCTGCGGGGAAATATCACGGCGGCGTAATCGCGTGAGCGAAGTATCTCATGCTGCGCGCTTCAATGCAACACGCGTCGAAGTCGTCTTTGTGGGAACGATTTCGTAGATGTCGCGGTAGCCTTGCAGACGCCGCCACTTTCGCGAGAGTTTCCCGATCAGAGCTAGTACGACGGCGGTGGCAAATCGCCCGGTCCGCAGGCGTTTCATCGCATCCGTACGATGCCTGATAGGAGCGAAAATCGATTCGATGGCGTTGGTCGTGCGCAAGTGATACCACGTCGAAGCAGGGAACTGGTAGTACGCAAACAGCCGCTCGACGTCGTCACGCATGCACTTTGCGGCCT
>JBARKF010000307.1:0-8014 GCA_049800655.1 Candidatus Cybelea sp.
GCTACACGGTGAACATTGGCCTGACCGTCGAAGCCGTCACCAACGATCCCGCGCTCCGGGCTAACGGCCGAAGCCCTGGATAAGCATAAATCGCACCGCGGTCGGACCGTACGGAATGATCGGACGCAATCCGAACTCACCGTTGGCGAGCGGTGCGCCGATACCGGCGGCGTAGCGCACGTAGGGCCGCGCGTTTGCGGCGAACAGGTTGTCGGCCGAGACCTGGATCGCGACGCCCGCCGTTTCGCATCCCATACGCGCAAGGTTACGCCGAGATCAGTTATAAGTGGCCGCGCGGTTCGCGACTTTCGCTCGGCATGCTCTACGTCGTGCGAACAATCCCTATGCGCAACCGGCCTTCACGACGTTCAACTCGAACCTCGAGTTATCGCTTGTTCCCAAGGCGAAGCTGCAACTTTCCGTCGAGAATCTTTTCAATGCGCTCGACAACCGTCTGCCGCTAGCGTTCCAAGGCATCGGCGTACCGCTCGCCAACGGTCTCATCGGAGCGACGAACGCGAACGCGCTGCAGCCGCGGACGATCCGCTTCATGATGCGGCAGTCGATCGGCTCGAGCTCCATCTACGAACGCTAAGGAACCCCTGAAGCAGCCGCACTTAAGCTGTCATCCTGAACGGAGCGAAGCACGGCCCAGCATTGTCATCCTGAGCGGAGGCGCGCAGCGCCGTAGTCGAAGGGCGGAGCGTGAGGTTGCCTCAAATTGTGTCCTTCGACTACGCTCGCTGCGCTCGCTCCGCTCAGGACGACAGCCTAGGACTTAAAACAGTAGCGTTTGGAAATCGCCGACGTGCTCGAAGCCGACGCGGCGATAGAGGGCGATGGCGGCTTCGTTGAAGTCGTTGACGTAGAGCGAAAGCGTCGGCGTCGTTTCGAGCAGTCGATCGCAGATTGCCGCGAGCGACGCCGTCGCTAGGCCCCGGCCGCGCATCGGCGGCGGCGCCCAAATGCCTTGCAGCTGCGTCGTCTGCGCCGACCAGGGACCGATATTGCAGAAGAAGCAGAGACGCTGGTCGGTCGTGCCGACCCACCAGAGGCGCCGCTCGATCATTTGCCGGATTCCCACCGAGAAATCGTTTGAACCCCGCCGCGGGTCGTAGCCGAGCTCGTGGCGCACCATCTCCGCCGAGCTCTCCGCCACTTCTTTCCACTCATCCGTCCTCGCGTGGCGCACGCTCGTGCGGGCCTCGTAGCGTTGAAGTCGCGCGCGATCGACCGCCATGACGAGCTGACGATCGCGCACCAATCGCGGCGGCGCGTGCCACGATCGAACCGCCTCCCAAAAACTGCTAATCGTCTCGCGCGAACCCACGATCATGCGTTCGCCGCGATGATACTTCGCGTGTTCGGCGAAGGCCGGAAGCGTTGACGGTTCGGCTGCGATGGTGAATTGGCGGCCGAAATAGGCTACGCCGAGAACGCTTTCTCCGGCGGCCGCAACGGCGACGTTTTGGCGCGCGGATGCGGGCAGTTCGTTTTGCAAGACGTGCATGAGGAAGACGTTCAAATACGGCGAGCGCGCGAGATACGCGAGCGCCGGGCCTTCGGTCGCGGGAGAGACGGGTTCGATCATTGGGTATCGAGCGAGGCGTTCATCAGCGGCTTCGTCGAGGGTTCTTTGCTTCCACCATCGGGCTCGAGCGTTACCGAGACCGCGACCGTCGCTCGAGCATCGGCGGGAAGGACGATCAGCGCAACCCCGCGAGCGTCGGGCAGAAACGTTGGGGCGGCGAGAGGCTTGGCGGTACCCTTGACCACGATCCAGGCCTGGTAGACTTTACCGTGCGGCGGCTCGGGCAACGCGCGCAGCGCAAGGTAGATGCGGCTTCCCCGGGTGATGACTTCGCCGTCGCCGATCGCGTAGTGCTTCGCGTGCGTATCGAGCATATCGAAGAGCGCGGTTCGCACGCTCGCGAGCGCGCGGGCGAGCGCCATCGAGCGCTCGGAGAGAATCGCGCGCTCGCGTTGCTCTTGCTTGAGCTGACCGAGCAGGGAGATGTTAGCAATCGACGAGGCCAGCACGATCGCGAAGCAGGCCGCCGCGACCAGATATGCGGGCCAAGCCGCCGCGTGCTTCATCCGGCTATCTTCCCAGGCAGACTTCGAGGCCCTCCGGGCAGGCGCGTCGTAGCTCTGCGGCCATGGAGTCGCTCGAGCTACTGCACGCAAAAATACACGGATTTCCCGGGTATGACACCGCGCTGGAACGGCGTCACTCCGACGAGTACGTTCGCTCGTATTTGGGGGAGCGTCTGAGCGAAATGGCGGCGCGGTGCACGCTTCCGCCCGACCTCCAAGCGCCCGTGGACGCGCTCTTGCTGCGCGTTGCATTTGCGAATCCGAAGGATTTTAATGCGCACGACGTGGATGGGCTCCCGGTCGGCGACGACGGTGCGCTTGCCGCCACGGATGCCGCAACCATCGAGCTCGCGGATCGCGCGGAAACGATGGAACTTGCATCGGTCGCGGCGTATCTCGACGACGTCACCGTCGCACTCGACCGGCGCGACGACGCTCTGCGCGCGATAGCTCTGAAAACGACGTAATCGCCGTTGGCGCTGCTGTTGGCCATCGCCGCGACGGCGCTGCATCTCCTGCCGCAGCCCGCACGGATCGAACGATTGCCGTGCGGCTCAATCTCACCCTTGCCCAAGACGGCGGCTGCGAACTTCGATCCCGCGGCACGCACCGAACTGGACGAGCGTTGGAACGCGCTCGGAATCGGCTCGGTTCGCACGGTGGCGGCGGGCGTCGCGGCGATTTCGGTGCGCACCGATCCGTCGCTCGCACCGCAGGCCTATCGCTTGACCGTCGCGAGCGGACACGCCTCGATTGAAAGCGCCGATTCGGCCGGTGCGTTCTACGGGGCGATGACGCTCGCGCAGCTGCCGGCTCGGTCGGCAGCAGGCTGGACGATACCCTGCGTACGCATCGAAGACGGCCCCGCGTTGCGCTGGCGAATTCTCTCCGACGACGTCTCGCGCGGTCCGTTACCGACGATGCGCTACTTTGAGGAGCGAATTCGCACGATCGCGGCATTCAAGATGAACGGCTACTCGCCGTACATGGAGCACGTCTTCGTCAGCCCGACCGATCCGCTGCCGGCTCCGCTCGATGGAATTACGCCGGCGCAGCTGCACGCGCTCGCGGCATATGCTGCGCATTTCCACGTGGCGCTGATTCCGGAACAGCAGAGCTTCGCGCACATGCACAACACGCTGCGGGTCGAGCGCTATGCCGGCGCTGCCGAACTCCCGCACGGCTTTCTGCTCGCGCCGAACGTCGCGATCTCGCAAGAGTATCTCGGGCGAATCGTTGCGCAGGAGCTTGCCGCGGTAGGGCGCCCGCCTTTTTTCCATATCGGTTCCGACGAGACGGCCACGCTCGGGCTGGGCCAAACCCAGGCAGACGTCGCGGCGAACGGGCGCTCGCAGGTCTACGCGCAGCATATCGTCGCGATGAATCGATTGATCGCGCCGTCGGGCGCGCGGCTCATGCTCTGGGACGACGGAATCGAAAACGACCCGGGCATCATGAAGCTCATTCCAAACACGTCGGTCATCGTCAACTGGCACTACGGTGCCGAAGCTTCGTTCGAGCGTTATATCCAAACGATTGCGCGCGGAGGCCTCGAGCAGATGGTGGCCCCCGGCGCTAGCAACTGGAACGAAATCTTTCCCGATATCGATACCGCGCTGGTCAACGAGCGGCGCTTCATCGACGAAGGGAAGACCGCGCGCGTGCTGGGGCTCTTCCAAACCGTGTGGCACGACGACGGGGAGACGCTGTACGAAGCGACGTGGTATCCGGTCATTTATGCGGCGGCCGCGGCGTGGCAGCACGGCGATCTGCAACCGGCGCAGTTTGCGGACGACTTTCCCAGCGCGTTTTTTGGGAGCGACGATCCGCGGTATAGCGCCGATGCGCAAGCACTCGGCACCGTACTGCGAACGTTCGAGCCGGCCGATCCGACCTACGGCCAAACCGATGCGCTTTTTTGGGCCGACGCTTTCGATCAGCCGGCGGCGGCCCAGGCGGCGAAGGTCGACCTGCGCGCGGCGCGGCTGGCCGCCGAGCACGTTGAGGAAGACCTGTATTCGTCGCGTCCACCGCTGCACGCCAATGCGGCCTCCGTGATGTTGCTTGCGGCGCGCCGCTACGACGCGCTCGGCCGCAAGTTTCAAATCGATTCCGAGGTGCGGGCGATGTATGCCGATGCGCTCGCGCATGCGGCGACGGATCGCGACCGAACGCTGCGCGATCTTTTCTGGTCCCGCTACTGGATGTGGGAGCTGCGCGATGCGTACGAAGATCTAGCGCCGCTCTATGCGCGCGCGTGGCAGTACGAGAGCCGCGATGGGCATCTGGCCAGCAACCTCGAGCGCTACCATCTGGCCGCGCAGAAGGCCATCGACTACGCCGATGCTTTCTATCGCGTCACGCGCAGCTACGTTACCTCGAACGCGCTGCCGCCGTTGAGCGACGTGTTGTCGCCGGTCGCTTCGGCGCCACGCTGACGGTCGCGCTTACTCGGCGTTGTATTCCCGGTTGGGCTCGAACCACAGCGCGTCGATCTGCCCTTTCGCGTTAAGGCCGAAATTCACGAGCGTGGACTTCGAGCCGCGGGTCAGCCGAAACTCGGAAAACGTCAGGGTCGGATCGTCCGGCTCCGGACGGCGGTCAACGAGTACAAGATTGCCATCCGGCCACAGCCCGGCAAGAAGCTTGCGGAGCACGGCGTCGCCATTGGGAATGGCTTTCGCGAAATCCGGCGAGATGAAGCTTGCAAGCGATTTGCCTGCCACGGCCGCGTCGAATGTGGATCGCAGCAACGCCGCGATGCGCGGCTGCGTATCGGCGATCGGTACGAGGCGCGCCGGCAGTAACGCCGGATCGACAAGACCGGCAATGACGTGCGCTGCGTAATCCGGCCGCGCGTGATCCGCATCGAGATTAGTCAGAACGACAACGGTCAGCGAGTCGTCTGGATAACGTGAGATCTGACACGTGAATCCTTGCCAGGCGCCGCCGTGCTCGATGAGACGGTGCCCGTTTTGTTTGCCGATCCCCCAGCCAAAGCCGTAGCCGGCTGGGTTTGGCTTACCGTCATTCAGTCGATAAACGGTCCATATGCGGTCCAAGCTCGTCCGGCTGAGCAGCTGCGTACCGTAGAGCGCGGCATCCCACTTCGCGAGATCGAGCACGGTGAAGTACAATGTTCCGTCGGCCGTCGAGTTGAACGTCGGGGAGACCCAGTCCTGATTTGCGAGCTTTCCGCCGCCCCATTGGTAGCCGGCGGCACGATTGGGGATGATAGCTTGGTCGCTGATCAGCCGCGTGGTGGTCATGCCGAGCGGTTCGAAGATATGCTTTGCGAGATAGTCGGCGTAGAACATGCCCGTCACGCGGTGGATCACCATCCCCAGCAGCACGTAGTTGGTATTACGATAGTCCCACTTAACGCCCGGCGGACTCTCGATCGGCAGCGCCTCGATCTTTGCGAGCAACTCGTTCTCGGTAAAATCTAGTCGCAGATAGAATGGCCCGCTGGGGCCGGTGCGTTCGGAACTCTCGTATTCCGCGAGCCCGGAGGTGTGCGAGAGCAGATTCTTGATCTCGATCGGCTTCCAACTCGCCGGCGCGTTTGGAAAATACTTCGCGATGCTGTCGTCGAGTGAGATGCGTCCTTCTTGCACGAGCATCATAATGGCCGCCGACACGAACTGCTTGCCGACCGAGCCCGACTGGAAGATCGTTTGCGGTTTCACGGGCACGTTGAGCTCGACGTTGGCCAACCCATAGCCTTTGGCGAGCAAGATCGTCCCGCGGCTGTAGATGCCCACCGCTGCTCCCGGCACGTGCGTTTCCGCCATCTCGCGTTCCATAAAACGATCGATCGAGGCGATCTGCGGTGCGTTCAGCGGCGGCCGCGCGGCAGCCGACGTCGCCGCGGTTACGCCTAAACAGGCGATGGAGAGCACGAGCAATCCAAGCGCCAACGGAATTTCTTTCACGAGCCTGCTCCTCCGGCTGCCGAAATCGGGACGTTCGCTGCGCGTCGGGCTCTTCCGGTAATCGGTGCCCAGAAGGGTAAACCGACCGGGTTCAGCCTAATTGCCGTCATGCCCGCTGCGCTGATCCTGCTGGTCTTCGCGTTCTTTGCGGTGCTGATGTATCGGCGTTGGATGCCGGCGCTGGTTGCCGTTCCGGCGATGGCGATCCTGATGTCGCTCGCCGCGGGCGTTCCCATCTCGAGGCTCGGCGGGATCGTGAGCGGGGGCGCGGTGCAGCTCGCGCCGTTTTACGTTGCCGTGATCTTCGGCGCGCTTTTGGGGCGTGTCACGATCGAAACCGGAATCGCGCGGGCGATCGTCAACCTCGCCGCCGAATACGGTGGCGAACAGCCCTTTGCGCTCTCGCTCGGCCTCTGCGCGATCGTGGCGCTGCTCTTCACCTCGCTCTCGGGGCTCGGCGGCATCATCATGGTCGGGACGATCGTGTTGCCGATCATGATGACGGCCGGCGTACCGCGAACCATCGCCGCGACGCTCTTTCTGATGAGCTTTGCATTCGGCTACATTTTCAATATCGCCAACTGGACGTTTTACACAACGTATTTCGGCGTTTCGCGCGAGCAGCTGTTCACGTATGCCATCGTGCTTGCGGTGCTCGACGCGCTGGCGCTCCTGATCTACGCGGCAGTCTCGTTCCGCCGCGACCGCGGTTACGCAACTTGGGCGGTTCGGGCAGAACCGGAGGCGCGGGCGCGGGTGCCGGCGGTCGCGTTTTTCACGCCGCTCCTACCACTGCTGCTCTACTACGCCTTTAAAATGGAGGCGGCACCGGCCTTTCTCGTCGCGGCGGTCTTCGGGGTTTTGGTGACACGCCCAAGTGAGGCCGTGCAGCGGCTTGTCGCGGCGGGGATTCGGGGCGTCGAAGATGTTGCGGCGGCAGTCCTGCTCTTCATGGGCATCGGCATGCTGCTGGTCGCGACGCGCGAGCCGCAATTCTCGGCGGCGCTGCAGCCGCTCGTCGCCGGCGGCTGGCTGCGCAATCCGATCGCTTACGTCGTGCTCTTCGGTGTCGCGAGCCCGCTCGTGCTCTATCGCGGTCCGCTCAATCCATTCGGCGTCGGCATCGCGATCTTCACCGCGCTGCTGACGGCGCACGTTCTGCCTCCGGTCGTGTTGGTGGCCGCGATCATGGCCGTCGTACAGGTGCAGAATGTCTGCGATCCGACGAACACCGCCAACGTCTGGATCGCGAACTTCACGGGCGTGCCGATCGACGTGATTACGAAACGGACGCTCCCGTATCAGACGGCGGTAGCGATTGCCGCCACCCTCGCGGTAGCCGTTGCTTCACCGGCGCTCTTCGGCGTGCGCCCTTTCGCGGGGCTCGCCGCTCCCGCGCGCGCCGGCGAGCTGCTGCCGGGATTCTACGCGCCCCCCGCCGCGCGCGATCGCATTGCGGTCGACGACGACGGAACGGCACTTGGACGCGCCGCCGCGGATGCGGTCGCTGCCGCACTGAGCGGCGGCGGGATACAGACGATGCGATTGCACGGAGATCCCAATGCGAGCGATTGTGCGGACAAACGCTACGCCGCCTACGTTGGGGTCTCCGCCTCAACGTTTACGCTGATCGAAGGCGTGGATCTCGACGTCGGCCTGCGCTTGCAAGACTGTGGTGGCTGGATCGTTAACGAATGGCACGATCATGAAATCGTCGCACCGCCGGCCGGGGAGCCCGAAGCGCGCGTGCTTGCACTCCAGGGCGTGACGCGGCTGCAAGCCTGGGCGCAGTCGCAGCCGATTCGCAGCCGCAACCTCTTTGCGGTCGGCGCCGCCGTCCGTCCCGGCGACACGCCATCGTATTTTTACGCGCTCTTTCGCAGCCCCGACGGAAACCTCCGCGCGTACGTGCGCGCCGGCGGACCGGCCTACGTCGCCGGATTGCGCTCCAACGACACGATCGAGACGATCGACGGCCAAGC
>JBARKF010000308.1:0-8293 GCA_049800655.1 Candidatus Cybelea sp.
GGTTACGCCCGCGCCGACGGTCGTCGCGACGCCGTCGCCTTTGCCGGCCTCGCCGTCGCAGACGATTACGGTGGCGGCCATCGCGCAACCGTCGGCGAGCTCACTGCCGGCCGGCGGCGGGGGTGTGGCGATTCCCGCGGGAAGTCGCAGCTTTGGCGGTTCTTCGCTGTCGAGCCTGAACCAGTGGAGCGCATCGGCGCGACAACTGCGTATCGGCGACGTTGCGTCGGTCAGCGACGCGTTCGAACCGCAGCGGCAGTACAGCTACGTTGGGGGCGCGGCGACGATTTCGCTTGGAGTGCAGAAGTCCACCAATGCCAGTGAGGTAACGGCTGCGCAGAACGTCTTAAAGGCGCTGCCCGCGATCCAGCGATCGTATCCCGCCGTTGATTTTCGAATTCTCAACAATCAGGCTGAATATACCAAGCAGCAGATTTGGAGCGTCTTTCACACGCTCATCGAAGCCGTGCTCATCACGGCGGTCGTCATGCTGTTCTTTCTGCGCTCCTGGCGCAACGCCATCGTCGTGCTCATCGCGATTCCCGCCTCGCTCTGCGTGACGTTGACGGTTATGAAGCTGGTGAATTTCACAATCGACACCGTTTCGCTGTTGGCGATGACGCTCATCATCGGAATTCTCGTCGACGACTCGATCGTCGTGCTCGAAAATATCGAACGCCACCACGCGGGGGGTGAGCGCGCGCAGGACGCGGCGATCAAAGGCCGGACGCAAATCGGCGCGGCCGCCATCGTCATCACCCTCGTCGACGTGGTCGTCTTTCTTCCGATCGCATTCCTGCCGGGGACGGTGGGGAGGTTTTTGTCGGAGTTTGCGCTCGTCGTCGTCGTCGCGACGCTGACGTCGCTCGCCGTCTCGTTTACCATCACGCCGTCGCTGGCGGGGAACTGGTCGCTTCTTTCGCAATGGAAGCCGCCGCGGCCGATCGAGGCCTTCGCGCGCGGTTTCGAGCGCCTTCGGCAATGGTACGCGCGGCGGGCGCTTCCGTGGGCCTTAGCGCGCGCGCGGCTGGTCTTCGTCGTCTGCGCCGTCGCGGTCGTCTTGTCGGTGATGCTCGTGCC
Source organism: Candidatus Cybelea sp. (assembly GCA_049800655.1). Classification (GTDB taxonomy): domain Bacteria; phylum Vulcanimicrobiota; class Vulcanimicrobiia; order Vulcanimicrobiales; family Vulcanimicrobiaceae; genus Cybelea. Next base: position 1,081 of record JBARKF010000308.1, read on the forward strand.
GCTCGGTGTGGTTGGCTTCGAGTTCATTCCGCCGGTGGACCGCGGCGAGGTTTTCGTTCAGCTGACCTACCCGACCGGAACGCCGCTGGCTACGGTGAACGCCGCGGTTCAACAGATCGACCAACGCATTTACGCGCTGCCCGACACGGAGTCGCTGACGGCTCTCGCCGGCGGAACGCAAGCGAACTTCGGCGGATTGATCGCTCAAGGATCGGTCGGGCAGATCCACGTCTTCTTGAAAGAGAACCGACGGCATCCAACCGACTTTTGGGTGCGAGTGTTTGGGCGGATCGCCGGCGCGATCGCACCGACCGCAAAAGTCGTCGCGATTCCGGCAACCGGAACCGGTGGTGGCAACGCCCAGCCGATCGACTATTTGATCACCTCGACGAACGACGATCCGGAAAAGTATGCCGAGCAAGTCGCGGGGGCGCTACGCCAAACTCCCGGCACGCTCAACGTCAACACGTCGGCGGAACAGCTGGCGCCGCAAATCGACATCGAGTTCGCCCGCGAGCTGACGCGCACGCTCAGCGTTAACATCGGGCAAGCGGCCTCGGCGATCCGCGCTGCCTTCGGCGGCACGCTCGCCACGCAGTTCAACACCTCGCGCGGCACGAAGTACGTGCAAGTCATCTATCCGCGGGCGTTTCAAACGACGCTGCGAACGGTGAGCGAGATACCGCTGCGCAGCAACGGCGGCGGGCTGACCTATATCGGCGACGTCGCAAAGTTCGTGAACGATCCATCGTCGCCGTTGATGACTCGCGTAAACCGTCAGACCGTCGTGCACGTGCAATCGAATCTCGAGCCGGGCGTCACGCAGTCGATCGTGCAGAACGCCTTCGCGCGGCGGCTCGCAGCGTTGCATCTGCCGGCGACGGTTTTGGTGCGGGCGAACGTGACCGGCCAGCAGCAGAATCTCTCCGACACCGTGCGCGGCATGGGCGCCGGCTTGATTCTCTCGTTCTGTCTCGTCTATCTCCTGATGGTGGCACTCTACAACAGTTACCGTTTGCCGTTCATCATCATGTTCTCGGTTCCGGTCGCCGCGGTCGGCGCGCTCACCTCGCTCGCGCTCACGCATCAGGCGCTCAACCTCTTCTCGCTCATTGGCACGGTCTTGCTCGTCGGCCTTGCATCGAAGAACGGAATTTTGCTGGTGGACTTCGCCAATCACATGGTCGCGGGCGGGATGGACCGCGCGAGCGCGCTGGTCGAGGCCGCGCGCGAACGCTTCCGGCCGATCATCATGACGACGTGCGCCATGATCGCGGGCATGACGCCGATTGCTCTCGCGCTCGATCCGGGCGCCGGCCAGCGTCAAGCGTTGGGCATCGTCGTCATCGGCGGGCTCATCAGCTCGCTCGTGCTGACGCTCGTCTTGGTGCCCGTGATGTTCATGTGGCTGGGTCCTTCGCCAAAGACGCGCGAGGACGCCGTGACGCGCGATCTTCGTGTGCTGGCGCTCTCGGGCAGCGGAACAGGTCACTAATGCCCATTACCCGGCTCTTCGTTGCGCGTCCGACGTTGGTGACGGTGTTCCTTGCGCTGGTGCTATTGGGCGGAACGATCGGGGGCATCAATCTCGTCAAACAGCAGCTGCCCAATTACGACGTGCCGTCGATCCAAGTGTTGCTCACCTATTCCGGCGCCTCGACGACCGAGATGCGCGACGCAATCGTGCGTCCGCTCGAGGATCAAATCGCAGGCACCCCCGACTTGAGCTCCATGCAGACCGCGATCCAACCCGGTCAGGCTTCGATCGTCGCGGTGTTCTCGCTGAACTCCGACCCGAACACCGATCTCGTCCAAGTGCAGGGCCGCGTGCAAAACTCGCTGCATCAACTGCCGACCGATCTGAGCACCCCGCAGATCTCGATCTACAATCCGAGCGAAGCGGTCGTCGTATCGTTGATCGTTTCGTCGCCGACGCTCGCGCTCGGGGATCTCTCGGCGATCGTGACCAACGACGTCGTCCCGGCAATCGAGCAAGTGCCCGGCGTATCGTTCGTTCAAGAGAACGGCAGTGTGACGTCGTCCATTCAAGTCAACGTCAAACCCGACGCGCTGCGATCGTCGGGGTTCACCCTCACCGACGTCGTGAACGCGGTCGCAAACAATAACGTGCGGGCGCCCGGCGGCATCGTCTACGGGCCTGCGCGCGAAACGACGCTCGACGTACGCGGCGATATTACCGACGTGCCGTCCGTGGCGAACCTCTTGCTCGGGAACACGACGACCTTTTCAAGCTCGTCGTCGAACTCCGTCTACCCGTGGAGTGCGGCGCCACGGCTCTTCCGGATCGGGGATGTCGCCGCGGTGAAAGATGCGTTTCAGACGCAGCGCGTATTCGCGTACTCGCAGGGAAAGCCGACGATCGGCCTCGACGTGCAGAAAGCGGCCGGCTCGAGCGAGGTCACCGCCTCGAACGCCGTGCTCGCGGTGCTTCCGCGGCTGCGCGAGCAATACCCCAATCTCACCTTTACCGTGCTCAACGTTCAGGCGACCTATACCGAGCAGCTGCTCTCCGGCGTAACGCGGACGCTCGTCGAGGGCATCATTTTCACCGCGATCGTCATGCTCTTCTTCCTGCGATCGTGGCGCAACGCGATCGTCGTGATGGTCGCCGTACCCACGTCGTTCTTGGTAACGCTCGCCGCCATGCGCGTGGTGGGATTTACGTTAGACACGGTTTCGCTGCTGGCGATGACGCTGATGATCGGAATTCTCGTCGACGATTCGATCGTGGTGCTCGAGAACATCGAGCGACATTTCCATGAGGGTGAAGCGCCGCACGTCGCGGCGGTGAACGGGCTGAGCCAGATCGGCATCGCGACGATCGTCATCACGCTGGTTATCGTCGTCGTCTTTCTCCCGATCTCGTTCCTACCGGGATCGGTCGGCCTCTTCTTGCGCGAATTTGGCCTCGTCGCCACCGTTGCGACCCTCACCTCGCTCTTCGTTTCGTTCACGGTCACGCCGGCGCTCGCCGGCCGCTGGGCGCTCCACTCGCGGTGGAAGCCATGGAGAATCGTCGACCGCTTTACCTTAGGGTTTGAAAGGGCGCGCCGCTGGTACACGCAACGCGCGCTTCCTTGGGGACTCGAGCATCGTGCGACCGTCGTTTGGGTCTCGTTCGGCAGCCTGCTCGTCGCGCTCGCGCTCATTCCGCTGGGTATCGTCGGTTTCGAGTACATGCCCCCGGTGGATCGCGGTGAGATCTTCGTAACGATCAACTTTCCGACCGGAACTCCGCTCACGCAGACGAATCAGTCGGTCATACAGGCCGAATCAATCGTCAGCCGCGTGCCCGACCTGCAATCGGAGATAACGATGGCGGGCGCGTACCAAGGTCAGATCAGCGGCTACGTTAACAACGGTGCGATCGGCCAGATCCATCTCTTTTTGAAGGATCGCCGATCGCGTTCGACCTCATATTGGGTGGCCTATCTCAGCCGGCACATCGGCGAGCTGCTGCCGGCGGCGCGGGTCGTCGCAGTTCCCGCGACCGATCCATCCGGCGGTATCTCCCAGCCGATCGGCTACGTCGTTTCGAGCTTGACCGCCGATCCCGCTCCCGCGGCGCAGCGCGCGTTCGAGGCGCTCGCGGCGACGCCGGGCGTCATTAACGCGACTACCTCGAACGCGCAGAATGCTCCGCAAGTGGACGTCGAGTTCGACCGCGAGCGCGCTCGCGCGCTCGACGCGGCGATCGGCACCGCCTCGACCGCCGTGCGCGCAGCTTTCGGCGGCTATACGGCAACCGAGTTTACCGGACCCAACGGCCTCAAGGACGTGCAAGTCATCTATCCGGAGCCCGATCTTCGCTCGCTGGCAGGCATCGCGGCGATCCCAATTCGCGCGAACAACAGCTCGATCATTACCGTCGGCGACATCACGCATCTTCAGCTTTCGCCGGCGCCGCCGCTGATGATGCGCATCGACCGGCGCAGCGTCGTCCTCATCGGAGCGAACGTCGCGCCCGGCGCCGTGCTCTCGAACGTGACGCGCTCGTTCGAACGGCGCTTACGGGGGCTGCATCTGCCCGCAAACATTACCGTTACGCCGGTCGCCGGCGGAAACCAGGCCTTGTTGACGCAGATGGTAACCGAGATGACCGTCTCGCTGGCGCTTTCGATCCTGCTGGTCTATCTGCTCATGGTGGCGCTCTACAACGGTTACGTTACGCCGTTCATCATCATGTTCACCGTCCCGGTGGCGGTCGTCGGGGCGCTGGGAGCGCTCGCTCTCACGCATCAGACGCTCAATCTCTTCTCGCTGATCGGCTCGATCATGCTCGTCGGCTTGGTGGCGAAGAACGGTATCCTGCTCGTCGATTTCGCGAACCAGCTGCGCGGGCGCGGCCTCCCGAAGCTCGAGGCGATCAAGGAGAGTGCGCTCGCGCGGTTTCGGCCGATCGTGATGACGACCGTCGCGATGATCGCCGGCATGTTGCCGCTCGCGCTCGCGCTCGACCCCGGATCGCAGGCGGAGCGACCGCTCGGCATCGTCGTCATCGGCGGCTTGTCGAGCTCGTTGGTGTTGACGCTGCTCTTGATACCGATCATGTATCTGCGGTTTGCACCGCACCAGTACCGTTCGTCTTCGGTCAACGGCGAGACGGATCCGGATCAAATCGAGCTTCCAATGGGAATGCCGGTGACGCCGGCCACCGAGCGCTAACACCGTGGAGCGCTGGCCGTCGCTGCGCTACGAGGAGTGGAAGCAGACGCTGCACACGGTGCAACTGTGGACACAGATCGTCGGCAAGATCCGCCTGCAGCTGGAATACGCGGTGAACCATTGGTGGCACGTCGCGCTCTACGTCACGCCGCATGGGCTGACGACGTCGGCGATGCCCTACTCCGGCGGCCGCTCGTTGACGATCGACTTCGACTTCTTCGACCACCGCTTGCGCATCGCCGGATGTGACGGTGAGCGCGCGGAGTTTGGGCTCGAGCCGATGACCGTTGCCGATTTTTACGCGCGCGTCATGCGCGAGCTGCATTCGTTGGGCTTCGACGTGCGGATCAACAAGAAGCCGAACGAGGTCAGCGATCCGATTCGGTTCGACCGCGATACCGTGCACGCGTCGTACGACAAGGCATACGTCGAACGCTTCCAGCGTGTGCTGCTCCAGGCCGATCGCCTCTGCAAGGTCTTTCGCGGGCAGTTTCTCGGCAAGGCAAGTCCGGTCCATTTCTTTTGGGGCAGCTTCGATTTGGCCGAGACACGTTTCTCAGGGCGCACGGCCCCGCCGCACCCCGGCGGCATCCCCGGCTTGCCCGATTCGGTTACCCGCGAGGCCTACTCGCGCGAGGAACAGAGCGTCGGCTTCTGGCCGGGCAGCGAGGGAATCGACGCCGCGTTCTATGCCTATGCCTATCCCGAACCGGCCGGCTACGCAAATGCGCGCGTTCTTCCCGAGAACGCCGCTTGGAACGCAAGCCTGCACGAGTTCGTCCTGCCGTACGAAGTCGTGCGGACGGCGCCGAACCGCGATGCCGCAGTGCTCGATTTCTTCAATTCGACCTACGCCGCGGCGGCCGATCTGGCAGGCTGGGACCGCGCGTCCTTAGAACGATCCGCCACATAGATGCTACGCCGTATTGTTGTTGTTGCCGGTGTTTTACTTTCGTCGCTCGCGGTGACCTCAAGCCCTCAAGCGCCGAAGCCGCTTCGGCATCTCGTCTACTCGTTCACGTTCGATTCGAAGCAAAACGGCACCGTGCCGAACGATCCCGGTACGTCGGGCGCGCGAACGTACAACGGCGACGTGAACGATAGCGGGACGATCGCCGTCGACGTGATGCGCGAAGGATCGGATCGCGGACTGGTCGTGGTCGTTAGCGAACAGGCGAAGTACTCGCGCAGCGCCGACCCGGCAACCTGTGCCGTCTACGGTAACACCGACGTTGCGTGCGAAGCCGGCAAGAAGGTGAACACCGAAGAGTACGCGTTGCTGCGCTTTCTCGGTGCGAACTTTGTTGATCCCAACAAGGTCGACGCGAACGGCCAATGGTCGGTTTCCGAGACCACGGGCACCGTGAAGATGACCGCGCAGTACACCATCAACACGAACGACAATGGCGCATTGGCCATCGGCGAGACGCGCCACGTCGAGGATACCTCGCAGGGAAGCACGACCTTTGATGCCCAGACGAAACTCAACTATAACGGGCCCAAGCAAGTGCCGACATCGGTCGACGAGTACGCGACCGAGCGGAAAAACGGCGGCGTCACCGGCATCTACACGACGGTCTATCAGACGACGCTCAGCCTGACCTCCGACTCGCTGACGGCCAAGCAGTAACTCATTGCGGTAATACGCTCGAAACGGTTTCGCCGTTGCCATCGCTGAGAATCGTCACCGCGCCGTTTTCATCGGTGCGGTAAATCCGGGCCCCAATCCGCCGGAGCGTTGCCAGCGTCGATGGCGCGGGGTGGCCGAAGAGGTTGTGCCGTCCGACCGAGACGATCGCATAACGCGGAGCTACCGCGGCGACGAAATCCGGCGACGAGCCGTACGCCGATCCGTGATGGCCGACCTTGAGGACGTCGGCGTGGAGGTCGACGTTCTCGGCGAGAAATCGCTGCTCCGATTCGCTGCCGGCGTCGCCGGTAAAGAGCATGCGGAACCTGCGGTACTGAAGCACGAAGGCGACCGAGTTGCTGTTGATTGCGTTGGTTCCACCGATGAACGGCAACGACGGGCCGATAAAGTGCAGCACGACGCCATCGTCGGTGCGCCATACCGTTCCGGCACGAGGATAGATTGTCGCGACACCGTGGCTGCGCGCGGTTGCCATCGCATCCTGATAAGCGTGACCGCCGTAGCGTTGTCCGCTGTCGGCCAATTCGCCGACCCGAAGACGCCGAAGAACCGGCGCGACGCCCCCGGCGTGATCGCCGTGCGGATGCGAGATGACGATCGCGTCGACCGCGTGAACTCCGTGCCGCAGCAAGAACGGCACGACGGTTCGGTCGCCGACCTCCTCCGCGACCGAACCGTTGCGCTGCGCGCCGCGCTCGAGCCGGCCGCCGGCATCGACGAGCAAGGCGTGGCCTCGCGGCGTCTGCACGACGATCGCATCGGCCTGGCCGACGTCGAGCACGGTGATGCGCAGGCGCGCATCAATGCTCCGCGGCGGCCACAGAACGCCGATCGTGGCCAGCGCAACCGCGGCGACGGCGAGCGTTCGCGCATTGC
>JBARKF010000309.1:0-1762 GCA_049800655.1 Candidatus Cybelea sp.
ATCCGTGAGGCCGCGAAATTTGAGTTTCCGACCGCGGATATCGACCGTATGCTTGCCGAGATCGCAAACGGATACGGAACGAGGCAACGAGAGTGATTCTGGCGGAGTCCGCACGTGCCGATGTACCTCGTTGGCGCGCCGCACCCTCACAAGACCAAGACCTAGGGAAGATCTGCAAAACGTCGCTCATTCCGTGGTTGTCATCCTGAGCGGAGCGGAGCACGCAGTGCGTAGCGCAGTCGAAGGACCGCGAGATTTCTGCTGCAACCATGAAGCGTGAAGCAGGTGTCCTTTGCAGCTTCTGGATTTGATCCCTTGACGAGCCGAAAAGTGAGGCGATCGAGAGAGGAACAACGCAAGATAAGCGGTGAGACGTCCTTCGACTGCGCTCCCCTTCGACAAGCTCAGTGTCGCTCAGGATCGCTCCGCTCAGGATGACATCTTAAGTGCCGCTACTTATGGGTTTCCCTAGGAAGGCCAGCGGGTGATCGTCACGCGCTGTTGCGTGTAGAACGCGACGGCGTCCTTGCCGTGGCAGCGCAAGTCGCCGAAGATCGAATCCTTGACGCCGCCGAATGGGAAGAAGGCCATCGGCGCGGCGACGCCGATGTTGATGCCGACCATCCCGACTTCGATGCGCGACGCGAAGGTGCGTGCGCTGCCGCCGTCGCGGGTAAAGATCGATGACGCGTTCCCATAGCGCGAGCCATTCGCAACGTCGATCGCTTCGTCGAGCGAAGCGGTGCGTACGATCGCGAGAACCGGTCCGAAAATTTCATCACGGGCAAGCTCGCTGCGAGGATCGACGCGATCGAAGATCGCCGGTGCGGCGAAGGCGCCCTTCGACTCCGCGCTGACAGCGCTTTCAATGTGACACAATGGTACTGCGCCTGAGGCGACTGCGCGCTCGACGTAGCCGTTGATTCGCGCGAGCGCTTCGTCGCTGACGACCGGGCCCATCTGCGTGCCGTCGTCCGTGCCCACGCCGAGCCGCAGCTGCGAGGCGGCTTCGACGAGCATCGGCGCGAGCGCGTCGCCGGCAGGATCGACCGCGACGACGACCGAGCCCGCTAAGCACCGCTGGCCGGCGCCGCCGAACGCGGCCCCCATGACGGCTTCGCAGGTCGCGGCGTTGACCGCGTCGGGCATGACGATCAAGTAGTTCTTAGCGCCGCCGAGTGCCTGAACGCGTTTGTGTGCTCGGACGGCTCGCTCTTGGACCATCTTCGCCGCTTGCGAAGAACCGACGAACGAAACCGCCGCAACATCGCGATGCTCGATCAATGCCTCGGCCGTCTCGGGGCCGCCGTGCACGATCCCGACGACGCCTTTGGGAAAACCGCATTCCGCGGCAATCGCCAGCAGCAGCTCGGAGGTGAGCGGCGTCTGCGGTGATGGCTTGAGCACGAACGTGTTCCCGGCGGCAATCGCGATCGGAAACATCCAGAGTGGAATCATCGCCGGAAAGTTAAAGGGCGTAATGCCGACGCAGACACCCAGCGGATAGCGCATCGAAACCGAATCGATCCCGCGCGCGATGTCGGGCAACGCGTCGCCCATCATCAGCGATGGCATGCCGCAGGCGAACTCAACCGCCTCGATGCCGCGCCGCACCTCGCCGCGTGCATCGGCGAGCGTCTTTCCGTTCTCGCGCGAGACCGAGAGCGCGAGCTCTTCGCGCCGGCGTTCCAGCGCATCGGCGTAGCGGAAGAGCACGCGCGCACGCTCGACCACCGGAATCGCGCGCCACGCGTCGAAGGCC
>JBARKF010000310.1:0-70391 GCA_049800655.1 Candidatus Cybelea sp.
CGCGTACGCTGCGCACGGCGCGCGCGGCCCTGCCGCGTGGCACCGCCCTGCTAGCGATCGGCGATTGGTACGATCTGGCGCCGGTACTCGATCGCGACCTCGCCGATCTTGGTGCGCGCTTCGATTGCACCGCCCTGATCGCACGGGATCCGTGGTACGACGAGCTCCCGCTCGCCGGAATCGTGCGCCTGCGCGGCGTCGAAGGCGGACAGTTGCGCGCGTACGTCGGCAGGCGCGAGCGTGCAGCCTTCCGCAACGCCGTCGAGCGGCGAGAAGCCACGCTGCTCGCGCGGTTTCACGCAGCCAACTGGCGCACCGGCATCCTTCGCGAATCCGACGGCGCGGCATCGCTCGCTTCCGCCTTCGGCCTCGCGCACGCATGAGCATCGATCATCCGGCGCGTCTCGCGCTTGGTCTCGCCGGCGTAGCGATCTTCGCGTTCCTCTACGCGCGGCTCCAACGCCGCGTAACCGCACGCGATCTCGCCTACTCGAACATCGCGTTCTTTGCGCAAGCCGCGCGGCCGCGCCGCTGGATTCCGCGGGCCCTTCAGGCGCTTTGGATCGTCGCGCTTGGCGGCGTCGTTCTTGGCGCTGCGGGTCCGCATCTGACGCTCTTGGTTCCGGCGCGCGACGGTTCGGTCTTCATCTGCATCGACACATCCGGTTCGATGGCTTCGACCGACGTTTACCCAACTCGGGCACAAGCCGCCAAGGCGGCAGCGACTGCCTTTATCGAAGAGAGCCCACGCGGCACGCGCATCGGAATCATCTCGTTTGCCGGCGCTGCCGGCGTTGTCGCGCCGCTTAACGCTGACCATCAAAGCGTCATCACTGCACTCGGCGACGTCCCGCTGCCCAACGGCGCAACCGCAATTGGCGACGCACTCAAGCTCGCCGCGCGCTTGCTCCCCCCAACCGGCCATCGGGTCGTAATTCTCATCACGGACGGGGTCAACAACAGCGGCACGGATCCAATGGAGATGGCCCAGTGGCTCGGCGCGCATCACATACCCGTCTACACGATCGGCATCGGTACCGCTGCCGGCGGCCTGATTCCCGGCACGAACGAAGAAGCGACAATCGACGAAGATGCGCTGCGCGGTTACGCGCAAGTGAGCGGCGGCGCCTACGCGCGCGCGGAGAACGCCACCCAGCTGCACGACGCGCTCGCACGGCTGGGGCGCATCACGTCGCTGCAGCGAAAGTCGGTCGACGCCTCTTTGGGTTTTGCGGTCGGCGGCGCTCTCGCCATGCTCGCCGCGTTTCTCGCCGGCTTCGGGCTCGGGCGTTACCCGTGACCGAGCCAATCGCGTTGCTCTCGCGGTGGATCGATGAGGCCGGAGGAACGAGCCGCATCGATGCGATCGCGATGGCGCTGGCGACCGCCGATGCCTCGGCGCGGCCTTCAGCGCGGATCGTGCTCTTACGCGGCCTCGATGGTCGCGGCTTGCGATTCTTTACCTCGTATGAGAGCCGGAAGGGATGCGATCTCGCTGAAAACCCGCGAGCTGCCGCGGTGCTCTACTGGCCGCAACTCGAACGCCAGGTGCGCATCGAGGGCGACGTCACGAAGCTCCCGGAGGAAGAGTCGGATGAATATTTCAACGCGCGCCCGCGCGGACATCGCCTCGCAACGTGGGCATCCGAGCAGAGTGAACCGCTCGGGACCTACACGCTCTTAGAAGAGCGCTTCGCACACTTCGAGCAACGGTTCGAAGGAACGGAAGTTCCGCGGCCGCACTCCTGGGGCGGTTATTTGCTCGTCCCGTCGCGGATGGAGTTTTGGCAGGGCCGCACCAATCGCATGCACGAGCGCACGCTGTACACCAGAAAAGGCAACGGCTGGGAAACCACGCTCTTACAGCCCTGATGTCGATGCGTGCCTGCTACCGGCCGGCATCGGAGCAGTGTGCTGTGGACGGCGGCGGCGCCCGCGGCGCTACAAAGTTCTAGAAACTTCGTGGTGCTCGACTCCGGCGCCCGATAGGCTGGGTGCGTGCCTTCTCACACGCATTCGAACAAGGAGTAACCATGATGAACTCGCACGGATCGACGCTTCGATCGCTATTTTCGCTTGCCGCCTCCGCAGGCGCGGTGCTGCTCGTCACCGCGTGCAGCGGCGGCTCACTGCCGTCCGGCGCAATTCCGGCGGCGCCCCAAGCCAATCTCTCGCAAACGTCGCTCACGCGGCTCGGGATCGGGCCGGCAAAGATGTTCCAGTTTACCACCCTCGACGACCAGGCCGACCCGACGTTCAACCAGCTGCTCGGCATCAACGACCACGGAAAGATCGCCGGCTACTTTGGCATCGGTTCCCCCAGCCATCCGAACCAAGGGTACACGCTCGTAAAACCTTACGGCCAAAGTAACTACAAGAACGAAAACTATCCCGGATCGGTTCAGACGCAAGTGACCGCGATCAACGATCGCGGGGATACGGCCGGCTTCTGGGTCGACAGCAATCAGGTGAACCGCGGCTTCGTTCAATGGAAGGGCGTTTTCACGAGCTACACGGATCCAAAGACGCACGGCGGAACCGTGAATCAAATCCTTGGTCTGAATAATGCCGGCATCGCCGTTGGTTTCTACACCGACGCGAATGGCGTCAACCACGGCTTCACGTTGAATCAGGCAACCGGAAAGTTCACGCCGGTGACACCGCCAGGCGGCGGCAGCGTCCAGGTAACCGCGATCAACAACGCGGGCGACATCGCCGGTATCGTCACATTGAGCGCGGGGAGCAGCGGTTTTCTACGAAAGGGCAAGAGCTACTCTGCACTATCGTTCCCGCAGGGGAGCAATACGCAGCCGTTTGGCCTCAACGACGTGGATCAATTGGTCGGAAGCTACGATGACGGCAGCGGCGTCATGCACGGATTCTTGATCTCGAATCCGCTTGTGCACGCGAAGTGGACGAGCATCGACGATCCAAACGGCATCGGCTCGACGGTCGTCAATGGACTGAACAATCACCGTGAATTGGTCGGGTTCTATACCGACGCCGCGGGCAACACCGACGGGATGTTGATTCAGCCGTAGCGCCTGCAGCAAAAGTCCCTTGCGGCTCCGGCAGCAAGGGACTTTCCGCCCGACCCGATAACAAGACGGCCCGAGAATGCCCCGCCGGAACGTCATGGTCATCGGGTCGGGACCGATCGTGATCGGTCAGGCCGCAGAATTTGACTACGCCGGCGTGCAAGCGTGCCGCGCGCTGCGAGAGGAAGGCCATCGCGTCGTCCTCGTCAACTCGAACCCCGCGACGATTATGACCGACCCGGAGATCGCCGATGCGGTCTATCTTGAACCGCTCGCGGTTGGCTCGGTGGAAGAGATCATCGCCCGTGAAGCGCCCGATGCGCTCTTACCGACGCTCGGTGGACAGACCGGTCTCAATCTCGCGGTCGAACTCGAAGAGGCGGGCGTCTTGCGCAAGTACGACGTCGAGCTGCTCGGTACGCCGATCGAAACGATACGGCTGGCCGAAGACCGCGCGAAGTTCAAGCTCAAGATGCTAGAGATTGGCGAGCCGGTTCCGGAGAGCGCAGTCGTTACCGCGATCGAGGAGGGGGTCAATTTCGCCCGGCGCGTCGGCTATCCGCTCGTCGTTCGCCCAGCCTATACCCTGGCCGGGACCGGCGGCGGCGTCGTCTACGACGAGGCACAACTGCGAACGACCCTCGACGCCGGCCTCAGTGCGAGCCTGATTCATCAGGCTCTTTTAGAAACGTCGCTGCTCGGTTGGAAAGAGATCGAATACGAAGTGCTGCGCGACGGCGCCGGTAACTGCATCGTCGTCTGCAACATGGAGAATATCGATCCCGTCGGCGTTCACACGGGCGACTCAATCGTCGTTGCGCCGTCCCAGACGCTCTCCGATCTCGAATACCAGATGCTGCGCAGCGCGAGCATCAACGTTATTCGCGCGCTGGAAGTTCAAGGCGGCTGCAACATTCAGTTCGCCCTCCATCCCGACCGCAGCGAGTACGCGATCATCGAGGTGAATCCGCGCGTTTCGCGCAGCTCGGCACTCGCCTCCAAAGCAACGGGATACCCGATCGCCAAGATCTCAACGCGGATCGCGCTCGGTCAGCGGCTCGACGAAATTCCCAACCCCGTGACCGGTGTAACGCGGGCCGCATACGAGCCGACGCTCGACTACGTCGTCGTCAAAATTCCGCGCTGGCCGTTTGACAAGTTTCCCTTCGCCGATACCTCGATTGGAACGCAAATGAAATCCACCGGCGAGGCGATGGGCATTGGACGCACCTTCCGCGCGGCGCTGCTCAAAGCCGTTCGCGGCCTCGATCTGAACCACGAGACGCTCACCGGCGCGCTCCGCGAGTGGAGCCCGGCCGAGCTGGAGACGATCGTCGCCCGTCCCACGCACGAGCGTCTCTTTGCGGTCTGCGAGCTGCTGCGGCGCGCGCCGCTCGAGTCGCGTCGCGACGCGATCGAGCAGATCCGCGCGCTCTCGGGCATCGACCGTTTCTGGCTCAACGAGCTCGCTGAGTTGGTCGGCCTCGAAGACCGCCTTCGCGACGTACCCGCGCCGGCCGATCTCGTCGAAGCGAGGGAGTTCGGATACTCAAGCGCGAGCTTAGCGCGGCTCGGCGAAAGCCTGCCCGCGCGAAACGGAGCAACGGGCCCTATCCCCGCATTTCGCATGGTCGACACGGCGGCCGCCGAGTTTCCCGCGCGATCGCCGTACTACTACCTCTCCCGAGGCGAGCTCGATGAGATGCGCGCGACGCCGGCTGAAGCCGTGGTGGTCGTCGGGAGCGGCCCGATCCGCATCGGACAGGGAATCGAGTTCGATTACAGCTGCGTCCACGCGGCCTGGGCCTTGAAGGACGCCGGCCGTTCGCCGGTCGTCATCAATAACAACCCCGAGACCGTGTCGACCGACTTCGACATCTCCGACGCACTCGTCTTCGAGCCGCCCGGACCCGACGAAGTCGAAGCAGCATATCGCGCGACCAACGCCCTTGGCGTAATGCTTGCCTTCGGCGGACAAACCGCGATCAATCTCGCGGCCGAGCTTAGCCGGCGCGGTGTGAAGATCATCGGCAGCGACCGCCGCTCGCTCGACATGGCGGAGAACCGCGAGCAGTTCGACGCGGCGCTGGCGCGTCTCGGCGTCGCCCGACCCCAAGGCAAGGCGGCGCGAAGCTTTCGCGAGGCGCGTGCGATCGCGCGCGAGCTCGGTTTTCCGGTGCTCGTCCGGCCTTCGTTCGTGCTCGGCGGTCGCGCGATGGAAATCGTTTATAACGAGGCGCAGCTCGCGGCCTATGCCGAGTCTGCTCCCGCAATCCAGGCCGGTGCCCCGTTGCTGGTCGACAAGTATCTCCGTGGTCTGGAGCTCGAAGTCGACGCGATCTTCGACGGTGACGATATCCTCATTCCGGGGATCTTCGAGCACCTCGAGCGTGCCGGCGTGCATTCCGGCGATTCCATCAGCGTCTATCCGGTTCAGACGATCGATGCGGAAATGGAGCAGCGGATTGCCGGCGTCACGTATGCGATCGCGCGCGAGCTGCGAATCCGCGGTCTGATCAACATCCAGTTCGTGGTGCACGACGCGACGCTCTACATCATCGAAGCCAATCCGCGCGCCAGCCGCACCGTACCGATCATTCAAAAGGCGACGGGCATTAATCTGGTTGCCGCAGCGACTCGCGTCGCACTCGGCGAGAAGTTAGCCGATATGGAATACGGAGTCGGCCTCCGGCCGCACGTGCCGTACGTCGTGGTGAAAGTGCCCGTTTTCTCGTTCTCAAAGATGCTTGGCGTCGAAACGGTGTTGGGGCCGGAGATGAAGTCGACCGGGGAGGTGCTCGGAATCGACGAGTCATTTGGCGGAGCGCTTCGTAAGGGATTTCTCGCCGCCGGCGTACGCTTGCCGGGCGGCGGCGGCCGGATTCTGGTCTCGATCGCGGACGAAGAGAAAGACGAGTCCATACCGGTGCTGCGCGACTATGCGGCACTCGGCCACACTCTCGTCGCCACGCCGGGTACCCACGCGTTTCTCGAAAGCGCCGGGATTGCGACCGAACCGATCAATAAAATCGCCGATGGATCGCCGCACGTGCTCGACCTTATCGCGTCACGCAGAGTCGACCTCGTTATCAACGACGCCAAAGGGGTCCGGGAAATCTCCGACGACTACAAGATTCGCCGCGCGGCGGTCGAGGCGAATATTGCGTGTTTAACGAGTCTCGATACGGCGCGGGCGCTGGCGGAGGCGCTCGCAAGCAAGTCTGGACCGCCACGCAGCCTGCAAGAGTACCGCAGCCTGCTAGGATTCGAGGTGAGCCGTTAAGCGGCCGGAGCGAATCGCGTCCTGCATCGCCGCGTAGTCGCGGTCGACTTGAACGGCATAGGCCTTGGTGTATTCGACGATCGCCGTATCGAAGACATCGCTCCGGCCCAAGTAACCGCGGATCGCGTCGGCGTCGCCGGCCTTGGCGTGAGCGCGAGCGAGAGCCCAGCCACACATCGTTGCGTAGTTAACCAGCAGGCGCGGATCGAGCTTCTCGAAATCGGCGGATATCTTCATATCGCGTAGCTGACGCACGTAGAAATCACGTTCCCCGGGCAGCTCCGTCCAACCGAGGAAGATGTCGCCGGCGGCCTGCATCAGCCGCTGCCCGTACACCACGCGCTCACCCTCATGCGCAAAGCGGCTCTTGGGGCCGGCCGGCTCGAGCACGGATCGCCGCGCCTCCTTCATTTGGAGAAAGAGCGGCTCTTCCCCATTTGCGAGGAAGAGTGCGATATAGCAGTGCGTGCCGACACTCCCCACGCCGACGACTTTTAACGCGGCGTCTTCAAATTCATAGCGGTTCAGCAGCTGCCGAAGCTCGGCACTTGCCGACGCCTTGTACCGGTCGATAACGGTGGCGGCCCGCTCCTCCCAGCCCAAGCGTTGCTGATACTCGTGGGTTATGAGCGGCGGATCGTCCATAATCTTCGCCCGCCCGTCGACGATCGTCGTCAACTTCGGGAAGACCGACTCTGAAGTACGCTTTGCCGCTTGGCGGCGTTTCTTCAGCAGCGTGCGCTCCGTTCTGCGGTGAACCGAAAAGTGCTCGATGAGGTCTTCGATGCGGATGCCTTCGTACCAACGTTCGATGATCGTCCGGTCCGCTAGCTCGGCCATTCGCAAACGGTAGGATATGACCGACGCGCGGACGGCTTCCTCTCCAACGCCCTCGGACAAATTACGGCCCCGAGCGGCAAGCAGGACGCTGACTCCGAGCCGCTTGACGTCCCATTCAAACGGCCCCGGGAACGTTTCGTCGAAGTCGTTGATGTCGAACGCCAAATGCCGCTCGGGCGTCGCAAATCCGCCGAAGTTCATCAGGTGACAGTCGCCGCAGAGCTGGACCACGATCCCCGAACTCGGTGAGCCGGCGAGATCGTGCGCTTGAATCGCGGCCGTCCCTCGAAAGAAGGCGAACGGTGATAGCGACATCCTTCCGTAACGGACCGGTACGAGTTCTTCGATTCGGCCTTCATCCGACGCGCCGAGGATTGCAACCGCGTCGTCGGATCGTATCGTCCATTCGGCATGTGCCGCTCGGGGACAGCGCGATCGCAGGTTCTTCCCAGCGGCCCGGCGTGCTGCTTTGGTCATCATCTCGCAAGCGAGAGCGCGTCGGCCGAGGTATCCACGCTTGCGGTGAGCGTCCCGGGCACGACGACGTGGACGACGAGCGCGTCGACGTCTACTCCAATGCCGTTCAGCCCGACCGATGCCGGCACCGCACGTAACGCAACCGTCGTTCCATCCGACGTGGTGAACGTGCGGTCGTAGGGTTTCATAAACGGCGCGGTGTGCTCGTCGATGAGCTTCGATGCGTCGAACGTCGCGGCATTTCGCACCCGTGAGACGACGAAGTTTGAGGTCAGCAGTGGAGCGAACATGCGTATTAACAGACGGCTCGTGTCGGTGGTGTAGTTGAGATCGGGCATCGAGATCACTCGCGTCGCCGGATCCACGGTCGGCGTTCCCCAAAGGTAGAGTTTCCCCGACGCGCCTCCCGAAAAGCCGACCTCAATTACGAGCTTCGGCTGCGGCGTCGTGGCCGTTCCGGCGTCGGTCGCGTAAATATCCACGCTGTCGACGCGCACCGTGCCGATCACTTTGATCGGGAGTTCGGTCCCGACGATCGACGATCGCGCGTGTTCTACCATGAGGCTGAAAGGTACGCGGACGTCGATGGGCAGACGGAACTCGTCGGGAATGTCGAGAGCCGAAAAACTCGGAACCGAAACCTGTGAAGGCGGCGGCGCCTCACTCCCTAACGAAACCTGCGGACGCGCGGCCAATGCCAGGTTGAAGTTCGCCAGCAGATCGCTGCCGCTCGTCGCAAGCGATAACTTCCGTATGGTTGCGTTCTGCAGGTTCGGGGTAAGCCAAGCGTTTTCCGAGACTTGAATCGGCTGCGCGAGTTGCTGCGCCACCGTTGCGAACTTTGCGCGAACGACGAGGTCGAAGGCACGTTGTACCACCATTGCAACGGTCTGCGCTACTTTATTCAGGGCGCGCAGATACGGCTCGCGAAGTGCCGGCGTCAAGTCGATTCCGCCGTTGTTGATGAAGGAGCGGGCGATGTCGCAATACGCGGGAAGACGCCCGACGAAGTCCGAGATGCTCGTTTGAAGCGTTCCATCCGGGCGGACTCGGGCGGCGATCGCCGCCGATGCACGCAGCGCCGCGTTTCCCTTCGGACCGCAGACGTACTCCCCGGCTCGCGAGCGCAGCTGGAGCTCGAAGCGTTCGTTGAACCCGATCCGAATGACGTCGCCTTGGCTGCTCGCGCCGACGTCGCCGCGGCGGGCCGTAATCCGAAACTCCGTTGGTACGAACTGCGACCCGACGACTTTGCTATTGAGATAGGTCGCGATGATGGAACGAACGTCGGCGTAGCCGTCGTTGGAAGCCGTTTGAACCGCGCGCCAGCCGGAGTCTAAAATTCTCGAGGACCCTGCGCGGCTGAGTGCCTGTCGGAAGTTTCGGACGCGCACGTCGATCGGGATCACGATGACCGACGTCTGTGCATTCGTCCCTGGCGGGAACGATGTCGCCCGTGGCGGCGCCGGTGGAAATGCCGAGCCGCATCCTTCCAGCGTGAGTGCAAAGCAGAGAATCACGGCAGCCATGCTGCCGGCGAATCTGCGGATCGTCAGCGGCATGATCCATCCTCCCAGGTGCGACTGTACGGCAGGCTTGCCTAGAGGGAGGTCATCCCCCTGCCAGCATGGCCGCTCCGTCCAACTACAAGATTCGCCGCGCCGCGGTCGAAGCGAAGGTTGCGTGTTTAACGAGTCTAGGTACGGCGCGGGCGCCGGCGGGGGCGCTCGCAAGCAAGGCTGGACCGCCACGCAGCCTGCAAGCGAGACGCAAGTATTCGCCATCGGCGGAAACGAGACGACCCTGGCCTTCGTCAACTCGTTACGCCCCAACGGTACCGGTGCCGTCAACGCGACGCTCATACCGATCGCAAGAACGCCGCTCGGCATCGCCGTCGGCGATGGGCGTCAGGAGGTCGCGATTCCGCTCGCGGGTCTCTTCGAATGGGCGGATCGCACGTTTTCGGCCGACGACGAGCGGGCATTCATCACATCAATGCGCGATCTCGAACTGCTCGCGCGAGTCGGCTGGGATTCGCGGCTTCCCGATACCATGGACGAGCGCAGCATCGTCAATCTCGAAGATCTTCCGGACGAAGTTGCCGACGGACTAGCAAGCCCGCCCGTCACGCTCGTTACGTGCGCGGCGTGCCGGCGGCTCTGCGTTCGCGACGATTTTGTTTGGAAAGAGAAACAGCTCTGCGCCTGGGACTATCACGCGCAGGTCTTCGGTCGCCGCGGCCCCTGGCACGAGGGTCCGTATGAGGAACGTCATTTTGAGACGCTTCCGGCTTGCTCGTATGTCGCCGATCCGCTCCTCATCGAGCTGGGCGTCGAACCGGTGATGGCCGGCGGAGCGCTTCCCGAATCGACCGCTCGCGCAATCGTGAATCTGATTCTCGAGGCCGATGCGAAGCGGCCGCACCTTGCGGTCCGCACCGCGCTCGGTCTATGGGTTTTGCGGGAGAAGCCCGCTCCGAGCCACGCGCAAGAGTGACCAACCGCGCGATCCGTGACCTCTCACTCTTCTTCGTGCTTCTTTTCGCCGTGCTGGCGGTCCGCCAAATCTACGTGCAGATCATCAACGCCTCCGCAATCGCGGCGCGTCCGACGAACCCGCGCCACGCCATGCTCGACGCCGGGCGGGGAGCAATTCTCGCGACCGACGGCACGGTGCTCGCACAGACCATCGGCGGACGGCGCGTCTATCCGTTCGGTGCGCAGCTCGCTCAGCAGGTCGGTTATGTATCCCCGCGCTACGGCACCAGCGGAATCGAAGGGAGCTTCGACCGCGCCCTGACCTCGCCGGATCTCAACGGCGACCCGCTGGCACAGCTTGGCGAGCTCGCGGCGACGCTGCGTGGTACGCCGGCCGCCGCGAAGGGAGCCGACGTCATCACGACGATCGTTCCCGCCGTTCAGACGAACTTATCCGGGCTTCTCGAGCAGTATCCACGAGCCGCCGGCGTGGTAATCGATCCTCGCAGCGGTGCCGTCCTCGCGCTGGCGAGCGTGCCGAGCTACGACCCCAACGATTTTGACGCCGAGTTCGCGCAGCTTAGCAGCGACCCGGCAGCGCCGCTGGTGGATCGCGCGCTCGACGGGCTCTACCCGCCCGGCTCGACGTTCAAGATCTTCACCGCAGCGGCGGCTCTCGACAGCAATACCGTGACGATGGATTCGCACTTTGAGGATCCCGGTTACCTCGTTATCGGCGATTTCACGCTGCACGACAACGAGAGTGAAGCCACCGGGTATGCCGACCTGACAACCGCCTTCGCCCTTTCGAGTAACGTCGACTTTGGTCAAATCGCGCTCAAGATGGGCGTCGACACGTTTTACGATTACCTGCAGCGCTGGGGCATCGGGGCATCGCTCGACTTTCAGCTACCCGCGCAGCGCAGTCGCGTGCCGCCCAAATCGAGCATCGTACCCGGCGAGCTCGCGCAGATGGCCTTCGGACAGGGAGCGCTGCTGACGACGCCGCTGCAGATGGCGCTCATCGGAGCGACGATTGCTAACGGCGGTAGCGAGCCGCGGCCGTTCATCGTCCGAGAGGTCCGCAGCGGCGGCATCGCCGCCAGCACGTCTCCAAGCGCCATGTTGGCAAACCCGGTATCGGCCGACACCGCCGCGAACGTTACCAAAATGATGGTGGCCGTCGTGCAACGGGGCACGGGCACTCCGGCGCAGCTGCCACACGTGACGGTTGCCGGAAAGACCGGTACCGCGACGAATCCGGCGGGACGTTCCCACGCATGGTTTGTCGCCTTCGCGCCGGCCGAGCATCCCCGGGTAGTCGTCGCAATCGTCATCGAGAACGTCGGTTACGGCGCAACCTACGCGGCCCCGATCGCGCGAGAGGTGCTCGAGACGGCGTTAGAGAGCATCGGAAGTTGATCGAGGAACGCATTTTCAACAACCGGTACCGGCTCGATCGCAAGCTCGGCGAAGGCGGCATGGCCACGGTCTACTGCGGCACGGATATTCTGCTGCGCCGGCGCGTCGCAATCAAGGTTTTGCGCGAACAATACGCGGCTGATGCGGAGTTCGTGCGCCGTTTCTACCAAGAGGCGGAGTCGGCGGCGAAACTCTCGCATCCCAACATCGTCAATACGTTTGACGTCGGCCATCAGGACGATACCTATTTCATCGTGATGGAGCTCGTCGACGGTCCATCGCTCGCGGAGATCATCGCCGCCGATGGACGCCTTCCCGAGCCGGTCGCAATCGACTATGCGGCGCAAATCGCGAGCGGTCTCGCGTACGCGCACCGCCAAGGGCTCCTTCACCGCGACATCAAGCCGGCAAACGTGCTCGTCACCAAAGACGACGTGGTGAAGCTCTCCGATTTCGGCATCGCGCGCGCAGTTTCGCAGCAGACGATGGCACTCACCAAGCCCGGCCTCGTGATGGGGAGCGTCTACTATATTTCTCCGGAACAGGCGCAGGAGCACGAAATCCACGAAACCGCCGATCTCTACAGTTTAGGGGTCGTCCTCTACCAGATGCTGACCGGAAAGCTCCCGTTCACCGGCGAGTCGCCGGTAACCGTCGCGCTCAAACACATCGGCGATCCGGTACCCACGATCGGCATCCGCGAGACCGGCGTGAGCCCGGCGCTAGCGGCAATCGTCAACCGGTTGCTGCAAAAGCGACCGGAGCACCGCTTCCAATCGGCCAGCGAGCTCGCCACCGCCTTGCGCGAGGCCCGCGAGCGCCCCAGCATCGCCAGCTATCGCATTTCGGACGATGCACCTTCGTCGCCCTCGTCACGAGGCGGCGAACGTCTTCCGCCGCGCCGCTCGCCGATGCCCGATCGATCCGTACTTGGCGAAGAAGAAGAACCTGAACGTAGTCCGCGCTCGCGCTGGATCGCCGCAGCGCTCATCGTTGCGATGCTCGCGGCAACCGGCCTCGGATATTTGCTCTTTGCGCGGCCCCTGCCGGGGCTCGCTCCCGGCGTCGTGGTCGCCGACTATACCGGCATGACACAGGCCGAGGCGCAGCAAGACGTGGTGAACGCCGGGCTGCGGACGCGCTTTCAGACGAGCGCCAGCGAGACGGTACCGCCCGATCACGTCATTCGCCAATCCCCGCCGGCCGGCACCAAAGTCGAGAAGAATCAGGTCGTCGAGCTGGTCATCAGTAACGGAAAACCGCTGCGCGGTCTTGAGGACGTACGGGGGTACAACGCGAACGACGCGCAGCGCACGCTACAGCAAGAGGGCTTCGCCGTCACGCTGCTGCGTCGAAACGATAACACGATCAAAGACAATGTCATCGACCAGCGGCCTCGACCCGGCGCCAAAGTGGCGGATGGCAGCCGCGTGACGTTGATCGTTTCGAACGGGCCGCCTCCGGTCACGATCCCGAACTTCGTGAGCATGACGGTGGAAGGCGCACGTGCGCTTGCAAGCCGGCTCGGTATTATGCTCGACACGACCCAGACCGTTCCCGGATCGCCGCCCGACACGATCGCATCGCAGAACATCGCGCAAGGCACGCAGGTCGATCGCAACGCGATCGTGCGCGTGGTCGTCAACAGCGGCCAAGCCTCGTCGCCACCGCCGCTCGTCGGCAACGGACCGATCGGGACGCTTCCAAACGTCGTGGGTCAGGATTACGATTCGGCAGTTCAGATGTTGACACAAGCGGGCTTTCAATTCGCGGTGCGCTACGTCCAACAGAGCACAAACAACGGAAAAATCGTCGAGCAATCCCCGCCCGCCGGCGCCGTTTCGCAGGGGTCGTCCGTAACGCTGATGCTTTCGGTTTCCGGCGAGGTGCCCGATACGGTCGGCATGACGCCGGTTGCTGCCATTCAGACGCTGCACGCTTATGGTTACGCTCCCGGAAAATGGGAATGGACGACGGCAATCGGCGCCGACGGCAAAGTCATCGGAACCAAACCCAGCGCCGGCGAGCCGCTCGCCCCCGGATCGCGCGTCACCGTGACCGTCAACGGAACGCCGCCGCCATAGCGGTCGCACTCGGCGCGCGGCCTGCGCTGCGCATCCTTGGCATCGATCCTGCGTTGCGAACGACGGGATATGGCGCAATCGAAAAGTCTAACGGACGCGTGCGGTTGGTTGAAGCCGGGATCGTCGTGCCGCGTTTCTCCGGCACGCTCGAAGAACGCCTGCATGAGCTTCATGCCGGTATCTGCGACGTGATCGCGCAGACCAACCCAAGCTTCGTCGTCATCGAGGAACTCTATACGACGTATAAGAACCCGCGGGCCGCGTTGCTGATGGGACACGCTCGCGGCGTGCTCTGTCTAGCGAGCGCCCAGGCCGGCGTCGCGGTGCATACGCTCGGTCACGCGCGCGTAAAGCGCGCGCTCGTCGGGTCGGGCAGCGCGCGAAAGGAGCAAGTCAACGCGATGGTGACGCGCTTGCTCAACCTACGCGTGCCGCCGAAGCCATACGATGTCTCCGACGCGCTCGCGCTGGCGCTCGCGTTCTTAAACACCGTCGATCGCTTCGGCTCGCTGCATGTTCAATAGAATTTCCGGGGCGCTGGTCGAGCGCAACGGCGAGGCCGCCGTCGTCGAGGCGGGCGGCCTCGGTTACGAGATCGTTCTGCCGCCGTGCATCGCCGAGAAGATTCCGACGACGCCGGGAGAGCGCGTGACGCTCGAGGTTTACTCGGTCGTCAACATCGACGGTAACAGCGGCAGATTTACCTATTACGGGTTCACCAATGGGATCGAGCGCGAGTTCTTCGAAGCCCTGCTCACCGTGGCGTCGATCGGACCGCGCTCGGCGGCGCGCGCTTTTTCCGCGCCGATGTCGGAGATCGCGGGCGCAATCGACCGCGGAGATTACGCCTTCTTGAAGAGCCTGCCCGGAATCGGCCAGCAAAAGGCCCGCGATATCGTCGCGAAACTGCAGGGAAAGGTTGCGAAGTTCTTATTGATCCGCGATGCGCCTCCAGCGCCGCCGGCGGCGATTCCCGACTTCGCCGACGAGGCACTCGCGGTGCTCCTCCAACTCGGTTACCGCCGCGCTGAAGCCGAGGCGATGATCCGTCAGACGCTCGATGCAGAGCCGGCGATCGATCATGCCGAGCAACTTCTCGCGGAGATATACCGGCACAAGGTGCCGAAAGAATCGTCATGAACGAGCCCGAGGCTCGCAGACGTCTGCTCGGCCCCGCCGACGTTTCGCTCGAACCGGTTGGGGCGGAAGAGCACGACCGCGTCGTCGATCCGCAAGATACGCTTGAGGATGAGGTCTACGGCGTAAGTCTTCGTCCGCGATCTTTTGATGAGTACGTCGGCCAAGAGCGCGTCGTCGAAAACCTTCGTATTGCAATCGATGCGGCGAAGCGGCGCGGCGAGCCGCTCGAGCACGTACTTTTTTACGGTCCGCCGGGGCTCGGCAAGACCACGCTAGCCGGACTGATCGCGCGTGAGCTCGGCGCAAACTTTCGGCCGACCAGCGGCCCCACGCTCGAGAAGCCGAAGGATCTCGTCGGCATTCTCACCTCGCTCGACGTAGGCGACGTCTTCTTTGTCGACGAGATTCACCGGCTCAGCCACGTCGTGGAAGAGTTCCTCTACCCGGCGATGGAGGACTTTCAAATTGACTTCGTGGTCGACCGCGGCGCCTACGCCAAGACGCTGAAGCTGCCGTTGCGCCGTTTCACGCTCGTCGGCGCGACGACGCGCGCCGGAATGATCACGGCGCCGCTGCGCGAGCGTTTCGGCATCGTCCACCACCTCGACTACTACGCGCCTGCCGAACTCGAGCGGATCGTACGCCGCTCGGCGAGCGTTTTGGAAGTTCCGATCGACGGTGCAGCGGCCGCGGCCATAGCCGCCCGCAGCCGTGGGACCCCACGCGTCGCAAACCGGCTCCTGCGTCGCGTTCGCGATTTTGCACAAGTCCGCGGGGACGGCCGCATTACGCCCGCAATTGCCGACGAGGCGCTACAACGCGAGGGCGTCGACGAACTCGGGCTCGATCGTCTCGACCGCGCCTTCTTGCGCACGATCGTCGAGCAGTACCGTGGAGGTCCGGCCGGAATCGCCGCCATCGCCGCAACGCTCACGGAGGATGCCGAGACGCTCGAGGACGTGGTCGAGCCCTATCTGCTCAAAGAGGGCTTCGTTACACGAACGGCCAGCGGCCGTCGCGCAACCGCGCTTGCCTACCGTCATCTCGGCGTCGTCGGCGGCGCCCCGGCGCAAGAGCGCCTGCTCTAGTGGCCTGTAACGCGATGCAGCGTGCGGATTTTATGTGGCTCTGCGCGGCGATGGTGGCGGTTCCACGGGCGGCGCGCGCGCAGAACGATGTCGATCCGGCGATTACATCGCGACGTCCTGCGCTGCGCGTGCTGCTTGGCCGCGGCGA
Organism: Candidatus Cybelea sp.; assembly: GCA_049800655.1. Lineage (GTDB taxonomy): Bacteria > Vulcanimicrobiota > Vulcanimicrobiia > Vulcanimicrobiales > Vulcanimicrobiaceae > Cybelea. The sequence continues at coordinate 15,998 of JBARKF010000310.1, forward strand.
GGCCGTCTCAGGTCCGGCGCAAACGTTCCAGTTCGACGGAGCGGCGTACCGCGGAACTTTTCAGCGTCTCGACGACGGCCAAATCGTCAACGTCGTCGATCTGGAAGCGTATCTCTACAGCGTCGTACCACTTGAGATGCCGCCCAGCTGGCCGCCCGCAGCGCTACAGACGCAGACGATTTGCGCGCGCACGTACGTCTTGCAACGTAGCGATCCGCGGCGCGCGTACGACCTCGTGCCGTCGGAAGTGAATCAGGTCTATCGCGGAATCTCGAGTGAAACGCCGGCGGCGATCGCGGCCGTCGACGCGACCGCCGGGCGCGTGCTCTCCTTCGGCGGAAACTTCGCCCAGGTGGCCTACTCGTCGTGCTGCGGCGGCCACACAGAGTCGTCATCGGAGGCCTGGGGAAACATCCCGATCCCCTATCTGCAAGGCGTCGTCTGCACCTCGTGCTCCCAATCGCCTCACTACCGCTGGACGACCACGCTTTCGTTGGACGTGATCGCGCAGCGTCTTTCCTCGACGCTGGCGCCATTCGGCCGGCTCACCGACGTGCAGGTGCAGGACCGCGACGGCAGCGGTCGCGCTCGTTCGTTGCAACTCGTCGCCGACCACGGCAGCACCAGCGTCACCGGAAGCGTTTTTCGTCGTACCGTCGGCACTCGCGTGCTGCCGAGCTTATTGCTTACGGATGTGCGCCGCGCGCCTGACGGCGCATCGGTTCAGCTTGACGGCGGCGGACTCGGGCACGGTGTCGGCTTATGCCAGTGGGGCGCGCGGGGCATGGCGCTCGCGGGTAGCCAGGCGCCCGACATTCTAGCGTTCTACTTCCCTGGCACCGCCATCACATCGTCGTAGGTAATCGAACAGAACTGCAAGGCCATCTCAGATTCCGCTTGTCATCCTGAGCCCTTCGACTCGCTACGCTCGCTCAGGATAAGCTACGGCGCGTAGCGCCGTAGTCAGGACGTAACAGCATGTTGGTCTCGGATTACGATTACGAGCTGCCCGAAGCGCTGATCGCGCAATCTCCCGCGCCACGACGGGATGAGAGCCGGTTGATGGTGCTCGACGGAGACGCGACGCTTCACCGCCATTTTCGCGATCTGCCGGCGTTTCTGCAGCCGGACGATCTCCTCGTGCTCAACGAAACGCGGGTGATCGCCGCGCGGCTCTTGGGGCTTCGCGAACGCGGTGGAGGACGCGTCGAACTGCTCTTGCTCCATCCCGCGAACTCGCTGCGCTACGATCCGCAAGCGCACGAGTGGATCGCGCTGGCCAAGCCCGCACGACGGTTGCGGCGCGGCGATCGCGTGACGTTCGGAGCACTCGGCGAAGGCGTGGTGCGCGACGAGCTCGAGAAGGGGATGCGACGGATTGCGTTCGATCTCGCCGTTTCGTTCGAAGAGTTCCTCGAACGCGCCGGCCAGGCGCCGCTGCCACCCTACATTCACAACGATTCGCCTGAGGCGAAGGAGCGATATCAGACGGTCTTTGGACGCCTTCCGGGCAGCGTTGCCGCTCCGACCGCTTCGCTCCACTTCACGCCGGAACTGCTGGAGCGGACCGCCGAACGCGGTGTCGAGATCGTACGTCTCGCGCTCTCGATCGGCTTGGGAACATTTCGCCCGGTGACCGTCGAATCGATCGATCATCACGTGATGCACGAAGAAGCGTATGCGATCGAACCGGCGGCTGCGCAGGCGATCGAGGCCGCGCGTAGCCAGCGGCGGCGAATCGTCGCTGCCGGAACCACGGTGGTTCGCGCGCTCGAAGGCTGCATGAGTGCGTATGGTCGCATCGAAGCCGGCGAACATGCTACGAACCTCTTCATCACGCCCGGCTTCGCGTTTCGAGTCGTGGGAGCGATGATCACCAACTTTCACCTGCCGCGATCAACGCTGCTGATGCTGGTTAGCGCGTTTGCCGGACGCGAGCGCATTCTGCGCGCCTATGGCGAGGCGATTGCGAACGGCTACCGCTTTTACTCGTTCGGCGATGCGATGCTTGTTACGGGAAACGATGCGCTACATCGCGGTTGATGCACCCGGCGGCCCGGAGCTCTTGAAGATCGCCGAAATGGAGCCGCCCGAGCCGGGCCCGGAAGAGGTTATCATCGCCGTCGAGGCTGCCGGCGTCTCGCATGCGGACGTCATGCAGCGTCAAGGAAACTATCCGCCGCCGGCCGGCGCTTCGCCAATCCTTGGCCTCGAGGTTGCCGGCACGATCGCCGGCCGCGGCGAGCGCGTCACGCGTTGGAAGGACGGCGATCGTGTCTGCGCGCTAACGAATGGCGGCGGCTACGCCGAGTACGTTGCGGTTCCGGAAGGGCAAGTGCTCCCCGTACCGCGCGGTTGGAGCACGATCGAGGCGGCGACGCTTCCGGAGAATGCGTTCACCGTCTACGATGGGCTCTTTTCGCGCGCGCGGCTACGCCCAGGAGAAACCGTGCTGGTGCACGGGGGAACCAGCGGGATCGGCACCATCGCCATCATGTTCGCGACCGCACTTGGCGCCACGGCGATCGCAACGGCTGGGACGCCCGAAAAATGCGCGGCCTGCATCAAGCTCGGTGCGGTGCATGCGATCGACTATCGCACCACCGACTTCGTCGGCGAGGTGGAGCGCATCACGCAGGGACGTGGCGTCGACGTCGTGCTCGACATCGTCGGCGGCGATTACGTGATGCGCGATCTTGCCGCGCTGGCACTCGACGGCAGGATCGTCTGTCTCGCTACTCGGCGCGGACGCATCGTCGAACTCGATCTCGCGCGGCTCTTCGCCAAACGCGGATCGATTCTCGCTTCGAGCCTTCGCCCGCGCACCGCAAGTGAAAAAGCAGCCATCGCGCGCGAACTCGAAGCACACATTTGGCCGCTGCTTCCCCAGCGCGAGGCGATCGTGCCGGTGATCGACTCGGTCTACCCATTCCAACGCGCCGCCGAGGCGCACGCTCGATTGGAGGGGAGCACCCACCTCGGGAAGCTGGTTCTCACGCCGCGCTAACTAGGGAAAACCTAGTGATAGATTCCTTGACTCTGCGACGTGAAACCCGTCGCCATGAAGAAGAGCATCGGGATCGAGAGCATCGTGTTCGTTCGTGAAGCGAGGAACGCGATGCGGCGGGCTTTTACCTTCTCTTCGTCGGTAGCTGGGACGAAGCCCAAGATCTTCTTTTGGTTCGGCCAGATCACACCCCAGACGTTCAAGAGCATGATCGTCCCAAGCCATGCCCCGATGCCGATCGGCGCCATCGCGCCCTGGAGGCCAAAGGCCGCAGGAAAGCCGTTCATGCCGCCGGCGTCAAAATTGCCAAGCAACGCGGCACCGAAGATCCACGTCGCAACCGCGCCCCAGCGAAACCAGAAGAGCGCGCGCGGTACGACATACTTGGAGATTGGCCCGGCTTCGCCGGCTGCGGTTGCCTCTTTCACCGCGGCAACGTTGACGAAGTTAAAGAACCAGAGCAGGCCGATCCACATGATGCCGGCCATGATATGAAACCAGCGAAAGATCCAATCGAGATTGCCCATCTTACGCGCCCGCTCCCATCGCGTGCGAAACGATTAAACGGGCGATGAACCAGAGGATCAGGGTCAAAACGAAGCCGCTGATGACGGTACCCAAGAGTGAGTCCAAGGGGTTTTTCAACGTACAACCTCCTCGCGTTCGTGGTTGCTATTTACGGAAGGTTGCGGCAACGCAAAAGAGTGTCCTCCCCGAGTCGGCTCAAGCGACCGACTCGAGCGATTTCGGTTGCGCCACGATCGTCTTGGCGTGGGTGTACCAGACGAGTCCGGGCGGTGCGGCCCGTTGCTTGCGGACGTGTTTGCGTAGCGTGTAATCAACCGCCACCGAGGTGGCCGTCCTGGCCCGTGAATAATAGGCGGCCAGCGACGCCGCTAATTCGAGGTCCTCGTTCGGGGCGGCCGTGCGATCGTCGCGCGCGAGGATCACGTGCGCTCCCGGAATCCCTTGGGCGTGAAACCAGACGTCGTTGGGACGAGCGATGCGGAAGGTCAACTCCGCGTTCTCAACGGGCGATCGTCCGACCGCGATACGCGATCCTCGGGCGGTTCGCAGCTCGAGCCGAATTCGCTTTCGCTTTGCCGGAGCGTCCACTGCTGCCGGCGTGCTCCGCTTCGGACCGAACTCGGCTGCGGCGGCTTCGACGGTAGCGAGATCCTCGTCAGCGGTGCGCTCCGCCTCCCAGCGAAGCATTTCGATGGCGTCGATGCCGGCGCGGACCGTACGTTCCCGCGTATCGAAGTGCGGGATGCTCTTGCCAAACCGCTTGTACTCGGCGAAAAGCACTACCGCCTGCTCCTTGGCCGCATCGTGCTCTTCGCCGGGAAGCGTATGCAGCGTTGCGAAGATCTGCTCGCCTCGTTCGCGCAGCTCGTCGCGGCGCTCGGCTCGTCGGCGCTTCTCTGAGAGTTTTGCGAGTTCGTCTTGCAGCTTTCGCTCGCGCGCATCCAATCGTTTGATGAGTGCGCGCCGGCGCGTGGCGGTCCGGTCGTTGCCCAAACGTTGCGATTGCTGGCCGCGAAGTTCGGCGAAGATCTCCAGTACCGAGTCTTCGCGCGAAAGTACGGCATCCTCGAATCCTTGCAGCGGCGCGACATATGCCTGCAGCAGCCTACCGTCGCGGCGATAGACGTAGAGCGGCTCCGAGCCCTCCTCGGCGCGTTCCGATGCGAGCGGCGCCAACATATTTTGACGCTCGGGCAACGGCGGTAACGCGTACGGCTGCCCGATCAAAACCGCGCGGCGAGGATTTTCGGAGAGCGGAAACTCCTTGCGCGCGGCGATGACGTTGCCGCCCTTGACGAGTATCAGATTCCCGTAGCGAGGCACCAGCTCGAGGTAAAGATCGATCTCTTCGCCGACCCCGAACCGCGAGCGCGCCGCAAAACGCAAGCGCACGAGGCGGTCGTAGCGCCGCGACGTCGCACTGACCAGCATCATTCCGCGCAGCGTACGCGCCAGCACGCGTACGAACCCCGGCTCGACGGCGATGCCCAGCTCCCCCTCTTCGAGCGTCACGAGCGGAGGCGACGAAAAAAGATCGATCGCCAGCAGTGCTGCCACACCCCGCCGACGGAAGAGCAGCGCGATGCGTCCGTCGGGCAGCAGCCCGGCGTCGTCGAGACGTGCCCCGCCTAGGCGAAACTCGATTTCGCGGACGAGCCGATGGATAAGGACCCAGTCGGTCAGCATCAAACGTACTTATCGTGAGAATCGCAATCGCCTTGGCCGCCGCAGCCTTGTTAGCGGCGTGCAGCAGCTCCCCGTCGTCGCCCGCGCCGCACGGATGGCAGCCCATTGCGGGCACGACCAATGCGTGGTCGACCGGGCACGGCGCCGAGCACGAAGAGTACTATTATGTGACGACGCCGTTCAGCGGAACGCTTTCGGATCTCGCCTCACACGTGACGGTCGAGGCGCTGATGCGCTACCGTGGTTCTCGATTTCACGGAAGCATTCCATTCGGACCCTGTCCCGGCGCGGCCGGGATCGCGACGTTCGTGCTGCCCAATGGGGCAACGCTAGAGGAGGGCTTCGCGGTCCGGAAGGGTCAGGCGATCCAGGTTCGCTACCTGCGCCCGACCGGCGCCCCCTTCGATCCGAACGTCACGCTGGCGATGCATACCGCGCTCTGCACGTTGTAGAAGGAGGCCGACCGGCTGCTAGGTCAACCACCCGGGCAGCGTGAACGGAGAAGGGTTGATCACGGGGCCGGGTCTGCTGTTCGTCGTATCCGGGCCCTCGGGGGCCGGCAAAGACACGCTCGTTGAGGGGCTACGAGAGCAGCGCTCCAGCCTGCGGTACTCGATCTCGGCCACCACGCGCGCGCCCCGCCCCGGGGAACGCGACGCCGAACATTATTTCTTCGTTTCGAAGAGAGAGTTCGAGCAGCGCCGCGAGGAGGGCGGTCTTTTGGAGTGGCGCGAGTACGGCGGCAACCTTTACGGGACGCCGCGTGATTACGTCGAGCGGAGCGTGCGCGAGGGCTACGACGTCATCATGAAGCCTGAGGTCAACGGCGCTCTCGCGGTGAAGGCGGCGTATCCGGACGCCGTGCTGATCTTTCTCGTCCCGGACCGGTTCTCGCAACTTCGCGAACGACTGCTCGCCCGTCGCACCGAGACGAACGAGGAGATCGCGCGGCGACTCGAGGACGCGCGGCAGGAGATGAAGTTCATTCGCAGGTTCGATTATATCGTCGTCAACGCCCAAGACCGTCCGGAGGAGGCGGTGCGGGACCTAGACGCAATCTTGCAAGCGGAGCGCTTTCGGATCCATCGATACCCCGATGACTCGATCCGGCGGGTCGAATCGTCTTGACAACGCTAAAACACTTAAGGAAAGAATCAATCATACATGAGTAAGTCTGTCTTCGGCGATTTGGACGCGCTCCTCGAGCATGCCGATTCCAAGTTCAGCCTGGTCAACATCGTTACCAAACGCGCGCGTCAGCTGAACAATTGGATTCGGGTCGCGCAGCTACCGGCCACCGATCGCCGCGAGTATTTCGCGAGCGAGCCGCTCGTCGACCGCGAAACCATCAATCCCAATAAGCCCGTCTCGATCGCTCTCGACGAGATCGCCGAAGGAAAAATCAACTATCGCCGCACGCGCGAAGGAATAAAGTGACCCTGCAATGGGGGCCCCAACGGCTCAGCCGTTGGGGGGCGTGCAGGCGCGAAGCGCCGGAGCGCCTTTTAAAAGACACATGCGGGGTCCCCGCCGTGCGGAGCACGGAGGGGTAGCATGTGCGGGATTGTCGGTTACATAGGAAAGCGGGACAGCGTCCCGATCATTCTGGACGCGCTGCAGCGCTTGGAGTACCGGGGATACGATAGCGCCGGCATCGCGGTCATCGACGCCGAGGGAGCTCTGGCGGGTTCGAAAGCCGAGGGCAAGCTCTCGCGGCTCGCCGAGCGGCTCAATAACGGCGAGCACCTCTCCGGGGTCGTCGGCGTAGGACATACTCGCTGGGCAACGCACGGGGCCCCGACCGACGCCAACGCGCATCCGCACGAGGACTGCCACGGCAAGATCGCGGTGGTTCACAACGGCATCATCGAAAACTATGCCGCCCTGCGAGCGCGCTTGATCGAGCTCGGCCACGTTTTTAGCAGTGAAACCGATACCGAGGTCCTCGCGCATCTGATCGAGCTGCACTACGACGGCGACCTCGAAGAAGCGGTGCGCCGCACGGTCCATGAGGTTCGTGGCGCGTACGCGCTCGGCGTCATATCGAGCGACGATCCGGATCATCTGGTCTTTGCTCGCAATGGCGCAAGCCCGCTGGTGCTCGGCATCGGCGACGGCGAGATGTACGTCGCATCCGATACGCCGGCGATTTTGCCATACACGCGCCGGGAAATCATCCTGCAAGAGGGTGAGATCGCCGTCGTCGGACGCGACGGCTTTCGCCTCACCGATTACACGGGGGCTCGCATCGAGCGCGATCCGATTCTCATCTCGTGGGACGCGACTTCCGCCGAGAAGACCGGCTTCAAACATTTCATGCTCAAGGAGATCTTCGAGCAACCCCACGTGATCAAGGAGACGCTGAGCGGTCGCATCGACGACGGCGGTAACGTTCATCTCGGGGCCGAGCTCGGCGCGATCACGGCGGAAAGCCTGAAACGTGTGAGCAAGATTGCGATCACCGGTTGCGGCACCGCCTATCACGCCGGGATGATCGGCATGTATCTGTTACGCTCGCTGGTGCGGCTGCCGGTCGAGATCGAACTTGCAAGCGAGTTCCGCTATGGCGATCCCGTGATCGATCCGACGGCGCTGGTGATCGCACTCTCGCAATCCGGAGAGACGGCCGATACGATCGAAGCGGTACGTATCGCAAAGAATTCGAACTGTGCCGTGCTGGGCATCTGCAACGTTTTGGGATCCCACTTGACCCGTCTCGCCGACGGCATACTCTTTACCCGTGGAGGCCCCGAAATCGGCGTCGCCGCCACCAAGACCTACGTTTCGCAAGTCACCGCGATGACGCTTTTTGCGCTGTATCTCGCGCGGCTTCGGGGGAGCGCGGACGAACGAAGATTACGCGAGGTTGCCGAAGGGACCAAACTGCTGCCGGCGGCCATCGACCTCGTGCTCAACACCTCCGACGAGATCCGGCGCGTCGCACGCGAGTTGCGAAAGTCGCAGAGCGTGCTCTTTATCGGCCGCTACGTCAATTTCCCAACGGCACTTGAAGGCGCGCTCAAGCTCAAGGAGATCTCGTACATTCACGCCGAGGGCTATCCGGCGGGCGAGATGAAGCACGGGCCGATCGCGCTGCTCGACTCAGGCGTGCCGGTCGTCGGGATCGCCACGCAGGATCGCGTGCGTGAGAAGATGATCTCTAATTTAATGGAATCCAAGGCCCGCGAAGCCCCGGTCGTCGCCGTTGCAAACTACGGCGACAAAGAAATCGCGAGCGTAAGCGATCACGTGTTTTGGGTACCGAAGGTCGACGAGCTGCTCTCGCCCATCGTCAACGTGATTCCGCTGCAGTTGCTCGCCTATCACATCGCCGACATCGAGGGCAAGGACGTGGATCAGCCGCGCAACCTCGCCAAAACCGTCACGGTCGAGTGATGGTTCGCAGCGACCGGCGTGCCTCCGACGAGCTGCGACCGGTGACGATCGAGCCGGGTTTTTTAAAGTACGCCGAGGGCAGCGTGCTCATCAGCGTCGGCAACACGCGGCTCATCTGCGCCGCATCCCTCGAAGAGCGCGTTCCCGCATGGATGAAGGGACGCGGCCTTGGGTGGGTGACCGCCGAGTATGCGATGCTGCCGCGCGCGACGCAGGAGCGCACCCAGCGCGAAGTCTCGAAAGGGCGTCCGGGCGGGCGAACGCAGGAGATCCAACGCATCATCGGGCGCGCGTTGCGCGCCGTGACCGACACGGCCAAGCTCGGCGAGCGCACCGTATGGGTCGACTGCGACGTCATCCAGGCGGACGGCGGTACGCGCACGGCCGCGGTTACGGGCGCGTACGTCGCGCTGGCGCTCGCGTTACGGGTGCGTTTCGATCCGGCCGACCGGGCGCGCTGGCCGCTGACCGCGATGGTCGCGGCAACGAGCGTCGGAATCGTGGCTGGGCAGCCGATGCTCGATCTTGCGTACGACGAGGATAGCCAGGCCCTCGTCGATATGAACGTCTTCATGACCGACGCCGGCCGTTTCGTCGAGCTCCAAGGCACGGCCGAAGCGGCTCCCTTCGACCGGCGCGACCTCACGACGCTCCTTGCGCTGGCGGAGAGCGGAATCGAACGGCTCTTTGCGCTACAGCACGCGGCGCTCGACGCAACGCTCCCCGTCCATGTCCATTGACCCTCGATTGACCGATCTCGTCACGCGCGTCGGTGCTTTCCACATTACCCATCGCGCGACTAAACAGGCGCAGCGCAGGATCGAAGCCGCCATTCGTAACGGCGCCGTGGATGAGGCGACTCGCAGCGCATACATGAGTACCGTCCGGCGGTATTTCGAGGAGTTCGACCGCGAGGCTCGCGCAAATCTACGCGACGTTGACCGGAGGCTCGAGCACGTCAATCAAGTACGGTTCAACCTCACCGCCGAGCGCGGCGTTGCGGTCAAGCGAATCGAAGGCACGCAAAGCGTGCTCGCCGCACTCGACGAGGTCGAGGCCGGAGCGCCGTGAGACTGCTCGACCGGTTCGGGCGCGCCACGGTCGATTTCTTCGAATACGCCGGCGGTCTCACGCTGCTCTCGGCGGAGTCGGCCGGGTTCATGGTGCGCCTTCGCATTCGCCTCTCCGAGACGATTTCGCAATGCGCGCTCTTAGGCGTACAGTCGCTCGTCATCGTAATGCTCACCTCACTCTTCACCGGCATGGTGATCTCGCTCGAGTCGGCGCAGCAAGCCGTCGCCTACGGCTTCGCCAACGTCGTGGGCGGCGCCGTTGCCTATGGTACCGTCCGCGAGCTCGGGCCGATGCTGACGGCGGTTGTCGTCGCCGGTCGCGTCGGCTCTGCTATCGCTGCCGAGCTCGGTTCGATGGTCGTCACCGAACAGATCGAGGCGCTGCGCTCGATGGGCCTGGAGCCGCCGCGTTTTCTGGTCGTGCCGCGCTTAACCGCATTACTGCTGATGCTGCCGCTGCTGACGATCTTCGCCGATGTGGTTTCGATTCTCGGCGGCGCGTGGATCGCGCAGACCTACGCGCACATTCCCTACAGTTCGTTTTTCACGTCGGTGCGCCAGTCGATCAGCTTCAGCGACGTGCTCAAGGGCGTCTTCAAGGCGTTCGTCTTCGCCACGATCATCGCGATGGTCGGCGCATACCAGGGGCTCTCGACGCGCGGCGGCGCCGCCGGCGTCGGGCAGTCGACGACCGGAGCCGTCGTGATCGCGATTATCCTGATTTTTGTCTCGAACTTCATCATGTCGTTTCTGCTCTTCGGTTAAACGGTATATGAGCGAGCACGACGATTCGAAGGTCATCGCGCGAATGGAAGACGTTTCGCTCGCTTTCGGAGAGAACGTCGTCCTCAAGAATTGCAGCCTGGACATCGTCGAGGGAGCGATTACCTGCATCATCGGACTCTCCGGCGCCGGAAAGTCGACGATTTTGCGCCTCCTCGACGGGCTGATGCTTCCCAACTCGGGGCACGTCTATATACGCGGCCGCGACATCTGCCATCTCTCCGAGGAGCAACTCAATCGCGTCCGGCAGAAGATCAGTCTTTCTTTTCAGTTTTCGGCGCTGCTCGACAGTCTCACGGTCGGCGAAAACGTTGCGCTCCCGCTGCGCGAACACACGACGCTCTCGGAAGCCGAGATCCGGCGCACGGCCACCGACGCGCTCGACAGCGTCGGGCTCTCGCATGCGTACGAAAGTTTGCCGAGCGAGCTTTCCGGCGGCATGCTGAAGCGAGCCGGTTTCGCTCGCGCAATCGTTACACGGCCGGAGCTGGTGCTCTACGACGAACCCACGACCGGCCTCGATCCGATCGTCACCAATCTCATTACGGACACGATCGTGAAGCTTCGCCGCAAGCTCAATGGAACGGCGGTCGTGATTTCTCACGACCTTCCGTCGATTTTTGCGATGTCCGATTACGTCGCAATGCTCTTCGAAGGTGCGATTATTGCTTACGACACCGCCGAGCGCATCCGCAACTCGACGAATCCCATCCTCGTTCAATTTCTTCAGGGGTCAGAGGTTGGGCCGATCCCGATTTAGCCGGCTGCCCGCGAGGCTCTTCCTGCCGAAATGAGTAATAGGTAGCTCGTATGACCAGGCAAGCACAAGTTGGCGCGTTCGCGATCGTGGCCTTGCTGTTGCTCTTCGGCGTATTCTATGTCGTCACGGATTTCGGAACGCGACACACGGGCTACCGGGTCGGCGTGCATTTTGGGTCGGCAGCAGGGCTGACGCCTGGAGCGCTGGTCTACTTCAGCGGCGTCTCCATCGGCTCGGTCGATTCGATCGTGCTCCTGCCCGACAACACGGTCGATGTGATTTTAGCCGTCAATCGTGACGTCGACATTCCGGCCGCCTCGCGCTTTTTGATCACCGCGCCACTGACGGGATCGCCCTCGCTCACGATCGTTCCGCCGCGAGAAAAGCCGCCGCTGCCGCTCTTACCGCGTCAGGTCTTGCCGATTGCCGATCAGCCGAAAGGCAGTAACACCGCCACGATTGCCGACTTGCTCGAGCAGGGGCAAGGAGAGCTCAAGCGTTTCGACAGCGTGATGGGGCTGATCGAGCAACGCACCCCAAAGTTGCTCAATACGCTGCAGACCACCCTGAATAACGCGAACGATTTGACGGTATCGAGTAAGGCCGAGCTGCAGCGTCTTACCGGCGAGTTTCTAGCCCTCGGCTCGAGCTTGCAAGGAAACTTGGGCCAAGCCAGCGCGAACGTCCTCCAGCTGTCGTCGACCTTAAACAGCGCAGCGACGATCGATTCCAAAAAGGTCGGCACGCTGCTCGATCAATTTCAATCGACGGCTGCCTCGCTGAATCGCTCGATGACCGCACTGCAGGACTTCGCGACCGATCCTCGCCTCAAGGCGAACATCATGGCGACGACCCAAAACATTGCCGATACGACGCAGACGCTTGCCGCGCTGACGAAAGACCTGCGCACCGTCACCGGAAATCCGCAGACCCAAGCGCAGATGCGTGACACGATCGCGAATCTCGACGCCGTATTGCAAAAGGCGAACGCCCTGCTTGCCGAGCTGGGCGGCACGAGCAGCGTCTACGGCGTCGATGCGGGCGCGACGCCTGCGCCCCTAACGGTACCGAGCGGCTCACCCTATCCGAACACCTATCCGAATGCCTCTCCGGCGCCGGCAGGAACGCCCGCGGGCATCTCGCCCGAGGCGCGAGCCAAGCTGCAAGGAAAGCTCTCCCAGCTGGCGCGCAATTTAGTCGCGATCCAGGTGCGGTTGAGTGGGCTCTCGCCCCAGCATAACCCGGGGTTGAATCCGGTCCTTACCACCAGCCAAGGTCCGCTCGGCGACATCAATCTCGTCGTGCTGCCGCACAGCAGCACGAGCGTGATGTTCGGGGCGAATGCCATCGGCAACAACACGACGTGGAACGCGGTGCTGCAAAAGAATATGGGCGAGTTCCATATCGCCGGCGGCGTGCTCTATTCACAAATCGGCGTGTTGGGTCAATACGCCCCGATTCACGGGCTTGGTTTCGAAACGCGCATCTACGACCTGACCTATCCGATGATCGACGTCTACGGCAACCTGCACGTCGCTCCCAGCGCCGAGCTCTTTTTCGGTCAACGTGACATCACGCACGCATCGCGGCGCAACACCTTCGGCTTCCAATACCAGTTTTAAGGAACCTAATGGCTGAGGAGACTGCGCGCCCGCGAATTGGAATCATCGGTGCCGGCGCGATGGGTACGCTCTTTGGCTTCCATCTCGCAGCGAGCTGCGACGTGACGATGCTCGATGACAACCCGCAGACCGCTCGCGCCGTGGAGCGCGAAGGCCTGCGTGTGAACGACGAGCCTGCACGCACAGTCCGCGTCGCGCAGCGTGCTCGCGATCTCTACGGGTCGCAGATGCTCTTTCTCTTCGTTAAGGCGGTCGACACGCTGCGCGCGCTACGAGCCTTCGCCGGCGAGCTCGATCCCGCCGCGCCGGTCATTTCGTTGCAAAACGGCATCGGTAACGAAGACGCGATCAAGACGGCGTTGGGCGGAGCAGTGCCGGTCATTCTGGGGATCACCACCGAGTCGTCCCAGACGGTTGGGGCCGGCCACGTGCGAAGCTCGGAAGAAGGGAATACGATCATCGGCACGACGAGCGCGTCCTCAACGACGGCGCGAACGGTTACCGAGCTGTTGACGCGCAGCGGCCTGCGCGCCTCGGTCGTCTACGATATTCGGCCGCACCTGTGGGGCAAATTGGTCGCCAATGCCGCCGTTAACGCAATCTCAGCGTTGCTCGATTGCGACGCGGGCGAGATTCCCCGCGACCCGAATGCCGCGCGGCTGGCCGAGGCACTCGCCGAAGAAACCGCGGGGGTTGCCGCCGCGCTAAAAATCAACCTTCCGTTTGTGGACCCCTGGCAGTACGTGACGGAGGTTGTGGCACTGGGCGCCGATGCCAAGAGCTCGATGGCGTACGATCTCGCATCGGGCCACCCGAGCGAGATCGACCACATCAACGGAGCGGTCGTGGCGTTTGGACGACGTACCGGGACACCGACGCCTTACAACGATGCGATGGTTCGTCTGATCAAAGCCCGCGAAGCGATGCTCGGGCACTCACGGTTGGGGCTGGAGGCGCAACAATCGAATCGCGCCGGATGACGTCTCCACGTCGATGCGCTGCGTCGCTCCGCCGTTAACGCTGCCGTCGATCGTCTCAGCTCCTGCGCTCGACGTTCCGCGCAAGCCGAAATCGGTAAAGAGCACGCCGCCGCCGGTATGGAGGTGCACGCCGAAAGCGGCTTTCGCGCTGATCCGGAGCACGATATCGCCCCGCCGCGTCGAGAAACGCAGGGTTCCCGGCCAAGTCGCCGCGCCCATCGTGACCGATACGTTTCCTTCACCGGTGGCCGCCTGCGCGTATCCCGGCAACATCACATTGACGTTGCCGCGCTGCGCGACGATGCGCGCACTTCCGGAAATATCGGTGACGTTAACGTCGCCCTTGCGCGAATCAACGTCGAGTGTCACTCCGTCGGGAACGCGCACGAGCAGCGCACTCAACGGCTGCGGCGCGTTAACGAGCACGCCGTGCGGCATCGGTCGCAACTGGGGCGGAGCAGGCGAGCTCTTTGGCAGTGCCGTCGCCGCGATCGTGAATAGGTCGCGCGGCTGGCCCGCAGCGGGCTGATATGCGTTCACGGTGCCCGAGCCGGCTCGGACCGCGAGCGTCGCTCCTGGCTTGAGAATGCCGACGGTCGTAACGTAGGGCGCTGCGGTGCTGCACGCCGCTAGGATGCAGAGCAGGAGAAGAAGCACTGCGACTCTCACCAGCGGCGCCTTCGATGCGTCGTCATCCGGCTACTTTGTGCGCCGCGCGCGTGAGCGGGCGGATGGTTAGGCGACGGCTTTGTCGAATTAGCGCGCCCAAGGCCGGGACCCCCCGGAATAGGAGCATTTTCCCTTGCAAAAATCAGCATTATCGCTGGCGATCTGCGTCGCTGCATCGGGCAGTACGGCCTGCAGCGGCGGCGGATCCTCTCCCTCGATTTCCTCAATTCCGTCGGCCGGCAGGTCGTTCTCGCGACTTCAGTCCGGCCCTTCACCGATAACACACATCGTTCTCATCGTTCAGGAGAATCGCACCTTCAACAACCTCTTTGCGACGTTCCCCGGCGCGACCGGCGCGACCAGAGGGAAGAAGAAGGCCAGTGGCAGAGTGGAATCCGTCACGCTCAAAGAGACGAACCTCGGAGGGCAGCGCAACTTCAATCACAACTACAAGAGCTTCCTCACCGGCTACGACAACGGCAAGCTTGACGCGTTTAATCTGATCAAGTTCGCGAACAACAACAAGAACGAAGGAAACGGGCCGTACGAATACGTCAACCCAAGTCAGATCCAGCCATACTGGCAGATAGCCGAACAGTACGGTCTCGCGAACGCGATGTTCGCGACGCAAGGCAGCGACAGCTTCCCCGCGCATCAAGATCTGATTCGTGGCGGCACGGCGATCGATTCGAGCGATAGTTTAATCGACAATCCGCCGTACAGCGGTGCGTGGGGTTGCGATTCCGCGCCCGGCACGAAGACGTCGCTGATCAACACCTATCTGCAAGTCCGGCGTGGCGTAGGGCCGTTTCCCTGTACTCAGGATTTTCCAGGATCGGGCGCAAACTACCGGACGCTCCGCGATCTGATGGACAACGCCTCGGTCTCGTGGAAATACTACACGCCGGAGATTGGCGCGAGCGGAGCAATCTGGGACGCGTTCGACGTGATTTCGCCGGTTCGCTTCGGTTCGGAGTGGGGCACCAACGTCAACTGGCCCGAGACGAATATCTTCAACGATATCTCAAACGGTCAGCTCGCGAATATGTCTTGGGTAATACCGGACGGCGTAAACTCGGATCACCCCAACCGGAGCGGGGACACCGGTCCTTCGTGGGTCGCGAGCATCGTCAACGCAATCGGCGAGAGCCAGTATTGGGACTCGACCGCCATCATCGTCGTTTGGGACGACTGGGGCGGCTTCTACGATCCGGTCCCGCCCCCGCTGCCGCGTGACAATCAGGGCGGGCCGGGCCTCCGAATTCCGATGCTCGTCGTCTCGCCTTACGCGCGGATCGGCAGCGGCAGCCAAGGCGGCTATATCTCCAACACCGTCTATGCGTTCGGAAGCATCATCCGGTTCGTCGAAGATACGTTCAATCTCGGACGGCTCGGAACGACCGACGGCACCTCCAACAGCATGGACGACATGTTCAACTTCTACCAATCCCCGCGTCAGTACCAATCGATCGGTTCGAAGTATTCGCGTTCGTACTTCATGCACCAGAAGCCCTCGGGAATTCCAGTCGACACCGAATGATGCGGTCTCACGCCGCCGGCGCGATCGCCTGGCTATCGCTGCTGCTTTCAGCCTGCGGACCGGGTTCAACAACGCCGGCGGCGCCGAATGCGTTTGCGATCGGAAGTTCGCCCCTTGGCCAAGGCGCGCGCTGGATTCCGGCGCCAAACGAGTCGTATCAGATCCAGTACGACGGCCGGCTGGACTTGAAGGTTCCCGCCGATATCTACGATCTCGACATGTTCGACACATCGCCGAAGATCGTCGCGAAGCTGCACGTAATGAAGCGGCGCGTCATGTGCTACGTCGACGTCGGCACTTGGGAGAACTGGCGCCCCGACGCCAAGGAGTTTCCAAAGAGCGTATTAGGTCACCCCGACGGTCACTGGAGAGGTGAGCGCTGGCTTGACATTCGCCAGACGGCGATTCTCGAGCCGATCATGGCCCGCCGGCTCGACCTCTGCAAGAAGAAGGGCTTCGATGGCGTCGATCCCGACAATCTTGACGGGTATCAGAACCGGACCGGATTCCCGCTCACCTATCACGAGCAGCTCACGTACGATACATGGGTCGCCAAAGCCGCGCACGACCGCGGGCTAACGGCCGACCAAAAAGGCGACAACAGCCAAGTCAAAGACCTCGTGAAAGTCTTCGATTTCGCCGTCGTCGAGCAGTGCTTCGCACAGGGCTGGTGCAACCAGTTCGCGGTCTACACCAAGACCAACCGGCTCGTCGTCGACGTCGAGTACTTTCACGACCGCACGCGTTTTCTCGATAAGACCTGCCCCGACGCCGGCAAATACCATGAAACCGCGATTCTCAAAAGACTCGAACTGACGGCTTGGATCGTAACCTGCCCCAGTTGACGCTGAAGAAGCTCTAACTCACAGCACGAATCGTCACCGGTAATGCTCGCCAGCCTCTCTTGGCAGCAACAGGAGCTATTCGATGCACAAACCATGGGCGTTTTTTTTGCTCGTCGTCGTAACAGGGAGCCTGACCGCGTGCGGTGCGTCATCATCCTCGGCGGTAACGCCGATGGCGCGGATTCGTCGTCCGCCGCTCGCGCGACGGGACTCCGGCAGCACGCCGATTCATCATATCGTCGTGGTCATTCAAGAGAACCGTACCTTCAATGATTTTTTCGCAACGTTCCCGGGCGCAACCGGTGCGACTTCTGGTTACGAGCTCATCAACGGCGAGAGGCAGCTGATCAATCTCAAGGAGGTCTCGCTCGTCGGGCAGCCCGCCTTGAATCATTCTTACAGTGGTTTCACCGCAGCCTGCAACTATAGCTACTCGTCGGGTTGCCAGATGGACGGCTTCAATCTGATCAAGTATCCAAAGAATCCGCGGCTGGAGAAGACGGCGCCGTACGAATACGTCAATCCTGCCGATATCGCGCCGTATTGGAGTATGGCCGAGCAGTATGGACTCGCTAATGCG
Organism: Candidatus Cybelea sp.; assembly: GCA_049800655.1. GTDB lineage: Bacteria > Vulcanimicrobiota > Vulcanimicrobiia > Vulcanimicrobiales > Vulcanimicrobiaceae > Cybelea. The sequence goes on from JBARKF010000310.1 coordinate 33,467, forward strand.
ATGTTCACGACCCAAGGGAGCAACAGCTTCACGGGACACCAGGATCTCATTCGCGGCGCAACTTTTATCGATCCCAACGACAGTATGATCGACAACCCGCGTGTCGCCGGCGCCTGGGGATGCGACTCCCAACCCAACACCAGGACGTCGCTGATAACGACGCAACTCAAATACGAAGAGGATGCCGGGCCGTTCCCGTGCACTCAGGATTTTCCGGAATATGGTGGATATCCTTACAAAACGCTGCGCGACTTGCTCGATGCGAAACATGTCTCCTGGAAATACTACACGCCTCAAATTCCAGACTCGGGCGCGATTTGGAACGCCTTCGACGTTATCTCGGCGGTGCGTTACGGCCCTGAATGGGGCACGAACGTGACTTGGCCGGAGACCAACGTCTTCAAAGACATCTCCGGCGGGACACTTCCGGCGGTCTCGTGGGTGATCCCCGATGGACGTAACTCGGACCATCCCAACGGCGGGCAGGACGACGGGCCGTCCTGGGTCGCCAGCGTCGTCAACGCGATCGGAGAAAGCTCTATTGGAACTCGACGGCGATCATTGTCGTCTGGGACGACTGGGGCGGCTTTTACGATCCCGTTCCGCCCCCGTTTCCCCGCGACAATCAAGGCGGCCCGGGCTTCCGCGTTCCGATGCTGGCAATCTCTCCCTACACGAAGATCGGCTCCGGGAGTCAAGGTGGCTATATTTCGAACACCATTTACTACTTCGGCAGCATCCTACGATTCAGCGAAGACACGTTCGACCTCGGACGTCTCGGGACGACCGACGGCACGTCGAACAGCCTCGGCGACATGTTCGACTTCGACCAAGCCCCGCGGCAGTTCCATCAAATCCGCTCGACGTTCTCTCGCTCGTTCTTTCTCCATCAAAAGCCCTCCGGGATCCCCGTCGACACGGACTAGGCATGGTTCACTGCCAAGGCCAGGTGGGAGGCCCGCGCTGCTGAGCTTTTGTCGCATTCGTGCCAAGGCCAGGTGGGAGGCCCGCGCTGCTGAGCTTTTGTCGCATTCGTGCCAAGGCCAGGTGGGAGGCCTGCGTTGCTGAGCTTTTGTCGCATTCGTGCCAAGGCCAGGTAGGAAGCCCGCGTCTTCCGCACGAATGCGACAAAAGATTTATTATGTCGCATTCAGGGACCGTGAAGAAGCCTGCGCAGGGCAGCGAAGCTGCCAAGCCGGATCCGCTCGTCCGTGACCTGCGGGGCTACCTGCTGACCGAGCGCAAACGCAGCCCCTTAACGGTCGCCGCGTACGAGCGAGATCTGATGGAGTTCACCGCGTTTTTGCGGGAGACGGAAGCCTCGGCAGCGCTGCAGGCGGTGAAGCCGACGCAGATTCGGCAATATATCGCGCACCTGTTCGACGCGCGTGGCTGCGATAGCCGAACCGTCTGCCGGAAGCTGTCGTCGATCCGCGCGCTCTATCGCTTTCTCAAGATCACGGGGATTCTCGAGAACGATCCCGCCGCGGCGATTCCCGGCCCCTCGGTCGCGAAAAAGCGCCCGGCGCCGCTCAAAGTCGACGAGGTCATGAAACTGCTGCGGACCTCGCTTGCCGGCCGGACGGATGCCGCCCGCCGGCGAGACAACGCCATCATGGAGCTTTTCTACGCCAGTGGGATGCGCCGAGCCGAGCTCGCCGGCGTACGGCTTGCCGACGTCGATCTCGCCGAGCGCACGATTCGCGTAACGGGAAAAGGCAACAAGGAGCGTTTGGTCGTGATCAACCGAGCGGCTGCAGATGCCATCGAAGCCTACCTGCGCGTCCGGCCGCGCAGCGCCGATCCCGCGCTCTTCCTGGGCCGCGGCGGCAAGGCGCTTACGCCGAAACACGTTTGGCGAATCTTCCGCGCGATCTATCAAATCAGCGGAGTTCAGAAGCACGCAAGCCCGCACACGCTGCGTCACTCGTTCGCTACGCATCTCGTGGAGAACGGCGTGGACCTCGAGACCGTCCGCGAACTGCTCGGGCACGAGAGTCTGGCGACGACCGGCGTCTATTTGCAGTTAGCGATGGGACATAAGCGGCGCGCGTACGACGAAGCGCATCCGCGTGACCGCATGCCCGATCGCTAGCCCGCTGCGTTATTTAACGGCGATTCCGACGTAGCAGTAGCCATTTTGTGTCCGGCCGGGCGCCCCTGACGATCAGGCGGCCACCCGGGTGTCCCGTGGTTGCTACGGTTTGCGCTTCCATTGGATCTGGAGTTGGCGACGCTCCTATAACTCCCGGCGTGAGGCCCTGCTGCCAGGCCGTGCACGCCGCGAGAACGAGGCTGGATAAAATAGCGCAGAGTAGACGCTTAGTTCCCATGTTCGGCTCCTCTAGTGACGGGAGGGCGCTCGAGGCGCCCCAGCGGCAGCAGCATATCGCCCTCGCCGTCCAGCCGGCGTCCAGGAAATCGTCTCGCGTGCTAAACCCGCATCTTCTTCTGCCGGGACGCGTCGGCTTCGATCATGAAGCGCGCGAGCGCGGCGCCGATCGAGGCTCCGCCCGCGGCCTCGTAATATGGGTAGCCCGGCGACGGATTCGCTTCGAAGCAGAACCACTCGCCCTCGTCGCTTCGCATCAGATCGATGCCGGCGAAATGCAGCCCGAGCATTCTCGTAAGCCGCCGGCAGCGCTGCGCCACGTCGGCCGGCAGCTCGGCCGGCGTTATTGTCGAGCGGCCGTAGCGATAATCGATCTGATCCGAGGCGATTTGAGCGGCGAAGACTCGATCGCCGAGCACGTGCGCTCGATAGTTCGTGCCCTTGACGGCCCGTTGAAAGAGCGTCGGGCACCACTGGACGTCGTCGATAAGGCCGCATTGCGCTTCGCCCAGCCGCCGCACGATGCTGCGGACGCCGCTCATCGACTTATAGACCGAGTCGGGATGCTGCACCAGAAAGGCACGCGCGGCTTCGGCGTCGTTGCAGAGGAGCGTCTCGGGGACCGCAAAGCCCGCCTGATGGATAACGCTCATTTGGTACGGTTTCGAGTTATTGGTGGCCGAAGGAGCGGAACGGTTGATCACGACCGCGTCGGAAGCGTCGAGCCACGCCGTCAGCTGCGCTTCGAACGCGGCCGCACGGATCACGGGGGGACTGTCGTGCGGCAAACCCCGCAGCTCGTCGTGCTGATAAAAGCTCAGGCCCCTCACGTACGCCACCGTGACGCCGGTGATGTCGATCGTCGCGCCTTCGACCGTCACCGTGCATCGTTCGCCGTTGGCGCCGTCAATGACGGAGTCGATCTCGCAGCGAGCGATCTTCCGGTGATCGAAAAAAACGAACTCGGCGCCGGCCTGCGTGAGCGCCGCGCAAGCGATCGCCATCGGCGCGTCGTCCAGCGTCCCCCACAGAAAAATCAATGGCGCGGCACTTCCATAAAACGCGCGATCGCGGCGCGGTTCGCCGGTACGCTAACGTCGGGGACGAATGAAAGGTCGGCTAAAGCATATTCGTCTTCGCGCGTCGCGGCGAAGCGCAGACGAACGTATGGCATCTCGAAGGCGCGCGCAAGTGCCTGCGCGTATTCGCAAACCCGGCCGGGCAGGTCATCCTCGACGATCGCATCCCCGATGACGGTCGCTCGTAGCCTCGGTCGTTCCGCCGCCTCGTCCGTCACGGGTAAGCCGTTTCGGATGCGCCCCGCCCAAACGGGAATCCCCCAGCCGCGTGCAGCCTTCATCCATTCGATGCGATGCAAGCCAAGACCCGAGAGACTCTTCGGCGTCGGCGGGTTGAGTTTTTTGCAGCGCAACACCGTAAGCAAGTAGATGAAGAAGGCCCGCACTTCCGCGCAGACGTACTCGCGGTCGGCCGGTTCGACTTCGTAAAACTCTTGCGGCAGAAAGTACGCGACCGTTGTGACGACGCCGGTAATCTCGGTCGCACGAATCCGGACGCCGCCAATCGTCAGCTGCGCCGACGACAGGTCGCCGACGGAGACGGCGGCCTTGAAATTGCGGTGGAGCGTCGAAGCGGTGACTAATGAGGCGACGCCGGGCGAGAACGTCTCGATGAGATCGATCGCCGACTCATTAGCCACATTGCTTACGACAAGGATCAACTCTCCTCGGTCTGGTCGCCGCGCTCGCCGACCGGCGGCCGGTCCTCGCTCCGAATAAAGGCGCGCCCCATTGTCTGCAGGCCGACCTGCAACTGGCTGATGCGCGCATTGAGAGCCGCGATCTCGGCGACGATGAGCTCGGGATCGCCGATATCGCCCCAGCCCTGGGACTCCACCGACTCTTTGGGCCCTTTGAAGATCTCCGAGACCCACTTGCTCGTGAAGACGTCGCTGATGATTGGCTTATCGAAGTGTTCCTTCGTCTTGACGGGGTCTTTGTAAAGCGCCAACGCATAGACGGTTTCGCCTTGGCCTGGCGTTAAGTTAGCGCCGCTGATGAGACTTGGCAGCGGCGATGGATTCGTGAGATCGGTCCATTGGTCGAAAAGCGCCGTCATGGGCAACGACATATAGGGACCGATGTTCGGATGATCGGCCGCGATCGTGTAGCCGCTCGAAGCGGTATCGACCCAGCCTTCGACGTTCGCTTCGGTGGTAAGCGTGCCGCCTGGATCCGGGCTGACGGTCACGAAATCGTTGTCGACTAACGCGCCAGTGCTCTCGTTGAAAGCGTCGATGACGGCGCCGCTGTCACCGGGTCCGGGGGTGCCCCCGACTGGAACGTAAAGGTAAACGACGAGCACCGGACTCGTGCCGACGGTGCCCGGCGGCGGATATCCTCCGGGCTGATTCGTAAAGCGCGGCCCTTCGACCAAGCCGGAAACGTTGGTAAGAGCCCACTGCAAGTCGAGCGACCCGACGTCATACGTCAGGAACGGCAGTAACGGCTGGAAGGACGTGCCGGGCGCGAGCGTCTGGGGTGGCGACGGGTTGAGTCCTGGGATCGGGGTAAAGCCGCCGTAGGAAGTCGTCGCGCGAGGCTGGCGCGTGTGGGCGCCGGAGGCGCCGAAATAAACGTATTGGGTCGTGAGTAATGGCATATGCTGATCCTTTCAGTTGCCATTGGGACCAAGGCGGTAGGCGTTCCGCAGCTTGCGTCGCTATTCCTCGATCCAGTCGCGGGTCAAATAGAGCCAGAACGCCAGACCGGCATACACGCCGTAACGCGCGAATGCGCGTCCGATCGTCGAGTCTTTCGCGCGTTTTTTGCCTGCCAGCCGCAGGTATTTCGGGCGTGTCCAAGAGTCGAAGATCAGCTGCCGATGGCGCCCGAGAAGCTGCATGACGTGCGCGGCGCCGTAGGGTCCGATCCCGGGCAGTGCGAGGAGCCGCTGCTCGACGTCATCATCGCCGTACCGGTTGCTGCGCAGCGATTCCAGGTCGAGCTCACCCCGCGCAACGTCCACGGCGATCGCTCGTACGTACGCACCGCGATAGCCCATGCGGGCGACCTCGCGGAACCACGACTCCGGCGTCGCCGCAAGCCGCTCCGCCTCGGGAAACGCGCCTTCGCCGAGCTCGGCCAAAGCCTGCGTCATTCGAATCGTTCCCGACCATGCACAGTTCGTCGTGCAGATCGTCTTGATCACGTCTTCAAAGACGGTCGGGCTGGCGAGGATTCGGCCGGCGCCGACGGCGGCCCAGCCTAATGTCTCATCATGGGCGATCTGCGCGTAGAACGGCGAGAGATCGTCGTCGAAGCGGAACATTCGCGCGACTGCTGTTCCCACCATATTCGCGTCGCCTTGGCGAAGCCGCTCATCCGTCTCGACAATGAGCTTACCGTCGCGTTCGCGCATCGATAGCACGACGACACGTTTGCCGGTGCGCAACGCGCGGCGATAGACTAACGGCGACTCTTGCACTTGCGCCGGCGCTAGCCGCGCGCAGCCGTGTGAGTGAACGGTGCGCGCGAACGAGATCGGCTCGCCGCCCGCGCCGCGCAGCGGCAGCTCGCAGACGATCTCCACCGATGCGGCTAGTGTCCTAGGCTACGTACGAAATGTTGACGGCGACGCCGGCGGCTGCAGCGCGCATGAGCACGCCGTAGACCTCGTCGAGTTCGATTTCAATCGCAGAAATCTCGCGGGCGCTCACACGAAAGCGAGCGGCGTGCGTCCAGAGAAGGTTGCGTGCTCGTTCGAGTGCGCTGTGCAGCCGCTCGGGGGTCGCCTCTAAGACCGGCCAATCCAGCTCGCCTTGAGCCGGCACGACTCGCCAGCCCGGGCCCGAAACGAACGCCACTTCTTCTTCCGCACCGAGCGCATGCGGCACCGCCGCCAGGACGTCGACGGCCTCTTGGTCGGCCAGCGACAACGGCAAGCCGAGCTCGCCCAAGCGTAAGATATAGCGGAAGAATGAGGCGCTGCCCACGGTATATGCACCAGCAACCGAGGCCACGTTCACGTGCACCAGTTCGAGGTCCGGTCGGTCGCTGTGAGAGCCGCTCATGACTAAAAAGCCTAGTTCGCGGGAATCAGCCCGAGTTCTTTGACTGCGTCCCGTTCTTTGCGAAGTTCCTCCAGCGTGGCCGCGAGCTTGGTCCGGCCGAAATCATCGTGGGCGAGCCCCTCGACGATCCGGGAGACGCCGTTTTCGGTGCGCGACGGGAACGAGAAGATGAGGCCCGGATCGACGCCGTACTCGCCATGCGAGTTGCGTCCGACGGAGTAATATTCACCCGCCGGCGTGTCGTGGGTGAGGTTATAGACGCCGACGATCGCGGCATTGGCCGCCGACGCTGCCGAGGAGGCACCGCGTTGTTTGATCACTTCCGCGCCCCGATTTTGTACGGTTGGAATGAAGTGACTCTCGAGCCATTCCCGATCCACGACGACCTCGTGCGCAGGGCGCCCACCGATCTTCGCGTGGGTAAAGTCGGGGTACTGCGTCGTCGAATGGTTCCCCCAGATCGCCATCTGCGCGATCTCGGTGACGTCGATCCCCGCCTTGCGTGCAAGCTGCGCTCGCGCGCGCAACTCGTCGAGCGTCGTCATCGCAAAGAACCGGTCGGTAGGGATTCTCGGTGCGTTATTCATCGCGATCAGGCAGTTCGTATTCGCGGGATTCCCGACGACGAAGACCTGCACGTCATCGGCGGCGTTCGCGTTGAGCGCTTGGCCCTGCTCGGTGAAGATCGCGCCGTTCACGCGAAGGAGATCGGAACGTTCCATGCCGGCCTTGCGAGGGACGGCACCGACCAGGATCGCCCAGTTTACGTCGCGCATCGCCTCGCCGGCATCCGAACCGTAGCGAACCTTCTTGAGCAGCGGAAAGGCGCAATCTTCAAGCTCCATGGCGACGCCGCCGAGCGCCCCGAGCGCCTGCTCGAGCTCGAGCAACTGCAGTTCCAGCTCGGTGTCGGGCCCAAACATTTGACCTGACGCCATGCGAAAAATCAGCGCATAGCCGATTTGGCCGGCCGCGCCGGTCACCCCCACCTTAATTCGTTTCTTCACGCAACCTCCCCAACAGCTAATTTGCAGCGTACGTTTCGGCAGGAGAGCTAAAGCGCGTTCAACACGAACCTGCCATATCGATGAGCGAGCACGCGGTGACAGGCTTTAGCGGAACCGACCAGCCCCGTGCATCCATCTACGACACCTGCATTCGTTGCGGCCTCTGCCTGCCGTCGTGCCCGACGTATCTCGAAACTATGACAGAAACCTCGGGGCCCCGCGGCCGGATTAGTCTGATCAAGGCCGTCGGCGAGGAGCGGCTCGACCTCAATAGCCCGGGCTTCGTCGGGCAGATGTGGGAGTGTCTGGATTGCCGTGCGTGTGAGGCGGTCTGCCCTTCGGGCGTGCAGTATGGACAGCTCGTTGAGACGGCACGCACGCAAATTCGCCGCGCGCAGAGTGCTAATGAGTCCAGCGCCGCGCGCGTCGTTCGGCGACTGTTCTTGCAGCGACTCTTCGCTCGGCTCGATCTCATGTGCCTGGCCGCGGCGTTGCTTCGATTCGCACAGCAGACGCGGCTGACGTCGCTCGCTGCACTCGTCGGACTCGGGCGAATCGCGAAGCTCGCACCCCAAGTTCGCGGCGCATTCTTCGTTCCGAACGACCAGCGCTTCGAAGCGGCCGCTCCGCAAGGTCTCGCATTCCTGCACGCCGGCTGCGTGATGGCCGTCGCTTTCGGCAACGTCCATCGCGCAACGGTACGCATGCTGCGTCGTGCCGGACTTTCGGTCGTCGTCCCGAGCACGCAGGGCTGCTGCGGTGCCATCGCCGTTCACGCGGGCGAGATGGACATTGCGCGCGAGTTTGCCAAGCGTAATATCGTCGCGTTCGAACGCAGCGGCGCCGATGTCTACGTCGTCAACGCGGCGGGCTGCGGAAGCGCGCTCAAAGAGTACGGCGACCTTTTTGCCGGCGACCCTGCCTGGGCGCCGCGCGCGGCGAGTTTCTCGGGTCGCGTACGCGACGTCGTGGAGGTGCTCGACGCTATGGACTTCGGAACCGCGAGACGCGCGATCGACGCGACGGTCACCTATCAAGAACCGTGTCATCTCGTGCACGCGCAGCGCGTCGCCGGAGCCCCGCGCCGGCTGCTCGCGCGCATCCCCGGCCTGCACCTCATCGAGATGCGAGAGAGCGCGATCTGCTGCGGCAGCGCAGGAATTTACAACCTCACGCAACCCGAAATGTCGGCTCGTCTTGCTCGCCGGAAGGTAGAAGCGATCCGGCAGACCGGCGCGCAGATCGTTGCGACCGCGAATCCCGGCTGTGCGGCGCAAGTCGAAGCGGGATTACGAGAAATCCGCTACCATGCGGCCGTAAAGCATATCGTCGAACTCCTCGACGAAGCGTATCGCTAGTGGCCCGTAACTAGAGCGTCGACGAGACTCGCTCGTGATCGCTGCGCGCGTCCTCCAACGAGTGATACACCGCGAAGACCGTGATCAAACCGGTGATGTTCAGCAAACGCGCGATGGGACCGTCGCTGATAACGACCCGGAACGAACCGCCGCGCTCGGCCGCCCGCCGGTGCGCACCGATCAGCACGCCTAAACCGGTCGAGTCGAGGAACTCGAGCTGCGTCAGATCGACGATCAGGTGATGACTGCCCTTCTCCGTCGCCTCGCTCAACGCGGCGCGAACCGTGGGAGAAGTCGCCAGATCGAGGCTTCCGCGCAGCTTGAAAATTAGCGTTCCGCCGCCGTCCTCGGTTTTGAGATCAATGCCTAACTCATCGTGCGTCATTAAGGCCTGGTCCTTCGCTGCCGGAGACGAAACAACCCGCATCATCGTCCCAGCGCGTAACGCTGCGCGGCACTAAATGAACGCCGCCGATCCATCGATCGATCGCATGGTCTTCGAGCCAATCGGCGTCACCTGCTAGCACGCGCCGGCCTAGTACCGTTGGAACGAGCTTCCCCTCTTCTTCTTCCAGCAGCGCACCGGCGCCGCGTTCAAGGTCTTCGACCATTTGCAAAAAGGCGCGCTCGCCGAGAAAGTATGCCTCCTCGCGAGCCTGCGCCCGCGCGAAAAGCTCTTCGGGCCTGCCAGGCCCCTGGATGACGGCGTAGAGCGCCTGTCGCTGTGACCGTGAGAGTCCGTCGCGCTTCCAGGGATACTCTTCGCAGAGTCGCTGCAGCGACGCGCGCAGGAACGGCAGGCCGATTGCGTCCTCTCCGGCCGCCGCGTAGAGATCCGCGGGAGAGTCGGACGTAAAGCGTTCCCAGGTCCGGCGCGCTGACTTAAAGATCGCCGGCGTCGCCGTGCGCCGCTTCGAAAAGAGCGGAAAGATCTCGTCCACCGTCATGTTCGCGAGATAATGGTCGCATTGCACGACCGATATTCGTCCCGGCTCGAGATCGAGTTCCTCTAACGCCGTGAGCACTTGCAGCAACTGCAATTGATCGTACAGATCGTGCTCGAACCACAGGACGACTTCGTCGAAATCGTCGGCATGACGCAGCTGCGCGTCGCGGCGCTCGAACTCGTGGATCAATTTGATTGGATTACCGTAGCCCCGTTCCGATAAGTATCGCGCGCGCAAGGCGCTCGTCTCTTCGAGCGACAAACCCGCGGGCACCGGCCCTTCATTGAGCGCATCGCGCCACGCGACGTGCGTACCAAGCATACCCGCCTTTTTCAGCAGGTAGAGCGCGCCATCACCGTTGGTAAGGTGCAGCGCCCCAACCGACCGCGTCAAAATCCGCGAGTCCACCACGTGCCGCCGGGAACGTAGACGGCCGAACCCTCTCCCCAGATGACGTGATTGACGCCGTGAGCGTCGACGGCTAGCCCGAGATAATCGCCGAACGGAAAATCGTAGCCCGCCCGATGCTTATAAGGCGCGCCGAAGCCTTGGTCAGAGAGCCTAATCGCGCTGCTCCAGCTCGCGCCGCGATCGCTGCTCTGCGAATACCACGTATTCCACGCCTTCGGGCCGTTGCGGTTATCTTGCCAGACGAGGCGAAAGCTGCCGTCGGGCGCGGCGGCGATCGCGGGGCTCGTGTTGTTTCCCACCGCGTTGATGAGTCGCGACGTGCTCCACGTTTCGCCGTCGTCGTTCGACCGGCTCGCGTAGAGCGAGTTCGGCAGGTGCCTGCGAGCGTTCATCGCAAAAACGAAGACCAGATTTCCGCGTCCGTCGGCGGCGACGGCATCCTCCGCCGTGTAGAAATCGGGATAACAATGGTGTACTTTGCAGGTCTCTCCCTTGTAACTCACCGCGAATGGAATCTCGCGCCAGGTCGCTCCGCCGTCGGGTGAGGTAACGAGCTCGACGTGTCCTTCGCCGCGCTCCTTCCTTCCGGACTCGCCGTCGACGGCAAACCAGATGACTCCATGGCGCCCGACCGTCCCGCTGTACGGGAAGTACCAGAGCCGCCGCGTCGTCACTCGCATCGCTGGTAGCCACGTCGCGCCGTAGTCGTGCGACACCGACACGTAGAGCGACCATCGCACGTTGTAGGCTACGTAAACGTCTTTTCCTCGCGCCGCGAGAACGAGCGTCGGTTTATCGCTGTATGCCATCCTCCCATCGAGTCGAACCGCCTTACTCCAGGTAGCGCCCCGATCGTGCGATCGCGCGAAGACGACGCCCGGCCGGAATCCGTCGAGACAGACGACGTCGATGACGCCGCCCTTCGCAACGGCGATCTGCGGATCGAATTGAAACGGAACCCTTACTCCTCGATGACAGAGGTGGCGCGCCGCGCCCCAGGTTCTTCCGCCGTCGCTCGAGGCGCGAAACAATAGATAGTTCGGACGCTGACCGGTCGTTAGCTGATAGACCCAACTCGACTCCGGATCGGCTGCGATAGTGGGCTCCCAACGATTCGCACCCGGCGGTCCCCAAAGCTGCTCTCGCTCGAATCGTTGTCTGGGCACCCTCGAAGCGGTTGAAGGTTCGAGCGGCGGCAACCCGCTCGTGTTTCTGCCCACCGTGCACGAAACCGCAAAGACGGCGAGCAGAAAACCGAGACGTAGTGCGTAGCTGCCACGAGTCAAGGTTTTCAAACGCTAGGCCCTCCAAGCGATGCTGGGGTGGCTGGATTCGAACCAACGCATGGCGGAGTCAAAGTCCGCTGCCTTACCGCTTGGCTACACCCCATCGTTCGCCTTAGCTTCGCGCATGAAAGTAAAAAGGGCAAGCGCCTGTGCGGGGCGCCGCCCTTCTGATGGATGAGAACGCGGGCTACTTCGTGGCGATCAGCCGCTTTGCTCCGACGTAGCGCGAGGCCCAATACGATTCGGATAGGTGGCTCACCTCGACGCCGTGGCTAGAGCTGGCGTGGACGAACTTGCCGTGCCCTAGGTAGATTCCCACGTGCGAAACACCCCCGTAGGTGTCAAAGAAGACCAGATCGCCTGGGCGTGGCCCGCCGGTCGCCGGCCGGCCGATGTCATATTGAGCGTCGGCGGTCCGCGGCAGACCCATGCCGAGCATCGCGAAGACGTGCTGGACGAAGCCCGAGCAATCGAAGCCCGTCGTTGACGTTCCGCCAAACACGTAGGGCACCCCTAGAAAACGAAGGGCGCTGCGGGTCAGTTGTTGGGCGATTTTGGAGGTTCGGGAGAGTATCCCGCCGGTGAACCGGGAGATCCCCGCCCTGTGGCGCGTGGGACTCGAGATGATCAGGTGGGTCGTCCATTCGGCGACATCAGGGCTAAGGGCCTGGGCGTCGACCGTTTGTGACGACCCGGTATAGTTTAACGCTTGGCTGAAGGCAGTGCTACTGTTCGTATGCGCTTCAACCATCGCACTCGAACCGGCAATCAAAAGGGCAAATATCCCTAAAGCTAACGCATGACGCAAGAAACCGCTCCTCTTTCACGACACTTGCGGGGTTAGTTGACGGGTTCGGACGGGAAAGATTCGCCCTAGGGCCGACCGGCCCACTCACCCCTACCGGGACATCCCCCGCTCGAGGCTCTCGCCCCGACTCAGTGACCTTGTACAGGCATGGGAACTGTCGACGTCGCTTTTATTTGCAAATCATCGAAGATCCCAGATCTCAGGGGCGCTTCGTCGTAACGTTGCGGCGCCCTTCCGCGTTCCACTTCACCTCCGATTATTGCGTTAGGTTGAAGCGAAACGCTCAACCTCCTGCTCGATCCGCGCGGCAACTCGACTGACCTGCGCCTCTACAAGTGCCCGGTCGTCACCTTCCGCCATCACGCGAATGAGCGGCTCGGTTCCCGACGGGCGCACGAGAAGCCGCCCACTATGTCCAAGCGCGGCTTCCGCGGACGCGATCGCTTCGATAACCGCGGGATTCACTAACACGTCGCGGCGACTCGTGCGAACGTTAACCAATACTTGCGGCGCGGTCACGACTTCTCGCACCAACTCGTGCAAGGTCGTGCCCTGCGTTGCGACGATGCTAAGCAACGTTATCGCCGTTTTCGGTCCATCACCAGTCGTGTTATAACGAAAGTCGATCACGTGGCCGGATTGCTCGCCGCCCAACGCATAGCCGTCGGCGCGCATTCGCTCGAGCACGTACCGGTCGCCGACGGCAGCGCGAATCAAGCCGATTCCTCGCCGCTCGAGCGCGCGCTCGAAACCAATGTTGCTCATCACCGTAGCCACGACCGCGCCGCCATCGAGCTGACCCCGGGCTTGCATCCACGATGCCAGCGCGAACATCACATGGTCGCCACTGATCGCCGCACCCGTTTCATCAACAAAGAGCGCGCGATCGGCGTCACCGTCGAAGGCAACGCCGACGACACGCCGTTCGCCCGCGGCCGCCAACTCCTGCACCGTGGCCTGCAGCGCGCGTAAGTCGGTTGCGCCGCTTTCGACGTTGATTCGAGAACCATCGTTTTCGCAGTTGATCTCCGTGACGGTCGCGCCGAGTTTACGCAGTGCGTACGGGACGATTGCGTAGGCGGCCCCGAAACCGCCGTCAACAACGACATTCAATCCGTCCAGCTCCGCCGCGCCGTCGTAAAGCTCGTCGTAGTAGTAACGCCCGAGATTCGCAGCGGCCCGCGCCGTTCCAACCTTGGTTCCCGTTGGCCGCGGCAGCTCCGGCGAATCGATCAGCGCTTCGACCGAATCTTCGAGCGTATCGCCGAGCTTGAAGCCGTCCGAACCGAAAAATTTTATGCCGTTATCTTCGATGGGGTTGTGCGATGCGCTGATGACGACGCCGGCAACAGCCGCCGTACGGCGAGTAATGCAAGCAACGGCCGGCGTCGGAACGATGCCAAGCGAAACGGCGTTACGCCCGACGGAGGTGACTCCTGCGACTAAGGCAGCTTCCAACATCGTCCCCGACAGGCGCGTATCGCGTCCGATCAGAATCGGCCCTCCCTCCTCGCCGCTCGGTAGCAGCGCCGCGGCGGCGCGCCCGAGACGCAGCGCAAGCTCGGGCGTTAGCTCGCGGTTGGCAACCCCGCGCACGCCATCGGTGCCGAAAAGACGGCTCATTTGGATGGACCAGTTCCGGCAACGAAGTGCGTTTCCACGCGGACCAGGTTCGGTGCGACCGAAAGCCCGGTGAGCTCCGCGCCGGACGAATCGACGGGAATCGGCCGCACCATTTCGTCGAGCACCTTCGGCGCGCTCGGCATGGCGATATCGGCCTGCACCGCGCTGATTTGCGCGAGCAGCGATGTCGGCCCGCGAACGAGCGCCGCGCTCGGAAGAACGACACCGTTGCTCGCGACGATGCCGCTGGGCTGCGCACCGACGTAATGCACGGTGACCGGGAAAGCGCGCTCTTCGACCTTTTCGATCGTCAGGGTAACCGACGCAGGGCTCAAGCTCTGCACGACCACCTCGGGTGCAACGAGCGTGACCGGAATGGTATACACCCCCGGTTCTTTGTTCGAAAGGTCGAGAACGGCCTTGATATCCTCGGGCTTGATCGCCGGCTCGCCGCGTTTGCTCTCAACGGTTACGACGGCCTCGCGTTCGGTATAGTGCGCGACGTTTCCCAACGGCAGATTAACCGCGGCGATCGGAACCGAGAGCTGCGCCGACTGCGCCGATCCGAAACCGGAATTACCGGCAACTCGAAAGTATGCCCAGCCGAGAACCGCGAGCGCGACCGCCAGCAGCTTGAGCGAAAAGTTCCGTCGGACGATTTCCAAGCGTTTTGGTTCTCGCTACGAAACGCGCGAGGTCGTCTCGCCGCGCGGGGGTCGCAGCCGCGAGCGAAGATGCGCGATGAGATCGTTTCGCCGGCGATGTTCTCGCGGCGGCCGCGTAATCGCTAAGAGCATCTTGGTCAACCGCTGTTCGTCATCCACGGGGCGCGTGAGCTTACCGTCACGAGCGATCGAAATCGCTCCCGTCTGCTCCGAAATGACCAGCACCACGGCGTCGGTCTGCTCCGCAAGTCCGAGCGCGGCCCGGTGACGCGTCCCAAATCGCATGTTTGCGGGCGAACGCTCTGCCAAGGGCAAAAGGCATGCCGCTGCCTCGATGCGGCCGTCGCGCACGATTACCGCGCCATCGTGCAGCGGCGAGTCCGGTACAAAAATGCTCACCAGCAACTCCTCGGAAATGTCGGCGTGCAGCATCGTCCCGCTTTCACAGTACTCTTTGAGGCCGCTCTGTTGTTCGATGACGATCAAGGCGCCGCGGCGGTTGCGCCGGAGCAGAAAGGCGGTGCGTGCAAGCACTACCATCTTCGGGTCTTCGCGGCCCTCGTCGTCCTGCGAGGTCAACATCCGAAAGAGATTCCCACGGCCGATCTTCTCGAGAGCGCGACGCAACTCGGGTTGAAAGACGATTGCAATGGTAATCGTCGCGCCAACCAGGATCAGGCGCAAGATCGTTCCCAACAAGTAAAGGTGAAAGAGCGTCGCGAGCCCGAGCAACCCCACGACCACCAGCAGGCCGATGAGGATCTGAACGGCGCGCGTGCCGCGAATGAGGAGCAAAACGTAATAGAACAGGATGCTGGTCGCGATGACGTCGATGACGTCAGAGATACCGACGTAATGTCCCAGCGTGCTAAACACGATCGATCCTCAGCTCGAGAATACGCCGCGGCTCGATCTCCGGAGCCGCTAATCCTTCCGCCGCGAGCTTCGCCGCAAGCTCCGGCGATAACGGCGAGAGCACTTCCGAAACGCGGCCGCTACCAAAACGCTTCAGCTCCACGTCGACGAGGCCGAGCACGACCGAGGCGCCCGTCCGGGCTGGGTCCCATTCAACGACGAGGCCATCCGGGCAGGGGCGGCATGCCAGAATGCCGGCGGGGCGGCCCGGTCCGTTCAAAGCATCGAGCAATTTCGGCAAGGCTTCGGTAACTGCAGGGAAAACTGCCAAGGCTATGATCGAGCCGTCGTACACCGTTGCCCCCGGCAATGCGCGAATTGCGTCGGCGTCGCTTTTCTCCGGAAGCTCGAGGAGAGCGTACGAACGCCTGGCCGATTCCCGGGTACGCCAAATCACGCTGCCGCCTAGGGCGAGCACCGCGGCCTCAATCGCTGCGCGTTGCTCGCCGTCGACGTCCTTGTCGAAGCTCAAGGTGAGGTAAAACACGCTCGCTTCATCGTTTGCCGTTTCAATCGTGCATTCTTGCGTGTGAGCGAAACGCAGCGAGCACTGGTCGTCTCAACCGGGAAGAATTCCGCGTTGATTTCCGTTGACGGTGAAACGCGGACGCGGAACGCGCAACTGCGCCGTATGACCGGCGCGCGGTTCATGCCGGTGCCCGGCGACATCGTGCGCGTGCGCATTTTGGAAGACGAACAGGCACTGGTCGAACGCCTGGAGCCCCGGAGTTTCACGCTCGAGCGGCGGAGCGCTGCCGGCCGCGCGAAGACGATGGCCGCCAACGTCGATCTGATCGTCACCGTTACTGCCCTCGCTAACCCGCCGCCGCGATTCGTCACCCTCGACCAGCTCCTGGCCTTCGCCGAGGTCGAGGAGATCGCGGCCGCCGTCATACTGACCAAACCCGACCTCGGCGATCCGGTGCAAAGCCGAGCGCTGGCCAAGCTCTACAGCGATCTCGGGTACCCCGCCGCCGTCATTAATCCCAAGACGAACGAGAACGTCGATGCGCTGCGCGAGCTCATCCGCGACCGCCGCGCACTGCTGGTCGGAAACTCCGGCGTTGGAAAGAGCACGATCTTTCGCGCACTGGGCGGAGAAACGACGGTCGGCGAGGTCTCGCGGCGCGGCTTGGGAAGGCAGACGACGACCGCGGGGCGGCTCTACCGGATCGGCTCGGGCTTTCTTATCGATAGCCCGGGGATCAACGAGTTCGGGCTCGGAACCATCCAGGCGGGCGACTTGACGCAGGCCTTCCGCGAGATGCGCGAGCCGGCGGTGCGCTGCCGCTTTACCGATTGCACCCACCTGCAGGAGCCCAATTGTGCCGTTTTGGCGGCCGTTGGCGACGGACGGATCGCCCCCAGCCGCTACGCCAGCTACCGGAAGATCCTGCTCGAACCGACCTAGCAGGCGGCGAGCCAAGGTGGACACTCGGCGCGGCCACCTGGTATGATACACGCCGTTCCGCCCTTACCTTTCTTCATGGGAGTCCTCTTGCCGAACATCAAGGCCGCTGAGAAATGGGTTCTTCAATCCGAAAAGCGTACGGCACGCAATAAAGGCGTCAAGAGCCGCCTTAAAACGCTCTTCAAGGCTGCCGCCGATACCGGCGAGGCGGCGGCGACCCGCGGCGTCGAGAGCGCCTACGATAACGCCGCCAGTAAAGGCATCATCCATCGCAATAAGGCCGCTCGCAAGAAGTCGCGGCTTGCCAAAGCCATCCGGCGAAGCGCCAGCGCTCCGGCGAAACCCGCAAAGGGACGCTCTAAGGATCGACGTTAATCGCTAAACGCGTCGCGCGATCCGCGTGCGCGAGGTCGAGGATTCGCTCTCGCACGAACGCGCGCAAGGCTGCTGGGCTGCGACCGCGCAGCGCGATGCGATAACGCCATTCGTTGTTGACACGCACGATAGGATAGGGAGCCGGTCCCAGGACCTCGGTAGTGCCGCCGTCGCGCAGCCGGGCCGCGTATCGTTGCGCCGTCTCCGCAACGCGCCGGCGATCGCGTCCGAGGACGCCGAGATAAATAAGCCGCTCAGATGGGGGAAAGCCGGCGGCGGCACGTTCTCGCAGTTCCACTTCGGCAAAACCGTCGTAGTCGTGCCGCGCAGCAAATCGAATCACCGGGTGTTCCGGTGCATATGTCTGAACGATCGCCTCGCCGCGGCGCATCCGGCCACTTCGCCCGCAAACCTGCGCGATCAACGCGAAGCTGCGTTCGGCCGCGCGAAAATCGGGAAGAGCGATGCCTAAATCTGCGGCGACGACGGCCGCTAGCGTGACCGTGGGATAATCGAGCCCTTTGGCAACCATCTGCGTTCCGACCAGCACGTCGCCGTCCCGTGCAAACGAGCCCAGAATGCGCGCGTGATCGCCGACGCGGGTGGTCGTATCCGAATCCATTCGCAACACGCGGGCATGTGGAAAGAGCCGGAGCAGCTCCTCGACGACGCGTTCGGTTCCGATCCCGAGCTCGCGAATCGTCTCTTTTCCGCAGACCGGGCAGCGTTGCGGAATAGCGCACTGGTAGTCGCAGTAGTGGCAGCGAAGTAATCGCTCGCTGCGATGGACCGCGAGCGCCACGCTGCAGCGCGGGCATTGCGGTGAATTTCCACAGCTCCGGCAGATCAGCGCCGCACTGCTGCCGCGCCGGTTGACGAAGACCAGGCTCTTCTCCTGACGCTCGAGCCGGTCGCCCAGGGCTTGAACGAGGGCGGGGCTGAAAATGCTGCGGTTGCCGCTCTCAAACTCCTTGCGTAGATCGACCACGCGCACTTGCGGCAACGGCTGCGCCGTCGCGCGCTTGCGCAGTTCGAGCAGCGCAATTCTTCCAAGTTTGGCCGCCGCAAAGCTTTCAAGCGAGGGAGTCGCGCTTCCGAGAACCAGCACGCCATCGGTCAGGCGCATTCGCTCGCGTGCGACCGCGACGGCGTGGTAGCGCGGCACGACTTCTTGCTTGTAGGAAGGGTCGTGCGCTTCGTCAACGATCAGCAGGCGCACGCGCTCGAGCGGTGCGAAGACGGCGCTCCGCGCGCCGACGACGACGTCGATCTCGCCGCGCGCACACGCCTGCCACGCATCGAAACGCTCGCGATCCGAGAGCGCCGAATGCAGCACGGCCACTCGTTCGCCGAACGCCGCCTCGAAGCGCTCCGCCGTTTGGGGCGTGAGTGAGATCTCCGGCACGAGCACGATCGCGCGGCCGCCTTCGCGAACCACGCGTTTGATCGCCTCGACGTAGACGAAGGTCTTGCCGCTCGCCGTGACGCCATAAAGCAAGGCTGCAGCAAACCGCTTCGCGTCGAGTGCTTCGGCAATCCAACGTAAAGCGCGCTCTTGTTCGGCCGTCGGCGATGCGTTGGATTCCGTCTTTTCGATGCGCCGGCTCGACGTGCGTCGTACCGAACGCTCGCGAATCGCTGCCTGCTTGACGGCGCGCGCGATGACCGCGCTGCTAAATCCCGCCAAAAGTGCTTGTGCGCGTGGCATCCCCGGATGCTCGCGCACGTACGCAGCGAGCGCTTCGGCTTTTTTGCCGCGAATCGGCCGATCGCCGGGGTCGAGAACGCGAACCTGGTACTCGCTCGTGCGCGGATCCACAAAGCGTCGCTCGCGGCGGAGCGCGCCACCCCGCACCAGTGCGCGCACGTGACCCAAGAGCGCCGCGCGATCGGCCGCGCGTCGCGCCTCGGGATGGCGAAGCAGTTGTTCGAGCGAAAACCCCGCTGGGAGATCCTCCCAAATCAGGCGGAGCAAGCGAGGCGGCACCGAGCGAAATCGCTGCGGGCTCGCGCGCTCGCTCTCGCGCACCAAGGAATCCTGCATCCGAGGAACCGCATCCGCGAGGACCACCGCGCTCAACGCTTCACCGAGCGTGCAGAGATAGTGCTCGGCAACAAAGGCCGCTAGCTGCAATCCGGTTTCGTCGAAGGCGCGCGGAACGTCCAGCCGTTCGAGGACCGGCTTGTACGACGCTCCACCGTCGGCGATCTCGCGTATCGGGGCAACGATGAATGCCAAGATTTCGCGCCGTCCGAGCGGCACACGCACGACATCGCCGACGCAAAGCGCGAGACCCCCGGCGTCGTAGGTTAAGGGGAGGTCAAAACGCGATGACCGGATAGCCGGCAGCGCGTCAACGACGAGCACGAACTTGCTCCGGCGGTTTTTGCAGGCGCTTTACCACGGCACGAACGCTGCGCATGTCGCACTCGATGCCGTATTCCACGTCGCCGATTGCACGCGGAAGGACGAAGCGCATCCGCGCCGCCCGGCGCTTCTTGTCACCGAGCATCGCGGCGAGAATCGCTTCCGGCGCGACCGTCGTCTGCAACGGCAGGCCGAGCAAGGTTAAGAGCGCGAGGACGCGCAGGTGTTCCGCTTCGCTGAAGCGATCGCAGCGCAGCGCCAGCAGGCCGGCGGCGCGTAAGCCGACCGCGACCGCCGCGCCGTGGGTCACCCGATACTTCGAGCCCGCTTCAATCGCATGCGCAAAGGTATGGCCGAGGTTGAGTGTCTCGCGCAGGCCGGCTTCGGTTCGATCGTCCGCAACGATCATCGTCTTGACCTTGACGGCCGACTCAATCACCGCCGCCCACGGCCACCGCAAAAGCGGATGCGGCGCGAGCTCCTCGAGCCCTTCGAAGAAGCTGCCGCCTTCGATGATCGCCGCCTTTACGATCTCGGCCAACCCTGCGCGCAAGCCTCGCGCCGGCAGCGTGCGTAACGCCGCGACGTCGCAGAGGACCGCAACGGGATCGCGAAACGCACCGGCCAAATTCTTGCCGCCGCGCAAATTGACGCCCGTTTTGCCGCCGATCGCCGCATCCACCATCGCCACGAGTGACGTCGACACGTGCGCGTATCGAACTCCGCGCATGTAGCTCGCGCAGGTAAAGCCGAAGAGATCCGCCGCGATCCCTCCGCCGACGCCGATCACGAGTCCGGAACGCTCCACGCGCGATTGCAGCATTGCGTCAAGCGCCTGCTCGACGGTTGCGAGCCGTTTGCGCGACTCTCCAAGCGCGAATGCCCGCAGCGGCACTCCCGCCTCACCGGCCATTTTGGCCGCAATGGCGCGGACGAACCGGTTTTCATCGCTGAGCACGATGCTCGGCGGCCCGTGCCGGCCAAGGAGCTCCGCCAAATCCACGGGGTCCTCAGCTACGACGATCGGGTAACCCAGGTCGAAGTTCACCGCCGGCTCAGGCATCGCGTTTAAGTTTCCCGAAGCCAGTCGACGATTGCATCGATCACCTCTCGATCGCTGTGCCGTTCCACTTCGATGACGAAATCCGCACTTGCGTACTGCGGGAGACGCTGCGCGTAGAGTTCTTTAATCGCCTCGAGTGTCGGGGCCGCGCCAAGCATCGGCCGTGTCTCGCGACTCCGCCGAACGCGCGCCAGAACTTGTTCCGAAGAGACTTTGATGAAGACGCAGTCTGCGCGTTGCTTCAGCAGCCGGCGATTCTCGGCAACCGTCAGCGCGCCGCCCCCCAACGCCACAACCGATGCCTGCGCATTCGCTAGCACCTCGCCGATCGCGCGGCATTCGTAGCGACGAAACGCGGCTTCGCCTTCTCGCGCGAAGATCGCCCTAATCGGACCGTGCGCGCGGACTACCAGCTCATCGGTGTCGACGAACGGCCTGCCGAGACGCCGCGCCAACTTCCGGCCGATCGTTGATTTTCCCGACGCCATAAAGCCCACGAGCGCCAGATGGCGCTTCACTGTCGTTGCGGGCCGCCTTCACGCGCGAAGAGGCGGCTGGCGGCCTCGCGACTACGCTGCAGGTTGTCAAGCGTCTCTTCCATCGAGTCGCCGCCGTACTTCTCCAAGACCGGGTCAACGAGTGCAAGACGCACCATCGCTTCGGCGACGATCGCCGCCGCCGGCACGACGCAAACGTCGCTACGCACGATAGCCGCGGGCGCACCGGTTCGCTCGTGCAGATTCACCGACGGCAATGCCTTCATCAACGTCGGAATCGGTTTGACCGCGACGCGCACGACGATCGGCTCGCCGTTGCTCATCCCGCCCTCGATGCCGCCGGCGCGATTGCTCGTCCGAACAACACGCTCGCCGTCGAGCGCAAAAACGTCGTGGGCCGCGGAACCCGGAGTGGCCGCAACTTCCGCGCCCAATCCAATCTCGACCGCCCGAACCGTTTGCATGCCCATCACCGCGGCGGCAAGGATACCATCGAGTCGCTGGTTGGGCTGCCGATTGCTTCCGACGCCGACCGGCACGCCATCGATGCGGACCACAAACTTCCCGCCAAGCGTATCGCCGGCAGCCTTGGCGGCGTCGATCGCGGCGATCATCAGCTCGGCGGTCGCGCGATGCGGGCAGCGGACGTCGCTCGCCTCGACGTCGGTTTGATCCCAGTCGTCCAGCTCCGGCGCCTCGACGCTACCGATCCGAGCGACGTAGCTCCGCGTGCGGATGCCCAGTGCCCCGAGTAGTTGCGCGCAGATCGCTCCGAGGCAGACGCGCATCGCCGTTTCACGCGCGCTCGCGCGCTCGAGCACGTTGCGCAGATCTCGCTGGCGATACTTCAGCGCGCCGGCGTAGTCGGCGTGGCCGGGGCGGGGATTCGTGAGCGGGTCGCCGCGGCCGGTGATCGGATCCATGAGCGTCCGCACTTTCGGCGTAAGATGGTCGCGGTTGCGCACCAACACGGCGATCGGTGAGCCAAGCGTCTCGCTGCCCCGAATCCCCGCTAGGAATTCGACTTCGTCGCGCTCGATCTGCATGCGGGCGCTGCGCCCGTAGCCACCTTGCCGGCGCACCAAGGTCGCGTTGATCGCCTCCACGTCCAAGTGAAGATGCGCCGGAATGCCGTCAAGGATGCCAACGAGCGCCGGTCCGTGCGATTCGCCTGCCGTCAAGTAGCGAAACATTACCGCCGCTCTTCGGCGCTGCCGACCGCGGCTACTTTGAGCCGGTCGATCGCGGCGCGGTGCAGGCGCGTTATGTGGCGGCGCGAGTAGCCGAGCCGCGCTGCAAGCTCGACGGTGCTTATCCCTTCGAGATGAATCGAGCGTACGATCTGTCGTTCCAGCGGCGACAGGGCCTGCAGAATCCGATCGACCGTCAGACGGTCGAGCACCTTTTCCATTTCCTGGAAGGGGCCACCGTGCTCGCCGTTGCGCAAGAACTCGAACGAAAGGACGCAACTGCTGGCGCGATACGCACTGACTTCGCGTGCTTCTCTGTCGGTCGCGCCGACGAAACGCCTCACGTCGCTCTCGGCCGGCTCTCGGCCGAGGCGTCGGCGCAGCTCGCCTTCGGCGACGCTCCAACGGCGCTCGAGCTCGCGCACGCCGCGCGGTGCGCGCAAGAATCGTTCGCTATCGCGAACGTAATGCATGAGCTCGCCGAGAATCAAAAGCCACGCGTAGGCTTCGAACGGCGCGCTCTGCGATGGATCGTAGCGGTCAGCCGCTTTGATCAAACCGATCGCGCCGACCTGTTCGAGATCCGCGCGATCGAGCCCGCGCCGCATGAAGCGACGGGCCGCGCGGCGACAGAGATACCAGTATTGAGCAACCACTCGTTCGCGCGCGAGAAAATGGCGCAACGACGTTGCACGGAAGCGAAGAGCCACACCCAACCTCAGCTTCGTAAGCACACACGGCCGCCGCTCCCGAGCAGCGTCCGTTGCTAATCGTTATATACCAACTCGTTTCCAAAGCGCAATACCCTGCAGGAGTCGCTGCAATGCACCGCTTACTCTTGAACTGTGATGAAGGCGTCGCGCGGCGTGCTGCTCGTGGCGCTGGCGCTTCTCGCGATCGCAGCGCTCCGCGATTTCGTGCGTCTCGGCGACGCTCTTCCGTGGCGTCAGCTCTACGATTTTGGCGATTTCTACTGTGCGGGTGCGGCGCTCGATGGTCACGCCGATCCGTATCGCTACGAGCCGCTGCACGCTTGCGAGCATCGAGTCAATCTCAGCGCGGCGTACCAACACGACCCGGGCCGCGTCGTCCCCGCGCCGCTTCCGCCGTACGACTTTCCGCCGTTCATGCTCGCGGCGCGCTCGAGCTTTTCGCTCGCACGCGCGATCGACGCGGTTGCAATTCTGCTCGCGCTGCTCCTCGCAATCTGGGCGATTGCTCTCTGCGGCGTGCCGCTCGACCTTGCCGCCATTGCCCTCGTTTTGCCGGCCGGTTACGTGCTGCTCAACGCCGGCCAAGTCGTCCCGTTTGCGCTGGTCGCACTCGCCGGGTGCGGCGCCGCGCTCGCATTGCGACGCGATGGAGTCGCGGGCATCCTGGCCGCACTGACGCTCATCGAGCCGCACCTTGGTCTGCCGGTCTGTGTGGCGCTCTTCATCTGGGCACCTCGAAGCCGCCTCAGCATCGCGGCAACGATCCTCGCGCTTGCGCTTCTCGGGGCATGGACGCTAGGTATTTCCGGAGCCGGCGAATATCTCGGACGCGTGCTCCCCGCGCAAGCCGCGGCCGAGACCGGCTACGTCTACCAGTACAGCCTCACATATCTCTTACGGACCTTGGGTGCTTCGCCGGCCGCAGCGTTGCTTCTCGGCGAGCTCTCCTACCTCGTGGCGCTGGGCGCCGGCGTTTGGCTGGGTGGGCGGGTCGCGACGGGCCTAGGGCGCCGCGAACTGCTCGCCTATCTCCCGGCGGCGTGTAGCGTCATCGGCGGTCCTTACGTGCACATGGTCGATCTCCCATTTGCAATTCCTGCGGCGCTCGTGCTTGCGACGACGCTGGATGGGCGTTCCAGGAAGATCGCGGCCGTCGCGCTCGCGCTGTTGGCGGTTCCTTGGATTCCCGCCTGGACAACCAAGAAGCTTTTCCTAGCGTCTCTTTTCGTGGTCGCGGTGATTTTGCTACGGCTGCGTGTCAGAGCGCCGCTTGCGATTGGCACGTTCACGGCCATCGCTGCAACGATGTATCTCTTCGAGCTCGCTCCACCGGCGCCGTTAGCTGCAACCTCCGCGCTCTTTCCTCCGGGCGCGCTGGCACAACAAGCTTGGCAAGAGTACGTGACACGGCTCGGTGCCGCGACCCCGCTATGGACGGCGATTAAGCTGCCCAGCTGGATCGCTCTGGGCGCGCTGATCGCCGCCGCGTTGGGAGCCCTTCGCCGTGGCCGGAACGCGCCGCAGCCGTGAAACCGCAACGGCGACGCGCAATCATCCTCGGCGTACTGATCGCCGCGCTCGCCCTCGCGGCACTGCGCGATGTATTTCGGCTCGGGGAGGCTTCGCCGTGGCGAAATATGGATGATTTTCCCGATTTCTACTGTGCGGGCTGGGCACTCGACGCGAAAGCTAACCCATACACGTACGAGCCGCTGCACACTTGCGAGCACCGCGTTAATATCTGGGACACATTTCGCGGCCGGCTCTTTCGGAGCGACCCTGCAATTGCCGTCCCCGCGCCCCTTCCCGCGTACGATTTTTTGCCGTTTATGGCGATCGCGCGGCTGCCGGTTGGCGTGGCCCGCGCTCTCGAGGCAGCAGCCATCGTCGGCGCGGTGCTGCTTGGCGCAATAAGCCTCGCCGGGTTAGGCATACCGATCGCCGTGGCTGCGGCCGCACTCCTCCTTTCGACCGCTTACGTCGAGCTTAACACCGGGCAGATCGTTCCTTTTGCGCTGCTGGCACTGATTCTCTGCGGCTTAAGCCTTGCGCGCGGATACGCGAGGCTCGCCGGGGTTCTCGCCGTGCTTACCGCAATCGAACCGGTCGTCGGCCTGCCCGTTACGCTCGCGATGCTTTTTTACGTGCCGCGCGCGCGCTGGACGGTTCTCGTAACCGCCGCCATCTTCGCGGTCATCGCCCTTGTCACGGTCGGTCCCTCGGCACTCTGGGAGTACGCCACCCGCGTCGTTCCCGCCCAAGCCGCCTCGGAGATACACTTCCCATTTCAATTCAGTTTGACGTATGCTCTCGCGCGTGCCGGTATGCCGGCGACGGTCGCGGGCGTCGCGGGATCGCTTTCGTATCTCGTGCTGCTGGCGCTGGGGTTGTGGCTTGCGCCCCGCGCGGCGCGCGTCCTGAGAAGACGCGAACTCATCGTCTTCATTCCGGCATTCTGCTGCGCCGTCGCCGGACCGTACCTTCACCAGGAAGAGCTCTGCCTCGCGCTTCCCGCGCTGCTCGTCTTAACCGTCGCTACCACGGGTCGCGCGCGGATCGTCTTTGCGATCGCGCTCTGCGTTGTATCGGTTCCATGGATTCCCATCTGGGGCATCAAGCAGCTCTTCCTTGCCTCGCTCTTCTGCTGCGCGGTCATGCTTTGGCAGCTCCGGATCTCACGCTGGCCGGCGATTACCGCATTCTGTGCGATCGCTGCAACGCTCTACGCCTTCGAGTTGCATCCACCGCACCTGCCGGTTCCGAGCACCTCCGTGAAGCAAACCTACGCTGCGACAGCGTTAGTGCAAGACGAATGGCGCGTCTACGCCGAGCAGCGCAGCACGAGCGACCCGCTCTGGTTCGCGATCAAAGTTCCAACCTGGGCGGCGCTGCTCGCAACGCTGCTCTTGACGACACGGTTGAGCCTCCGGCCGGATCAGCCTAGCTCGGCGCGCATCTGAATCCAGCCACGGAAGTTTGCGCGAAACGCCTCGTCGGGAGCGGGCGTCGCCACGTGTTCGAACGGGCTCAAGTGGCGATCGCTCTTGAGACGCTCGAAGAGCTCGAGGTCTTTTTCGATCTCGCGCTTGCCCTCGTGCGTGAGATACGAGACGCGAGCGCATCGCGCCGCCGAAATTCGGCGGCGCGTCTCCAGATCGAGGTCGCGTTCGTCCTCCTGCAGCAGCGGCGTGTGCCACTCTCCGAGCGCAACGCGCTGCGGCCGGCTGGCATCGATCGCCACGCGCATTTCCAGCGCCGCGGCGCGAATCTCCGGCTGCGCGTTGGGGGCGCAGCGTAGATCGAAGAAGTTCGACCACTCGGTCGCGGTAACGATCACCGTATGCCAGAGAAACGGCTCCAAAAGCCGGTTCAACTCTTGTTTGTGCACGTTGAGCGCGAGGAGCTCCCGAGCTCGCACGACGGCATCGTCGCGCGCTTCTAACCAAATCGCCCGCGCGGCCTGGCCTTCTTCATCGCTCAGCACGTCGCTGGCCGACATCCCGGCCTTGTTGCGCCCCCATTCCAACGGCACCACCGGATCGCGCTCGACGCGATCGATCAACTTCGACGTCGGCACCGCGCGGCTGCTCGCCGAATTTCTTGACAGGACCCTATGCGTGTTAAATTCCGCTAACACAAACCGCGGGAAGGTGACCTCAAGCGTGGTCAGCCGGACTCCGGCCGGGCTGACGGAGTCCAGCAAAACGCGCGCGCGATAGGCCACCCGGGCGGCTGCTAGCGGTTACCCGCGATAACGCAAGAAGGCCGGGACGTCGATGTCGTCCATCGAGACGGGAGCGACCGTTTCGAGTCTGCCGGTCTCGAAGGCGTAGCCGCCCTGCGCGCCGCGATAACCACGCCGCGAGCCAAACCCGGCGGCGAGCACCGTCACGCGCACTTTCCCCGACATCGTTGGGTCGATCGACGCCCCAAAGATGATTTGCGCTTCGGAGTCGACCGCGCGGCTGATCATTTCGGCGGCTTCGTTGACCTCGTACATCGCCATGTCGGGGCCCCCGGTGATGTTGAAGATGACGCCGTGTGCGCCCTCGACCGTCGTCTCGAGCAGTGGCGAGGCGATCGCCTTTTGGGCCGCGTCCGCGGCGCGATGCTCGCCGCTGCCTTCGCCGATGCCCATCATCGCCGAACCCGCATCGGTCATGATCGTCTTGACGTCGGCAAAATCCAAATTGATGAGGCCCGGCTGCGTGATCAGATCGCTGATGCCGGCGATGCCTTGGCGCAAAACGTCATCGGCGTACGCGAAGGCCTCATTGAGCGGCGTCTTCTTCTCGATGACTTGCAGGATGCGCTCGTTGGGAATGGTGATCAGCGTGTCGACCTTCGATTCCAGTTCGGCAATGCCGTTCTCGGCGATCTGCATGCGCTTCTTGCCCTCGAATGCGAAGGGCTTCGTCACGACGGCGATCGTTAACGCGCCCGACTCTCTTGCAAGCTCCGCAATAACCGGCGAGGCGCCCGTACCGGTGCCGCCGCCCATGCCGCAGGTCAAGAAGACCAGATCGGAGCCGTCGAGGATCAATGAGAGATCTTCACGCGATGCCTCGGCCGCCTCGCGCCCGAGGGTCGGATTCGAACCCGCGCCGAGGCCGCGCGTCTGATCGCCCCCGATGTGGACGCGATTCTCGGTCAACGCGCCGCGCAACGCTTGAACGTCGGAGTTGACCGCGAAAAAGTCGACCCCGCTCAGGCCGGCGGCCACCATGCGATTGACGGCGTTGCAGCCGCCCCCGCCGATGCCGATCACTTTGATCGTCGCTGCGTGTTCGGGCTCGGTTACAGAACGTCGTACGTCAGCCATTTACTTCGGGTCCCTCCGTCAAAATGTGTAAGCTTAAGTCCACAGATCTGCCAGCCATCGCTGGACTCGGGCCGCCATTCCACTTCCGCGACGCCCGACCCGCGAGGCGTCGTCGCGATCCCCGTTCGCGCCGAAGAGGACGAGTCCGACCGCCGTTGCGTACTGCGGCGCAGCCATTACTTCGGTCAAGCCCCCCAGCGCATTCGGTGTGCCCGTTCGAACCGGCAATCCGAACACGTCTTCGGCGATCGGGCCGATGCCGGGCAACTGCGCGCCGCCACCCGTCAGCACGACTTCCCCCAGCACCAGGTCGCGAGGCACGTTTTCGACGATCTTTTGCTTAGCCATGCGTAACGTCTCGAGAACGCGAGGGACGACGATTTGCCGCAGCTCGGCCGTCGAATGCTCCTTAGTCGCGCGGCCGTCCAGCGTGCGGACGGCAAAGGTCCGCTCTTCCTGCGCGGCGCCGAGCCGTTTCTTGACCCCTTCCGCCTCCGAAAGGGTTGTTTTCAGCCCGAGCGAGATGTCGCTCGTAAGAACGTTCCCGCCGACCGGAATGGTGGCGGTGTAGATCGCGCTTCCCAAAGAGTAGACGGCGATGTCCGTGGTCCCGCCCCCGATATCGAGTAACACGACGCCGACCTGCCGCTCTTCTTGCATGAGCGTTGCCGCCGAGCTTGCCAGCGGCTCGAAGACGACGCCGACCGTGTCTAACCCGGCGCGCTGAACGCATTTGAGCACGTTGGTAATAAAACTCGTGCTTCCGGTAACGATGTGCGTGTCGACTTCCAGCCGTCCACCCGCCATCCCGATGGGATCGTTGACGCCTTCCTGGCCGTCGACGGTGAAGTATCGCGGGAGCGCGTGAATGATCTGACGATCGGTGGGAAGGTTGATAATCTTACTGGCATCGATCACGCGACGGACGTCGCCCGACGTAACCTCCCGGTCCTCGCCTGAAACGGCGACGACGGCACGATTATTCGTGCTTCGAATATGGTCACCCGTAATGCCGACGAAGACCTCGCTGAAGTGTACGCCGGCCATACGTTCGGCTCGCTCCGTAGCCGATTCTATCGATTTGATCGTCTCGTCTAAATCGACGACGACGCCTTTGCGCATTCCAAACGAGGGTGCTTCGCCAAAGCCAACGATCTCGAGCCCGCTTGGACCGTTGGTCGCAACGACCGTGCATGTCTTGGTCGTCCCGATATCGAGCCCGCAAACGGTCCCGTGCTTCATCCGCTCCCTTACACCTCTCCAAACGACTGCCAGCTTACCACGAGATATTGTGGTCGCAACGTCCGAATCCTACTAGCGATAGCGGCAGCCGGGAGGGATTCGCAAGCCTTGGCGAGCGCCCAGCCATCTCCTTGCGAAGAGCGTGGCAAACGTGTGGACAAGCTGTGTATTACTCGCGAACTTACGCAAAGAGGCCGAAGGGCTTATCAAAAAGACCTCAAAAAGTACACGCAGAAAGTTCTTTCTTTTTGAATGCAACACTTTTCCATTTTGGAGCCCGCGTCCGTGAACCGTAAATGCTCGTTCGTCGCCCTTTGTCTCGCCTTTGCTTTGCCGATTGCCGCGCGCAGCGCGACGGTCGATCCAACAAGCATTCCCGACGGCACGTACACCGTTAAGGTGCTCAAAGTCGTCGACCCCAGGCACCTTCAGGTCGTCATGGACACCGGTGCGGATACCACGTTGGCAGCCGGGCGCGCAACGGTCGACTTTTCGAAGGTTCAGCCCAACGATCAGCTCAAGCTCTCGCTGATCAAAGGCTCGGTCGTCGTCTTTCTCGACCTCACCAGCCACTAACGACCTCCAGCCGCCGTCACCGATAGACGAGCACCGGCGCTGCGGGTGCCCGCAGATCCACAGCGGCAACCCGCGACTGATGGCCGACGACTTGAGCTAAGATCGCTTGAGCCAGCCTCACCTTCCCGCTCATGTCGTTCTCGCTGCCAAAGAGCAGGCGCAGACCTCCGGGCATCGTTACAACGAGGCCGCCGAATCGATCGAGCGAGAGCTGCGTCGGCACGATGCCTCGTCCGGTTACGGCGTCGTAGGCGTCCCGCAACGCAATCGCCTGGTGCGTTCCCACGAAGGCCCCAGGGACGAGGCGAGCGCCGGGGTCGATCACAAACTCCGGTAACTGCTCGTCGGGCGCATCCAGCGTCAGCACTCGCATAGTGCGGTCGACCACCGCCGCGTCATCGCCGCTGCGCAGCGTCGCAAAGGGTGCGCGCTCGGTAACGACGATAACGATGGACGCCGGCGGAATCCGGTGAACGGCCGCCCGGGCAATATACGGAATGGTCGCGACCCGCGCTTCTATCGCCCGCGTATTCTGCAGCCAGATGCTCATCCGCGGATTTATCGCCGCGTGCGCCAAGATCTCACCGCTTCCGACCTGGTGATTTCCCCTTACCGCGATGTGCTTGGGATTGAAACCGGGCCAGGTTGCAGCAACGCCGAGCGCTCCCACCACGACCGCGGCACAGAAGACGGCCGGCATCCAAAACGGTCGAATGCGCGCCGCCGGCGAGCGCCGCCGCCTACGCTTCTTCATTGCCGGCACTCAACACGTATTTTTCGACCGCTTCCGCGACGCCGTCGTGTGCGACGTCGCCGACAACCGCGTCGGCAACCGCGCGCAACTCTTGCGGTGCGGAGCCCATCGCGACGCCGAAGCCTGCAGCCTCGAGCAGCTGCGCGTCGTTCCAAGAGTCGCCGATCGCCATCGTTTCTTCGCTCTGCAGGCCGAGCCGCTTGGCGACGAACCGCAGCGCCGCGCCCTTATTGACGCTCGGGTCGAGCACTTCGACGAACTCCGGCAGGCTGCGCGTTACGTTGGCCCGACCGTCGAGTATGCCGCCGAGTTTCTGCGCGTATTCGGCTGCGACGGGAGCGTCGGCGATGATCACCGCTTTGGTCGCGGGACTAAACGCGAACGCCTCGCGCAGCGACGGCACGATGATCGGCTGCGTCATCGAGAGGCTCGCATAAAGCTCTGAAAATCGATTCCGAGCCTCGCAATAGTACTCATCGTTCCGGTACAGCTGCAGGTGCATCCGATCGCGCTCCGCGATCTCGATGATCTCGCGCACGGCCTCGTTGCCGAGCGCCGAATGCGCGAGCACTTCGTCGGTCGCGGGATCGATGATCGCCGCCCCTTGATAGCAGATCAGCGGCGAATCGAAGTCGAGTTCGCGCGCGAACGGGATCGTGGCGCGGTACATTCGTCCGGTGACCAAGCACCCCGCGGTGCCGGTTTCCAACATGCGTGCAATCGCCCCGCGAACCGTGCTCGATATCGCAAGGTCGCGTCCGATGAGCGTTCCGTCAACGTCGAACGCGACCAGGCGCGGGCGTTTCAACTACCGCACCGCATGCGCGCGGTTTGCGCGTGATTGGGGAGTCCATCGGCCTCGGCGAGCGCTGCGAGCGCCGGCGCGTCGGCCGTCATTCTCTCGCCGCTGTTCTCGACGACGCTAAAGCTTCGCGTAAAATCGGCGAGCGAAAGGCCCGATGCGAACCGCCCGGTGCCCGAGCTCGGTGCGACGCGATTCGTCCCGGCGAGATATTCCCCGCTAACCAGCGGCGTCATGTCGCCGACGAAAACGGTACCGGCAGCGTAGACCCGTTCTAAATATGCCGACGCGTCGCGCACCTGCAGTGACAGGTACGCCGGTGCGATGCGATTCAAGAGCTCAAAGAGCTCGTCGCGGCCGCTCGCTTCGATCAGCCGGCAATGCGCGGCGATCGACTCGCTGACGCGATCGTTCTGTTCGACCGTTCGAAGATCGAGCGTATCGATCAGCTGCGCGACCGCCTCGAGGAGCGGACGCGACTCCGAAAGCACCGCAAGACGCGTCACACCTGGGCGCTCGGCCTGCGCTAGAAGCTCGCCGACGACGTACTCGCTGCTCGCACCGTCGTCGGCGACGATCAAAATTTCCGCCGGACCGGCCAGCGCGTCAACGCCGCAGCGTCCAAAGACTTGACGTTTCGCTTCCGTCGTCCAGAGCCCGCCGCGACCAACGATTTTGTCGACCGGGCGGATCGACTCCGTGCCGAACGCGGCCGCGGCAACGGCCTGCGCGCCGCCCACGGCGTAGAGCTCGTCGACGCCGCAGAGCGCGCAAACGAAGAGCAGCGCGGCCGGCACCTCGCCTTGGCGCGGCGGCGTGAGCACGATGACGCGGGAGACGCCGGCGATCTTCGCCGGCACTACCCCCATCAAAGCAGCCGTTGCGGGACTGCTTCGCTGCGCGTAGACGGCGACCGAACGCAGTGGCCGTCGCTGAACCGCATAGCGCGAGCCATCTTCCTCAACGTACGCGCTCTCCGGTTGTCGCTGCCGCTGGTGAAAGCGCGTGATGCGCTCTCGCCCTAGTTCCAAGGCAGCGGCGATCTCGGGCGCAATCAACGATCGAGCCGTCTCCAACATCGGAATCGGCACGCGCAGTTTCGACAGCTCGAAGCGCGCGTCGTCGAATCGGCGCGCGTACTCGACGACGGCCGCATCGCCGCGGCCGCGCACGCCCGAAAGGAGCGCCGCGACCTCGCTAACGACCGATTCGGGTGCGCTCCACCCCGCATCGAGTACGCCCGCCAGCGCGGCCGTGTCGGAGGCCGCGGTAACGTTCATCCGTAGGCGTCCAGCGCGCCTTCGCGGACGCCTTGTGGCGCGAAGATCCGCTCGAGCTCGTGGCGGACGCGGGCATCCGCGGCGACCGCGCGGGCAACGCGTTGCGAGCGTCCGCGCACATGCATGACCACCGGCACTTCGCCGGGCCACTCGTCGATCAAACGCGCTAAGCGATCGATTTGCTCCCGATGCGTAACCTCAACGTGCCAACCGCGAACGGCTCCGCCGAATGCCTTCGGCGCCGGCGGCACGAAGTCGGAAACCTCGTTTGCGACCACCGAAAGCTCGACGCGAGGTTCGTCGCCGGGAGCCGCACCCGGTCGCTCGCGGAGGCGAAGGCGTCCCTTGACGATCAGAATCGCATCGTTTTCAAAGCGATGCTGCAGCTCCGGATAGAGCTTCGAAAAGAGCACGACGTCGCAAAGACCCGTCGTATCCTCGAGTTGCGCGATGAGGATACGCTGGCCCGCTTTGGTGAGTGTCCGGCGGACTCCGGTCACGGTACCCGCAATCGTCACCGCGGCATCATCCGGCAGCTCTTGGAGCTCTTTGATCGGCATTGCTCCTGCGCTCGCCAGCAGCGGCGCGATCTCCGCCAGCGGATGACCCGAGATGAAAATTCCTAATGTCTCGCGTTCCCATGAGAGCATCTCGCGGGTCGTAGGCGCCGCAATGCTCGGTAATTTTGGCGCCAGCGTGGGCGTCGCTAGCGCCGAGTCCCCAAAAAGTGAGACCTGTCCGAGCTCCGCGTCGCGCGTCGTCCTGGCGGCCAGTTCCAGCGCGGTATCGAGCGCCGCGAGTTTCTGTGCGCGATTTCCGGCGATCCCATCGAGCGCTCCGCACTTGATTAAGGCTTCGAAGACCCGCCGGTTTACTTGCCTCGCATCCACGCGCTCGGCCAGGTCGAACAGATCGGTGAATGGCCCGGCGCGTTCCCGCGTCTCGATGATGTTGCGAACCGCTGCCTCCCCTACGCCCTTGATCGCCGCCAGACCGAAACGAATCGCGCTTCCGACCACCGTAAAATCGACCAGCGACTCGTTGCAATCGGGCGGCAGAACCTCGATCCCGATCTTCTTCGCCTCGTCGATATATTCCACCAATTTGTCGGTCTTGTCTTTCACCGACGTCATCAGCGCGGCCAGGTATTGCAGCGGATGGTTCGCCTTGAGGTAGGCGGTCTGATAGGCAATCCACGCGTACGCGGCGGCGTGTGCCTTGTTGAACGCATATCCGGCAAACGGCTCGATGTAGTGGAAGAGCCGCTCCGCCAGCGCCCGATCGATTCCCGATGTCGCCGCAGCCCCTGCGACGAACTTTTCTTGATAGATGGGGATCCGCTCTTTCTGCTTCTTGCCGATGACCTTGCGAAGCTCGTCGACTTCGGTCATCGTAAAGCCGGCGATCTCGCGCGCCATCTGCATGACCTGCTCTTGATAGACCGCTATGCCGTACGTTTCTGACAAGATCGGCTCGAGTTTCGGATGCAGATACTGCACCTTCGAGCGCCCGTGCTTGCTGCTAACGTACTGCCCGATCCAATCCATCGGACCCGGCCGGTAGAGCGCGACGAGTGCGACGATGTCTTCGAAACCGGAGGGCTGCAACTCGGCACAGACGCGTTTCATCCCCTCGGACTCGAGTTGGAAGACGCCCATCGTTTCGCCGCGACTCAGCATTTGGTAGGTCCGCGCGTCTTCGAACGGTATCGCCGAAAGGTCGAAACCGGCCTCCACCGTCCGGCGGATCTCCTGGACGGCCTTCTCCATCACGGTGAGGTTACGCAGTCCGAGAAAATCCATTTTGAGCAGGCCGATGCGCTCGATCCAATTCATGTCGTACTGCGTGTTGATGCCGCCGTCGCCGAAACGCGCCAATGGCGTGTACTCCACCAGTGGGCCGGCCGAAATCACGACTCCCGCGGCGTGCGTGCCCGCGTTACGCGCGAGCCCTTCAATCTCTTTGGCCGTATCCAGCAGCTTTCGCATCGCCGGCTGGGTCGTGTAGATCGATTGCAACTCGGCGATTTGTTCGATCGCACGCGCGATCGGATAGCCTCCCGGACCGGATGGGAAAAGCTTCGCAATGCGGTCCACGTCGGGAAGCGGAACGCCGAGCGCCCTTCCGGCGTCGCGGATTGCGGCGCGCGCCGCCATGGTTCCGAAGGTCACGATTTGCGCGACGCGATCTTTCCCGTACTTTTCGGTCACGTAGGCGATAACTTCGTCGCGGCGCTCAACGCAGAAATCCGTGTCGATGTCGGGCATCGAAATTCGCTCGGGATTGAGAAAGCGCTCGAAGAGGAGCCGAAAGCGCAACGGGTCGAGATCGGTTATCTTCAAACAATACGCCACCAACGAGCCCACTGCCGACCCGCGTCCGGGTCCGACCGGAATGCCGTGGTCACGGGCGTACTTCACAAAATCCCAAACGATCAAAAAGTACGACGAAAACCCCATCTTGGTGATGACGTCGAGCTCGTACTCCAGACGGGAGCGCAGGGCGGGATCGGAGCCGACGCGCTCCTCGCCGTAGCGTTCCCGTAAGCCCAGCTCGCAAAGCTCGCGCAAATACTCCGCATCGCTTCGCTCGGGCGCATCCACGGCTTGAGGCACCGGATACTGCGGAAGGTGAAAGACCTTTTCCGGGATGCGAATGTCGACTCGCTCGGCGATGCGCAGCGTGTTTTCACATGCCTCGGGAAGGTCGCTCCACACCTCGTGCATCTCTTCGGGCGACTTGACGTAGAACTCGTCGGAGTAGAACTTCATCCGGTTCGTATCCGAAACCGTCTTACCGGTCCCGATGCAGAGCAGAACGTCGTGCGCCGAAGCATCCTTCCGCTCGAGATAGTGCGAGTCGTTGGTGGCCACCAGCGGAATCGTTAGCTCGCGCGCGATGCGGATCAGCCCGGCGTTGATCGCTTCTTGCTCGGGCATGCCATGGCGCATCACTTCGATGTAAAATCGATCGCCGAAGATCTCGCGGTACGTCTTTGCGTTTGCCAGCGCGGTCGCGTACTCGTTGCGAAGCAACGGCGCCGCTACAAGCCCCGACATGCACCCCGAAAGCACGATGAGACCGTCGTGGTGCTCGGCCAGCAGCTCCAGATCGATCCGCGGTTTATAGTAATAGCCTTCGAGAAAGCCCTTGGAGACGAGGGCGATAAGATTTCGGTAGCCGATCAGGTCTGCCGCAAGCAGCGTGACGTGCGCCTCTTCGCGCGCGCTGCGATCGAAGCGGCCGCGCGGCGCCAAATACGCTTCACAGCCCAAGATCGGCGTGAGCCGCATCTCGCGCGCGGCGTAGTAAAACTCCATCGCGCCGTACATGACGCCATGGTCGGTTAAGGCGATCGCGGTAGCGCCGGCCTCGGCCGCTCGGCGGCAAAGACGATCGATTCGGCAGGCACCGTCGAGCAGCGAGTACTCCGAGTGAACGTGCAGGTGGACGAACTGATTCACGGGCGGGACACTTGAACGTTTACCCTAAGCGACGCGGTCTGCCCTGTAGCTTGCGGCCGCCCTGGACCGAGAGCTCCCAGCGATAGCCGTCGGGATCTCGAAACCAGAGACCCATATTCGGTGATGCCGGGGCTTCCGGCCCGATCTCGTCGCCGGGATCTTCGACCTCGACCCGATGCTTCTTCAGCGCCGCGAGCGCGTCACGCAAACGTCGCATGTTCGGCAGGTGAAAGGACACATGCTGGATCGTTTTCGGTCGCGGCACGCCTTTCATGAGCACGATCGTAACGTGCTCGTTCGTCAGGCCAACGTACCCATCGCCTTCGAACATCGTCGTCAGATCGAAGAGCCGGCGCCACCAGCGAGCACTCTTGCGTGGATCGCGCACCGCTAGTCCGAAGTGACCGACGGTCCCGAGCTCGATCTTCATGGCTCCCTCCTAGGGCGCGATGGCATGAGCGTTGCGCAGCATCTCCAAGACCCGCTCTCGGGGTAAAGCGTAGACCGTTACGCCGTTGCGTCCGGTCATCGTCCTCGCTTCGAAGAGGGCGTCGTAGATGGCCGCCTGCGTCGCCTCGGCGGTTGCGCTGTAGAGGTCGTCCAACACGTCGTCATCCTCGACAATCGGCTCCTTTGGAGCGGCAACCGTAAAATTGGCAACGCGCTCGAAGACGCTTGAAGTCGAGAATGCGATGATGAGGTCCCCGCTGCCCACCGAGGAGGTCAAGCCGGTGCGCGCCATGCCGAGGGCGGCGCGCAGCGCGACCGCCCGCAGCTGCCGGCTGTCGAGCGGCGCATCGGTCGCGACGACGATGATGATGCTGCCGCTGCCAAGACGTCCTTTCAGCGAAACTTTCTTAGGAAAGACGGCGCGATACTCGTTCTGGAGGCGCTGCCCGACGGGAACGCCGACGATGGTGAGC
>JBARKF010000311.1:0-14437 GCA_049800655.1 Candidatus Cybelea sp.
GCGCAAGCGGATTTAGCGCGGATCAAGCCTGCTTAGGGGCTGACGGCGACCCCGTTTGCTCCCCCGTTGATTTGCTCATACTTTGTCGGTACCGTACTCGCCGTGAGCGGGTAGGGCATCGAGTACACGAATCCCCCTTCCGAAGAGACCCACAGCGTCGTCTCGTTATTCTGCATCGCCAGCTCCGCGAGATTACCGACCCCGGAGATCGATACCGTCACCGATGGCGTCTTCGCTCCGGACGGAAACACGTCGATCCGATCGGCCGCCGACTCAACGACAATGATGTTCCCGGCACGATCAACGAGTAGCCCTTGAGGCTCATCGATCCTGACGCCCAGATGCCGTTTTTTTGTCAGGCCCGGCCCGAACTCGGCGATAGAACCGCTAGCTTTACCCCGGTATGCCACATAGAGGTTGCCCTGCCCGTCCTCGGCCATTCCATCCGCTTCTGAGCCTAACTGCTGGTGCGCGATCACACCGTTACTGCCAGCGTTGAACTCCAAGACATGTCCCGCATGGTTGCGGTTATAACCCGATACGAAGACGTGCCCCGTCGAATCGGTTAATGCGTATAACGCTAAGCCCAGATGCGAGTACCTCATCGACGGGCTTGTGGAGCCGTACGGGTAGACAGTGACGGTGCTGGATCCCCCGTTAGCGACATAGAGTGCTGCACTGTTGGCGTCGATGCTCAATCCCCACGGGTAGTGGACGCCCTTGGAGATCGAGCCGATCTGCTGCTGATTCGGCCCCGTGAGCGGAAAGATGTCGACGGAGAATGGGTGGTCGTCGTCAGCGACATACAGCAGAGGCTGACTGCTTTGAGGGTAGCGCGGAAGCGGCCTCGACGCACGCTGCGACACCGCGCCGGGTAAGGGCGTTGAAGACGCATCCCCTAGCAGTTGGTGCGAAGCCGTTTGGCCGATTTGTTGCGATCCGCCGCAGCCGCCAAACAGCGCGGCCGCCCCGATCGTAAGGGCCAAGCTAGCCAAAATCCTCATATGCGATGCCTCCGGTAGCGAAACGGTCGAGCGACTGAGAACGTTCTCCGCCGCACCGCTTCATTCCTAACTGTGCACCTTCGACGAGCTCAAGCAGGGCGTCCCAATGCCTTGGAAGCGGCGCGGGCATAGAGAAAGGGGGCCAAAACCGGCCACCCCCGCTAAGCTCCGGCGATCCACGCGCGAGGGTCAAAAAAGCCCGTAAAATAAGGACTTTTTGAACTCTCGCGATCCGGCGGGCAGGGCGAAGCGCGTCGAAAACGCTTTATGGCGTAAGGGCTTTTTTGCCTTCGGACGCGATGCATCGTTGCGGGATGCGCTGGGGTGCACCGTATGCACCGTGTAGCAGAAACGCGTGCTATGGGGTGAATGCGAAAACGGTTCCGCAGTCACCGCGATATTCGCATCCGCCCGCGAAGTTGTGCGTCGTGCCGTACAGCGTACGCTTTACTTCTACCAAACTCACGATAGGATCGCTTCCGTACTTGCCCCCACCGAAACTGTACAGCCTGGTCTTCGTGCCAGTCGTCGTAACGCTAAAGATCGTTCCACAACCGTCGCCGCGGCATCCCGAGCCACCGTACTCGGTGGTGCCATACATTGTGCCCCTTACGTCGAGTAACCCGCCCACTGGGCGCAACCCGCCGGGCCCGCCACTGAAGCTGTACAGTACCTTCTCCACACCGGGCGTCGTAACGCTAAAGACGGTTCCATAACTGTTCGCGCCGCCCCCATAAGTCGTGCCGTACAGCGTCTTCGCTACGTTGATCAAGCCCGCGAACGGGTTCCCTCCGTCGGGGGCGCCGTCGAAACTGTGCAGCACCTTTTCCGTGCCGGTGGTCGTGACGCTAAAGACGGTTCCGCAACCCAAGCTAAAGCATTCCGAGTCGCCGCCGGAATAGGTCGTACCGTACAGCGTGCCGTTTATATTGACTAAGCCCGCAAACGGTTCGTCTCCGTCGGGGCTGCCACTAAAGCTGTACAGTGTCTTCTCATTGCCAGTCGTCGTAACGCTGAATACTGTGCCACAGCCGGAATAATTCTTGCATTCCGAGCCACCGCTGGACGTCGTGCCATACAACGTTCCGTTCACGTCGATCAAGCCTGCGTACGGGACTCTGCCATCAGTTCCAAGACCGAAGCTGTGCAGTACCTTCTCGGAGCCGGTCGTGCTTATGCTGTAAACGGTTCCCCCGTTTGCTGTGCCGCCCAAAAGAGTCGTGCCGTAAAGCGTACCATGCACGTTAATCAAGTTAGCCATCGGCTCGGCTCCGTCGGAGCTGCCGCCCTGGAATCTGTATAGCGTCACCTTTCTGCCGGTCGTCGTAACGCTAAAGACAGTTCCGCAACCGGAGGCGCATCCCGAGCCGCCGAACGCCGTCGTGCCGTACAACGTGCCGTTCACGTTGAGCAAGCTCGCCGATGGCTGCGCGCCGCTCCCGCTGCGGTGGCGAAATCTGTACAGCACCCGGTAGTACGATACCGGCAAGATGCGATGCAAGGTGGCACGAGTCACCACGACCGATTCAGATGCTGTGATCCCCGAGCGTTGTTGCATCGCGCCCGGCGCGCCGATCGGCGGCTGCGATCCGCCGCACGCTGCGAGCAATGCGGCCGCGGCGCTGATCGTCAGGCCGAAGCGACTAAGTGCGAAGGTCTCCATGTGCAAATGCCTCCCTGAAGCCACACGGCCTCGCGGTCGAGAACCTTCGTCGCGACATCGCTCAGTCCCAGCGCGGCTGCACCCAGCTGAGCCATCAAGCGCGCTACGCAAGCTAAGCCGGATGCGCGCGCGGGAGAGGCGGCAGGACGGTCCACCGAGCCTTCTGATGTTGTGCTTTGTGTTGCCGCCTTTGGGGTAGTCCCAAAAGCCAACTCAAGGTCTTTAACCTCGACGGTTCCTCGTTCAAGGTCGAAAAGGAGAACTTCGACGAGCGTAAGCGGCGGCGCGAGGTCTGGTTCTACGGAACGCGCGAGAAATCGTATTGTCTCTTCGTGATGGGCAACGACGGAACGCCGATCACCCTAAAGACGTCCGCCCGTACTATCGGGCAGTACCGGTCGCCATACCCGATCGATCGCGAACGCCGGTGGATCGGCGAGGCGTGGCAGTACGCGATCTGCGAGGTCCTCGCACAGCCAATGGATACGCCAACATGGTTTGAACTGCCCGCGACCTCGCAGCTCACGCTGACGACCCGCAAGCTCATGGACCACTACCAAAAGACGTGCGATCCGTTCGACTTCCTCGAGGTAGCGCAGCTCGCGTATCCTGGACTGTTGCGCTGCTGCGGCGATGGCGCCGAACCGGCGCCGGGGTCAATGCGTGGGCTAACGATACCGCGGCCGGCGCGCGTCACATCGATCGAGCACATGGGCAAAGAGGTGATTGTCGATCCAACCGACACGCCGGAGGAGCTCACGGCCGAGCAGCTGAGCGCGACGGATCCAGTGATCTATCGCGATACTCGCAAAACGTACGATATGCTGCGTGCGCAGATCCGCGCGGCCGGCGTTTCCAGCGTAGCACGCGAGGCCCGGGTGAGCCGCTCCGTCGTCAAGACGTTCGTGAACCAAGGAACGACCCCGCATCCGTCCACGATCGCGAAGCTCGAAGGAGCACTGCAGCGCTTAGAGTCGTAGCTCCGAGCACCGCTTAACATGATCGAGGCTCGATCGGCAGCGTTTCGAGAGGCTCGTGGACTCGTAAAGCGCTCGCTCTCCTGGGATGGCGCGCGCAGGCCGCGAACCACCCGAGTCGCTCGACCGTTCAGGCTTCTGGGAGGAATCGCACATGAACCATTTCGCTCGCTACGCCGCTAGCATCGGCGCTGCTGCGGCATTGCTCACAGCGTGCGGCGGGTCGCAGCAGCCGATCGGTGCGCCGGGCGCGATGCCGCAAGCCTCCGCACTCGCAACGCCCGCCGGGCGCGGTGGATCGTGGATACGACCGAGCGCGATAAAGGGTGACTTAGTCTACGTTACTGACGGATGCGGAGGTACGTGCGTAGTTTCGTACCCCGACGGAAAGATCGTCGGGCATCTGAACGTTGGGGATGGCCTCAATGCCGGTGTTTGCACCGACAGCCGGGGGAATGTCTACATAGCCAGCAACAGCGAATCAGGGGACAGTCAAATAGATGAGTTCGCTCATGGGGGCACAGCACCCATAGCGACTTTTGACCTTCCCGGTCGGGGCGCAGCGGGATGCTCCGTCGATCCTACCACGGGGAAGCTCGCCGTCATTTTTGCGGGTAGCGGCTACAGCCTTGCGATATTTACGGCCGCGAGTCAAGCGCCGCAACTGTATCAAAATCCCGCAGATGGATTCCGCTGTGCCTACGACCCCTCGGGAAACCTGTTTGTGGGCGGGCTTGGACCTCAGCTAGACGCCGCATTGGCGGAACTGCCAAAGGGCGCCTCAGCGTTCATCCAGCTTACCATCAACAAGAAAATCCAGGGTGCCGGCCAACTTCAGTGGTACGGCAAGTACCTGACCTACTCATCAACATTTGGCGGTACGCCGCCCATCTATCGTTTGAAGATATCCGGCACGAACGCGACCGTGGTAAAAACAACGCGTCTTAGGGGCCCGAGGTTCTTGTGGTATCCTTGGATTTATCAAGGAAAAATATTAGCTCCGCTCGGCCGCCACGGAGCTCAGGCATTGGGTGTTTGGGATTATCCAAAGGGTGGCAAGCGTGTAGACAAATTTACGGGTTTTGGTTCGGCCAGCCTCGAGTCTGTTACGGTCAGCGTCGGGCGCAAGTAGCGCCCGGACGCTGAGTAACCCCAGTCTGTGAGGGGCTCGGCCGGATTAAACCGAAACGATGAAGGGCCCGTGGCGTTCACGGATCGAGGAGCAGAGCAGATGAAGAGCTTGGGACTTAGCCCCTACGCCTTAGCGATCGGCGCAGCTTCGGCATTGCTGGCCGGGTGCGGCGGATCGCAGCCGCCGATCGGCGCGCCAGGCGCGATGGTGCAAAGCCGTGCAGTCGCAGCGTACCCAGATCGCGCCGGGTCGGCAAGTGTGCATCGTGCTTTTCCCGTGAAGCTGGGAACGTCTGGGCAGGACTTACTCTACGTCGCCGACGGCGTCGCCGACGGCATGAGTAAGGTTAAGGTCTTCTCATTCCCTCAAGGTAAGTTAGTCGGAGCGTTAACCGGCATTTCAAAGGCCCGGGGACTCTGCTCAGATGCTAGCGGTAATGTCTTTGTGACGGAGGATACAAATGAAGTGCTTGAGTACGCGCACGGCGGCACGAGCCCAATCAACACGTTGTCGGCCCACGCCGCGATCTCGTGTTCTTGGGACCCTTCAACGGGCAACCTCGCAGTTGTCGAACGCCCCTACTCAATAGCGATATACGCCAACGCGAGCGGCACGGCGAAGACTTACACCGATTACAACTTCCGCGAATTTAACTACTGCGCGTATGATGACAAGGGCGACCTGTTCATAACGGGCCAAATAAATGGACCAAACCCTTATGCACTTGCAGAGTTTAACGGAGCAACGTTCACAACAATAAATCTGAACGAAAGGGTCTACCTCGAAGACCTCCAATGGGATGGGAAGTATCTCGCAATTGATGACTTTTACCAGACAGGTCAGATTAACCGCGTTCACGTTTCGGGTTCGAGTGGCATAATCGAACGTACGATAACCTTAACGGGCACCTTTTACGGTTATTGGACTTGGCTTCAAGGTGGAACATTTATATCGCCAATCTCTACGGAAGGCGACCACGACAGCGTCTTGGAGTTTTGGTCTTATCCATCGGGTGGTAAGCCAACGAAAAAACTTCCGTCTAAAGGCTTCAAACGCAACGGGGACATTCGTGGTATAACCGTTTCCGTCGCGTCCTCCGCGACAGGCGTCCGACCAAAGCTATAAATGATGACCGAGCGTCACGTGCTTAGAGCTGTCATTGCCACCGCGATGCTCGTAGGCTGCGGTGGATCGCAGCCGCCTATCGACGCCGATCAGCACGGCTTGCCTTGGACGGAGTGAACCTCGATGCATCGCCCATGACCATGCATCGCGGGCTGACGCGAAAAACTCCTACGCCATATAGCGTTTCCGACGCGTCGCGAGTTTTGCAAACGGCGCTGCAAAGTTTGCACGGCACGCAGCGGAAACCGCGAGAGTTGAAAAAGGCCTGATTTTAAAGGCTTTTTGCGATTCGAGGTGCGCGGCGAGGGCGTACGGAGGGGTGGCCGGTTTTGGGGTGCTTCCTCTATGCCCCCTTGGAAGCGGCGCGGGCATAGGCGAACGGGCCAAACCAGGCCCCCCTCGCCTCGCAGCTCCGCGCGCCGGCTTACGTCAAAACGCCTGTAGAATAAGGGTTTTTCAACTCTCGCGATCAACGCTCGCCCGTCGTGTATTTTGCATCGCCGTTTGCAAAACTCGCGAGGCGTAAAAAAAAGCTATATAACATAAGGCGTTTTTCGCTATGCGCGGTGATGCATGGTCATCGAGGCTGCATCGGCGCGCATTAGCCCGGGCACGGCGATCGGCTCCCCAAACAAACACGGCGCCCCCAAACCACGGCTTCGCGATCGCATGATGCGCACGGGGGCGGTTTAGAATCGTTACTTGCTGATGCTGACCGCCTGGCCGTTCGGCGCTTCGTCCAATGCGATCGTTTTGAAGGGATTCCCCCCAACCGGATAATGCCAGAACTCAAGCGCGTCGCTGCTGCAGAAATAGTCAGCCCCAACGATGGCATCGCCTTCCTGCCGATTAACAGGCGTGTTCCTTTTCCCAACGATGAACGGCGCGTGAAGGTCATTCCCGCGATCGTAGCATGTCACTTGTGTACTGCCGACAACCTTTAGGTTTCCCGAGTGTGATTCGGTGGCGCGATATATCACGGATGTCCGAGTATTCTGGTAGTTCCCATCAGTCAGCGTGATGTGCTTACCATCCCACATCACGCCGACGGCGGCGGTGATCGTTACGTCGACCGAAACCGTCCGCAGGGCGGTGCCGCCATGGGGAAGCTCGCAAACGGT
This sequence comes from Candidatus Cybelea sp., assembly GCA_049800655.1. GTDB lineage: Bacteria > Vulcanimicrobiota > Vulcanimicrobiia > Vulcanimicrobiales > Vulcanimicrobiaceae > Cybelea. The sequence continues at coordinate 7,023 of JBARKF010000311.1, forward strand.
GGTCGAGCTGTTCCTGGCGAGGAGGTAGAGGTTGCCCTTATTATCATAGCCGGGCGACGACATATCATTACACGACGAGCTGGAGTAACTCATCGGGACACCGCTCGCCTTGGAGAAAATGTCAACATCGCCGACTCTGCTGGATTCGTTGAAGGTCACGACTGCGAGATTTTCCGTTGTCGGATCGATTGAACAGCCAAATGGGTAGTTATCTGTGTTCAGAGTGCGCAGTGGATGTTTACCGCCATGCGCATATTCCACGACTGAGTACTCGCCTTCGTTCGTGACCCAAACATCGCCGGAAGCATCAACGCATTGACCAGCGGGGTAGTTGAACCCCTGGAGAATCCCCACTTCGTTCCCAGTTCTGTAGTTATAAACGACGACGATGTCGTCGTACTGTAAGGATACGTAGAGAAGGTCTCTCTTGGCGTGAGCTCCGGGAAGCATCCAGGACTGGCTTTGCGTCGGGCCGCTTAAAGGAGCGCGAACCATTGGCGTCATCGCGGTCCATGCGGGTTGACCCTTGGACCCACCGCAGTCCTCGAGCATCGCTGCGGCTGCGGCGACCCCCAGTACGCGCGAACCCCAATGCGACCTGTTCATTCGCCCGAACCGGATGGAGCGACAGAAACGGTTACGCCTCCCTCGGGGGCCTCGCTTAGCGTCTTTATTGGGTTGCCACCGATTGGATATTTCCAGATCCCAGCGTCAGCATTCTTAGAATCATCCGAGCCGATGACTCGCGAGCCTTGAATCCAGAACCAGCTAAGGTCGAGCGCGCCGTCAAGCGTGATCGCACCTACTTCGGTGCCCTCGCTTCCGCTTATGGCGAACTGGTAGAGAGTCGAGCTTTGCTGCGAGCTGCTCCCCTGACCAACGACCAGATGCGCACCGTCCCATCGAATGGCGCCGGCGTTAGCAAAGGTCTGGTTGAGCGTGACGGTTCGTAGGCGCCGGCTATGCTTGGGAAGCTCGGCGAATCCAGTGTCGCTTGAACCGTAGGTCGAGCCGTCGATAAAAAGATCTCCCTTATCATCGTAGGCGCAAAAGTTGATGAAGTATAGGCCTGAATCCCAGTAGATTAGCTTGAGATGGTCTCCCTTATAGACCATTACGCTCCCTGGACCGGAATAATAGGCTTGAGGGTTTGTGACGGCAAGGTTTCGGGTCGTCGGATCGACAGAGCAGTCAAAAGCATTACCGGTAAAATCCGTCAGCGTTGCGATCGGCCGAGTGCCGCCGTGGGCGTATTCGTAAATGTGGTCTCCGCTGGTAACGTAGAAGTCGCCGTTTGCCTTCGAGCACAGGCCACAGCCTGCGACGTGGAGACTTCCCACGAGTTTCCCCCGTGGATACGAAAAGACGGAGACTCCAGAGCCTCCACAGGCTGCGACGTAGAGCAGATCCTCACCCTTCGCTTCCGGCAGCATCCACGACTTGCCACGATCGGCGTGCGTCGCGATCGCGGAGGTTTGCGGCATTGCCCCCGGCGCGCCGATCGGCGGCTGCGATCCGCCGCACCCTACGAGCATTGCTGAAGCGGCGCCCATGCCTAAAGCGTAGCGCCCGAGTTCCAAGCTCTCCATCTCTGTACTCCTCGCTCCGTAACGCCACGGCGCCCAAGATCGTTTCGGCCTACCCGGCAAAGCCCCCCCAGAGGCTAAGGTGCTCGGCGATCCGCGCTGCTATGCAGGCGTGCTAGCGCAGCTGCGATGCAAAAGGTGTTGCAATGCAGCGCGGGTATGCGATCGAGGATGGCGGGCGCGAGGTGCCCATTTACTTAACGCGATGCCGCAATCGAAACCGCCGCGCCCCGGAGTTCGTACCTATGCGCCGCCCTGTTTAGCTTCCGATACGGACTGCCGCCTTTTGGATATCGCCAAAGGAAAGCCGCTGCACCTCGCGTGTAGTTGCCGAGTCCCACGACCGTGCGACCTTGAATGACGAACTGCCCAGTATAAACATCCTTCTGCGTGCTGAGGTCAGTCATTCCGGCGACGGTCGCAGCGCTCCCCAATATGCGCAAGCGATAGATTGAGGCCGGCTTGCGCTCAGACCCTGAGGATACGGTCATGCGCTTGCCATCCCACTGCACCGATGGCCAGAACTCGAAGCCGACATCCATGTATAAGGTCGCGTCAAGGATGATCTGTTCAAAGTTACCGCTTGCGGTCGCCAAGCGAACCAGCTGGGCTTGGTTCTCGTGCTGATCGTTCCAGGCCGACAGATAGAGGTTTCCCTGGTTGTCATATCCGCAGTAGAAGAAGGTGAACTGCGAACTGTAGTACATCTCGGAGTTCCCGTCGCGTGGGTGAAGATCGCGACGCCACCACCGGATGCTGCAAGGTTGCCGGTCGCCGGGTCTATGGCACAACCGAAAGCCACAGTGGGATCGCTCAGAGTGGCGATCGGAGCCGTACCTCCATGCGCGTACTCGTAAATCGTGCTCGACTTCTTCGACGAATCGGAGTAAGCGACGATAAACACGTCGCCGGCGGTATCCGTGCACTCGCCGAACGGGGTGATGAACCCAGTCAAGGTTCCGTCAAGACGCCCTTCAGGGTAAGTGTACACGTTAACGGTGCCGAGGGCATTGTTTGAAACGTAAAGTAAGTCCCGGCCCGCTGCTTCCGGCAGCATCCACGATCCGCTGCGAGCGGTGTGCGTTGCGAGAGCCGATGTTTGCGGCATCGCGCCGGGCACGCCGATCGACGGCTGCGATCCACCGCACCCGACCAGCATTGCCGCAGCAACGCTGCAGCATAGCATGTAGCGACCAAAAATCGGAAGCTTCATCTCTTTATTCCTACTTCTGAGCCTTGCTGACTACGGCAGTCTCTGATGCTTTCACACCTTTGGAGATGGTTTTGAGGGGCGATCCCCCGGCCGGATAGTTGAAAATCAAGACGTTTGATTCAAACCGTGAGCCTATAAAATAAAAGTTAGGTGCTATCACCTTGTGATCCAAGATGAAGAACTTATGTATCCAGTGCGCATCGCCCCCCAACTGCGTAACGCCAACTTCTGTACCTTGGCCTCCGCTTATGCTGAACCGGTAGATATTCGACGTGTTCTGATCGCCTACGTCCAGGTATTTACCATCCCATTGAATGGCGCCCGTGTCGTTGAAGGACTGATCCAGCGTTAGATTGAGGAAGGAACTGCTACCCTTAGGAAGCTCCGCAAACACGACTGCATGGTCTTGGTTACCTCCATCGATGAAGAGATTGCCATTATCGTCGTAGCCACAGTACCCGTAATTCAGAAAGTCTGGATCCGTATACAGTGTCGGAGTGCCCTTCGCATCTTGGTAGATAGCGAGTTCGCCGCTGCTAGCGCCGCCGAAGATCGTCACGGCAAGATTCCCGGTAGTAGGGTCGGTCGCACAGTCGGCAGGTTCGTACCCTGTGGCCTGTAAGGTTTGAATTGGCTTTTTGCCGCCATGCGCGTATTCAACGATCTTGCCCCCTAATGTATTTACAACGAACACATCTCCCTTGGCGTCTACACACTCGCCTCCGATCTCGTAGAATCCGTTTAGCCGACCTTCGAGCTTGCCTTGCGGATACGAGTATACCGTCACGTCGTAGATGTCCCCGACGTACAAGAGGTCTTTCGACTTAGCGTCCCGCAGCATCCACGATCCGCTGCGCTCGGCGTGCGTTGCGATTGCGGCGGTTTGCGGCATCGCGCTCGGCGCGCCGATCGGCGGCTGCGATCCGCCGCAGGCTGCAAGCAATGCTATTGCAACGCTTGTGCAAAACGCGCCAATAAAACGTCGGTTCATGATTCCGCCTCCGAGCAAGCTTGGTCCGAGGATTAAACGCTTCGATGGGCACATAGGCTTCCCTAATCCCTTGCGAACCTAGGGCTTCGCCCTTTTAATCGCTCCTGCCCATAAAAGGCGACGGTTGCCTAGAAAAGGGGTGCGCCCGCCCGCCCCTCAGCTACAGGACTTGTTTTGCCCGCCCTTCATGACGAACGTTCCGCCCCCGTTTGCGTCGCCGTTCTGATCGGTGACGATGAATGTACCGGAGCCTTGCTTTGCGTTAACAGACCCAAGCAAGCTCAGATAAACCGCAGGTGACGGGAGCCAATTGGCAGACGCGAACAATTTCTTTCCTGAGGTTAGGTAGGTTCCGTTAACACCGCCGCTACCGGTGCTGGACCAATTGCCGGAAGACATAAAACGAAGGCAAAGAGATGAGGGACCACTCCCGACTACAGTAGTGAATGTCGCTAGGTAGTATCCCTTGAGAGCTTTCTGCGGAGAGCGTGTTGCCGATTGAACCGCGGTACTAGGCGCACCCGTTATTGGCTGCGATCCGCCGCACGCTGCGAGCAATGTAGCGGCGATGCTGGCGCATAGCGCGCTTCGGCTTGACGTTGAAACCATCATTATTATAGTTGTCCCTACCAAGAAATTGCGATTTGGCCGTTACCGGGCGGCGCCGCCCCCCTTTTTGTCTTTGACGTTAGTCGCTCCAGGCTCAACGTATGACGATCCGCCGCCACCGCCGCCGCCGCCTCCGCCAACGGGTCCAGAACCTCTGCTGCCTCCCGCGCCGCCGCGGCGACCTCCGCCTGCACCAGCGGTGCCACCATGATATCTGGCGCCTTGGCCGCCGCCACCGCCAGCAACGAGGATCCGATTGCCCAACGCGGAGCCTCCCTCTCGCACGTCGGGCGCCCCGCCTCCACCGTCACCGTCGTAGCCATAGCCCGACACGCCATCATCTCCTCCACCATTAAAGCCACCGCTGCCGTTGCCGTACTGGCTGCCGCACAGCGCGCCGATTGTGCCTTCGCCGCCAACAAAAACCGCCAACGTCTCTCCTGGCGTTACCGCGATCGTAGCGTGTACCAGACCGCCTAAGCCACCGATGACCGCGCAGTAACTACCGACTGCGCCATACGGGCCCGCTTGCACCACTCGCGACAACGGTAACGTGCGTTACACCCGTCGGCACCATGAATGTTTGTTCCGTGAGAGCCGCTCTCGCGGTCGTGACTATTAGCAATCTAGTTGACAAACCGTTGTGACGTTGCTAGAGTTCTATTACATTTGTAATAGCCGGGAGACGCATGCCGCGTAAGAAATCCCGTGTGCTCACGGATCATGAACTGCGCCTGATGGACGTGTTATGGCGAAAGGGTAAGGCGACCGTCGCCAACGTTGTGGGCTGCCTTTCCGATCCGCCACTTGCATACAGCACGGTTCTCACGACGCTGAGGACCCTCGAACAGAAGGGCTATGTTGCGCACGAAAAATACGAGCGCGCGTACTTATATAACGCAGTGATCGGGCGTGACGCGGCAGCGATGTCGGCACTCCGCTATTTGTTCGATCGCTTCTTTGACCGTTCGCCCAGGTCGCTAGCCTTAAGCTTGCTCGATGATTCAAGACTCAGCGACGCCGACATTGCCGAAATAAAAAGCAAAGCCGGGCGCAATAAAAAGCTGATGCGACCGTTTTGCTTCTCGCCTGGGCCCTAACTTCTCGGGACTCCTGAGCTGACACTGTTATTGGGATTGAAGCTGAGATAATAAGAGGGCTATCGTGACTCAACATCAACTATCCTTCGCTCGTTCAGCTCTAATCGTCGGTCTACTTTGCGGCGTAATCGTGCCGGCAAGTGTAGTCCAGGCAGTGCAAAACTCCGACTGGGATCAGGTAACACGCTCACTGGTTCTCGCGCGCGCCGAACAAGCACTCGGAAACTACTTTTATGCTAACCGCGTCACATTACTACGTGGTTCGATAGAGGCACACAGGTCGGAGCTTCTCGGAATCGACGACGAGAAGAAGTTCGCCGATGCACTAACCAATATTCTGCAACAAGCAGGCCAAGATAAGCACATTATTGTCTGGTTTTCTGAGGAGTCTGATGAAAATCAGAGTCGTAAGCCGACATCAACTGAGCTTGCGAGACAGCAACGTTTCTTCCAGTACGTCGCATACGGGTACAATGCCAGCGCGCGTTTGCCGGGAAATATCGGGTATATCGCGCTTGGCGGGTTTGCCGACATGCCGGCTGCCAAAAGCACGATCGATGCGGCGATGGAACTCGTACGGCAAACGAGTTCGCTTATAGTCGATCTCAGAGGGAATGGGGGTGGAGATTCCGACACTGTCGACTATCTGCTCGCATATTTCTTTGCTAAACCCATGGAAGTAACGGGCGCAGTACAACGAATTCAAGGCAAAGATGTCGCCGTCCATGACTTTACGCCCGCAACAGTAGCTGCGCCGCGCTACGTCGGTAAGCCGGTTTATGTGCTTATCGATCACGGTACAATCTCGGGTGGTGAGATGTTTGCCTACGACATCAAGTCTTTACGTCGAGGGCTGGTCATCGGTCAGGTTTCGGCGGGGGCAGCCAGCGGCTTAGGATCACGGCCTTACTTCTTGAGCGAGCATCTCAGCATTAGCGTGCCCGATGCAGTAACCCGCAATCCGTACACCGGCACAAACTGGGAAGGCGTCGGAGTAATACCAGACGTTAAAATCGACGGGAAGGATGCGCTGACTGCAGCGTACGCCCGTGCTTTAGCCAGTGTGGACACCTCGTACGACCCGCTTGGTGAGATCGCGCAAGCTCAAAAGGACCCTGAGGCAGCGTTAAAGGCTTTTTTTCCCCGAGATCCCCAGGCGCCTCTGCCCTAATCCCAGCTCGACGCGCTTGCTCGGCTTGGACCTCGCTCAGTCTTCCCGAAAACACCGCCTGCGATTCGCTCAGTTACTTGGAGGTGCCACGTGAGAACCTTCGCTCAACCCGCACTCACCATCAGCCTGGCGGCCGCATTGCTTGTAGGCTGCGGTGCATCGCAGTCGCCAATCGGCGCGCCGGGCGCGATGCCGCAAAGCGGCGCGACGGCAACAGATGATCGGGACGGATCGTGGATGTCGCCCCAAGCGAAAAGCGACGATCTGCTTTACGTATCCGGCTGGTGCTGTTACTCGCATGACGACATCTACGTTTTCTCTTATCCCGATGGTCAGCTCGTGGGTATGTTGGGGAACCTCGACGTCCCGACCGGACTTTGTACGGATAAGTTGGGTGACATTTATGTCGCGGAACAGGACGCCCAATTGATCCTGGAATACGCGCACGGTGGCATCAAGCCGATCAAGACCTTGACAGCGGATAATGGCGCTCCCGTTACGTGCTCCATCGATCCAACCACCGGCAACCTCGCCGTCGCGGATGAGATCGGCTACAGCAGCGTTGGCTGCTGCTCCGGCTTCATTGCCATCTATGCCAATGCGTCGGGCCTTCCGATGAAGTATACAGCTCCGAATATTTATTATTATGACTCTTGCGTCTACGACGACAGGGGAAACCTTTACACCGACGGCAAGAACAGCAGCATGGGAGGCCCGTTCTACGCAGAGCTTCCCAAGGGAAGCT
>JBARKF010000312.1:0-13843 GCA_049800655.1 Candidatus Cybelea sp.
GCCGGCGCCAACGCGCTGCTTCGCGGAGCACGCGGGAGGCCTCGAGGTGATCGTACGCGATGCCGGCGGCTGCACCCATCGCTGCGAGCGACGCGACTTCGTCGGGATCGATGTCTTCACCGTTTGCGTGCGCCCCATACACGGCGACGGCCGCAAGCCGCGAGCGCACGAAGACGGGAACGGCCAGCACCGGATCGCCGCGCTCGACGGCAGTGGCGTCGTCGTCGAGCTCCAGCAAGCGCACGGGTTTGTGCGTACCTTGCAGGTTTAGCGCAACGCTTCGATCCAGTAGGGTGCCGTCGCTGTAGTAATCGCCGGAATCGTCTCGCATATAGAGCGCGGACGAACTGAGCGAATACGCTAGCACCGGCTCGCGCAGCAGCCCCTTCTTCACCGTTTCTACGTTTTGAGCGTCTTGAAGGCCGGCGGCGACGCGAGCGAGATGCTTCTCGGCTTGGTGCCGGCGCCGGAAGAGGGTGCGTTCGACGAGTTGTTCGACCTTCGATTCGATCGTGCTGAGGTAAAACGCCACGCCGATGGCGGCGCCGGCGACCAGTACGAGCGTAACGCCGGTGCGCTCGATCAGCCGTCCGGCGAGCCACTCGATCAAGGCGAAAATCGCGAAAATGGTGGCAGTGACGATCGTGAAGACGAGCGTGCGGCTGACGACAAACGATATGTCGAAGACCCGTTGTCGCGCGACGGCGTAGAAGATCGCAAACGGCGCCAGCGCATAGAGCACCGCGGAGATCCAGACCAGCAGGTCGGCGGTGGCGAATACATATGCAGCCGACCAGTAGCGTGCCCATGACGTTACGGAGCTCAACAGCGTGAAAAAGATGCCGGCGATAACCCACCGCAATCGCTGGCGCTCCCACGGCTTGACGGTGAGATCGGTAGCCACGAGCGCAACACCCGCGACGAGAATAAGCGCCAGCGCGCCGAACGTCGCGCCATACGTCATCCACGGTTTCGGGCTCTGGCCGAAGAGGAGCGACGTGACATCCCAAGCGAGATTCGGGATCGCAAAGAATGCGCCGACCGGAATCGCGATCCGGTCGATCCAGGCGCGCCATCCGATCGGCCGGTCGTCGGGAAAGCGCACCGCGAAGACCACCAGACCAATGGTTCCCGCCACGCTCAGCACGACCGAAGCAAACTCGACAATCGGAAAGAGCCAGACCGGAAACCGGTAGAACTCGGCGTCGGTCGCTGAAACGAGGTAGAGAAAGAGTCCCCACGTCATGCGATTTGGCCGGCGCAGCAGAATGACCAGCGCGACGGCGATATAGACGAAGCCGGCGAGGCGAAGAAAGGACGTCAACGGCGAGAAGATCGCCTGGCGCGTTTGCGACGGGTTCAAGAAAGCAGCTTGCAGCGTCAGGGGCCGCGACGCTCCCTGGTGAACGAGCTCGAAGCTTACGCGTTCGCCGGGAAGTGCCGGCATATACTCAAGCCCGATGAGCCGGTCGCGCAGAGCCGACGCAGTAAAATCGAGATGGTCGCCTGCCGCAATCCCGGCCTTTGCTGCGGGGCTCTTGGAATCGACGGTCGCAACCTCAAAGCCGCTGGTATAGACGAGGTGGTAGCCGAAGGCGCTTTGCGGCTCGAAGAGCTGCACCGAGGCGGCGACGTTGAGAACCAGCGCGACGACCACCGCGAGCAGCGCCGCAAAGCGCTCCCCGGGATGCAGGTGCCGCCGGCGCTCGTGCGTTGACACGCTGTCGGCAACTCTTCGATGGTCTTGCGCGGCTCCTTGCAGGCGCAACCCGACCCGCTGTATTTGACCTCTAGACGTTACGACGTGATGACAAAAGGAGTGCTATGTCTACCACACCATACGAACGTTTTCGCGCGCTGCATGAACGGCCTGAAGCCTTCGTCATGCCCAACGCCTGGGATGGCGCTTCGGCGGCGCTGCTCGCGCGCGCCGGATTCGAAGCGCTGGGAAGCACGTCGCTCGGGCTTGCGTTTTCGCTCGGACGCCAGGACGGCCGTCATGCCGTCTCGCGCAACGAAGCGATCGCGCACGCAGCACTCTTAGCCCGGACGAGCGGACTACCCGTCAACGGCGATCTTGAAGATGGTTTCGGCGCGACGCCGGAGGCATGCGTCGCAACGGTGCAGGCGGCAATCGCCGCCGGCCTGGCCGGGCTTGGCATCGAAGATACGACCGCTGATCCCGAGCGGCCAATTCACGACTTCGACGATGCCGTCGGTCGCGTTCGCGCGGCCGCAGGCGCCGCGCGCGGCCGCATACTCTTGACCGGGCGCACGGATAATTTCATCGCCGGCAGACCCGATCTCGACGACACGATTGCGCGCCTGACGGCTTTTGCGGAAGCCGGTGCCGACGTACTCTACGCGCCGGGATTGCCCGACATGGATGCGATTGCGGCAGTAGTACGTGCCGTTGCCCCGAAACCGGTCAACGTGTTGATTGGCCCCGGCGATAGCGTCGTGCCGCTTCGAGAGCTCTCCGTGGTAGGTGTGCGGCGGGTGAGCGTCGGCGGAGCCCTCTATCGGGTCGCGCTAACGGCGCTTGTAAAAGCCTCCGACGCGTTGCGTGCCGGCAACCTTGCACCGGTGCGAGGCGCGATTGCCGGCGGTGAAATCGCTGCGCTGCTGCCGCAACGGTGACGCAACTTCGCAAGTTCCTTGCAAACCTTGGCCCGGGCCTGATTACCGGTGCCGCCGACGACGACCCTTCGGGAATCTCTACCTATTCCGTTGCCGGCGCGACCACTGGGTATTCGTTGCTATGGCTCACGCTCATATCGACGCCGATGATGGCCGTGATCCAGGGAATGTGTGCGCGCATCGCACTGGTCAACGGCGAGGGTCTCGCGGCGATCATGCTCAAGCGCTTGCCGCGTGCGCTGGCTTACTCTTTAGCGGTGCTGGTGATCGTTGCCAACACGTTCAATCTCGGTGCGGACATCGGCGGCATGGCCGCCGCGACGAATTTAGTCGTCCCGGTGCCGCCCGAAGCGTTGGTCTTTCTCTTTGGCATCGGTTTGATCGCTGCGGAGATATGGCTCTCATACCGAATGCTTGAGAAAGTCTTTAAATGGCTCACGCTGGCGCTCTTTGCGTACATCATCACCGCCTTCGTCGTGCGGCCGCCGTGGGGCCACGTGCTCGTCGCTTTCGCCGTACCGCGCCTGCATTTCGATGCGATATGGCTCTCGACGACGGTCGGAGTGCTGGGCACGACGATAACGCCGTATCTCTTCTACTGGCAAGCGTCGTTGATGATCGAAGGCGAGAAGCAAGAGGGTCAAAAGACGATCCGTGCACGGCGCGGGACCGACGCGGAGTCGTTGGCCAACATGCACGAGGACGTCAACGCGGGGATGATCTACTCGAATGCGGTCGCCTTCTTCATCATCGTTACGACGGCGGCGACGCTGCAGGGCCGGCAAATTGCGACGGCGGCGCAGGCGGCTCAAGCCCTGCGTCCCTTAGCCGGGGACCTCGCCGAAGTGCTCTTTGCGCTCGGAATGATCGGAACCGGCATTCTGGCCGTCCCCGTGCTCGCGACCTCCTCGGCGTATGTCGCCGCCGAGACCTTTCGCTTTCGCGAGGGGCTCAGCGAGCCGGTCCGCCGAGCTCCACGCTTTTACAGCACCATCGCCGTCGGCGTTCTGATCGGGATCGCGATGAATCTGCTTCGCATCGACGCCATCAAGGCGCTCTTCTGGTCTGCGATACTCAACGGTATTACCGCCGTGCCGATCATCGCGGTGGTCGTATGGCTTGCGTCGAGCCGCCACGTCATGGGAAGGTGGACGAGTTCGACGGTCGCGCGGGTCTGGGGATGGGGAACGGTGGCGCTCATGGGCGGCGCCACCGTCGGTATGTTTTATTTCATGGCCAAAGGCAGCTAGCGTCAGGACGCTAGTTCGGCGGCCGATTCCCGTGTTGCTGATTCCCGTGTTCGGGTTGCTGCTTGGTGACGTGCTGTTGCGCCGCTTGGCGGTCCGCACTGGTGACCGGCGTGAAATTCGGGGGCCTATTCGTCGCGCTATACGGGTGCGAGATCGCGGCGGTGTTCGGGTGTCCCCGATTGACGGTTGAAAGGTGATTCCGGTCCTGCGACGAGGTTTGTTCGTGATACCGTTGTTCCGACGTCATCGTTTGACCGCGCGAACGCGCCGTTACTTCTTCTTGCGTCGGCCGTGCATCGATTCCGCCCCGGCCGCCGTTGAAACTGGTGCGATTGTTGTTATTCTGACGGATCACCGTTCGGTCGATGTAGGTATTGTGAATGACGGTCCGATTGACGTTCGTGATCGCCGTGTTGTAGTGGAAAGAATCTCCAATCCAGCGGCCGCCAAGAAAACCGGTGCCGAAAAATCCAAAGCCGTAGTTAATTCCGCCGTAGAAGCCGACCGTGCGGCCCCAGTAGCCGCGGTGCCAGAAGAAGGCGTTGTTGTTCCAGCCCCAGTAGCCGGGCGTCCAGAGCAGACCGATCGACGGCGGCGCGACCCACGTCCCCGGCACCCAGAAGTAGCCGCCCGGACCCCATGACCAGAAACCCGGCTGCCACAGGAAGTTCGGAGACGGACAGGCGGGTTGCGCGTAGATCGGGATCGCCGGCGGCGGGATACTCACGCCCACTCCCACGGTAATCTGCGCCGAGCTTGGGGCCGGCGCAGAGAGGAAGAGCGTCGCGACCAATGCGACTCCTAGGAAATAAGAAAATTTCATAAACAACTGTCCTCCAAATCACCACTTACCCACCAAGCCGAGAAAGGAACCGTCAGACCGGCCGTCAGAGAGCGTTGACGTGCACGCGCTCTTCGAAGGAGCTGGCTCGCTGCGCGAGCCATCCGAACGGATCGCCTTCTGGCTGACCGCGCTCTTTTCGCTTCCCGCGGCGCTTGCCATCGGATACGTCCTACATGAATCGATCGGCGCCTCGCAGGTGGCGCTATTCATTGTTATCGCCATGGTCTACGTGACGCTGGCGCGCGGCAGGTTGCTTGGTTCGAGCGTCCGTGTCCACGAGCGCCAATATCCCCGTGTTTTCACGATCGTTCGCGATGCTTGCGCCGGTCTCGAGATTCCGATGCCGCTGGTCTTCGTGCGTGAAGATAACTACGTGCCTGTCGTCGCGCTGGGCTTCGGCGTGCCCTACGCGTTAGTGCTCTCGAGTCACTGGATCGAACTCTTCGCCGACGACGAGCTCTCGTTTATGATCGGGCGCGAGCTGGGGCACATTGCGGCCGGCCATACGCGCTTTCATTCGCTCTTGAGCGTGAACGGCAACGAGAATGCCTTCATCTCGCTGATCTTCGGCGCTTGGCTACGGCGCTGCGCGCTCACCTGCGACAAAGTCGGACTGCTCTGTTGCGGCTCGGTCGATGCCGCGGTTCGTGCGATGGGCATCGCCGCGTTTCACGAGTTTGGAAGACTGGTCGATTACGAGCAGTTCGCCGATCAGGGTGCCGAGGTCCAGGCCGACTCGGTGCTGCGCTGGGGCGAGTGGTTGAGCAGCGAGCCGTACGCCACGCGCCGCATCGCCTCGCTTCGCCGCTTTGTCGCGTCGCAAACGTACGTTAGTGCAGAAGCCTGGTTTCTGCGCGAGCGTGGCCAGCAGCCGCCGGAGTTACCGGCGCCCGGCCGAGCGCGCGTCGAGTTGCGCGATTGCGCGGGTTGGTGGCGCCGCTTCGCCGCGTGGAGCATCGATGCGATCGTCGTTAGCGCGATCATCACCTCGTTCGGCGGCAGGATCGTGGGCCACGAGCGCAGCGAGAACCGGGTTTCGGTGTCACCCGGCAACGTAAGCATCTCGGAACCGGTCATCGGGTCGGTGACGATACATGGAAAGCACCCCAGCGTCAAGGCGACGCCGTCGGAGGCGGCCACGCCGGCGGCGACGCCGTCACCCGAGCCCACCGACATCGCAACGATTGGACCGTTCGTTCTCGGCGAGCACCGCGTCGCCCTGAGAGTCGGTGATCAGGACGTGCCTCTATCGGTCGATGCTCTCATGGCGGCGGTGAGCCGGCTCGGCTTTTTCTTCTGGTTTCCGGTCTACCTCGCCGTGCTGGTCATCGTTGCCGGCCAGACGTTCGGCATGCTGATCGGCGGCCTGCGCGTCGTCACGACCGATTTTCGTAAGCCGAGCGCACTACAAACCATCGCCCGATACCTAATCGTCGGTTTCCTCTCGTGGATCATCATCCCGCTCAGTTTTTTCTGGCGACGCATTCTGTTGCACGATCGCTGGACGAAGACGCGGCTGGTGAAAGTCGAAACCATCGTCGCTCGAATCACCGGGACTGGCTAGTTATGTGCGGTAGATTCTCGCTCGCCAAGCCTGCGGCTCTTACGACGGCCTTCCCGCGCTTTCGATTCCCCGAGTTCAGCGAGACGCGGCTCCCGCGTTACAACATCGCGCCGACACAGCGGGTGCTGGGCGTGCGCAACGACGGCCGCGACGTCGTCGAGGAGCTTCATTGGGGGATCCACGGCCGGATCAACATCCGTGGCGAATCAATTGCCGCGCGACGGGGGCCGATCCGACGACGCTGCATCGAGTTCGCCGACGGTTTCTTTGAATGGTCGTCCCGCCGCCCGTTCTACTACACGCTCGAATCGGGCAAACCGTTCGCCTTTGCCGGCCTTTGGGAACCCGGTAACGGTACCGCCTCGTGCGATATCGCAACCTGCGAACCGAACGCATTGGTCGCGCCCGTGCACGATCGAATGCCGGTAATCCTTGCCGGCGACGCGATCGACCTCTGGCTCGATCCCGAACCGTTACCGCCCGAAGTCGCCGCGTCGGTGCTGCGACCGATGGATGCCGCCCTCATGCGGGTACGCGAGGTCTCGACGCGCGTCAATAACGCGAACTACGACGCTGCCGACGTGCTCGAAACGTCCGATCCCCGGCTCTTCTGACGAATCAGCACCACACCGGTCGCGACGAGCCACACGGCGCTTGGAATGGCACCGAAATATTGGGGTCCGAGTTGGGCGGGTGCCGTTATGCTATCGACGAGGAAGATGGAGAACGTCGCGATCGCGGCGCCGAACGCGGCGAGATATCCAAGCCACGCGAGCCACGCCGGGGCGCGCTCGTGGCGGCGCATGCTGTGCGCGGCGGCAAAGATAAAGATCGCGACGGGAGCGTATCCGAGACCGCTCTGTGTAAAAAAGAAGACGTCGAACACACCGCTGATTCCGTATGCTCTGAACAGGTCCGGCGATGGGTACGCAACGGCGGTCAGCAACGCTGAGGCCAACAACGACATGGTCACCATGACGACGCCCGCAATCAACGCGAAGGTCGCGAGCCCTTCTTGTTGCCCCGGCGCGTTCGTGAGGTAGCTGCGCAGGCCGACGAGAAACCAGAGAAAAAACGCCACCGCCGGAAAGGTGAGCCACGCAGCGCAGGTCAGGGCAAACCGGTGCGTATCGATTGCCAACGCCGCCTGGGCGGGCCTATCCGCCAACGATGGCATCCCTTGGGTAAGCATCGTCGCGACGATCAGGAGTGCGACGTAACAGAGCACCGACCACCCGGCAGAGCGTTCGGCATGAACGTTCTCCATATCAACTAACGTGAGACTAGCGCCCAAGCGAATCCTTCACTAGAGGCCGTAATACTTCAAAGCGGGCCACATCGCGGCCAGCGGCACGCGCGGGTGCGTACAGAGATAGATCGGCAACGGCCCCTCAAGGACCCAGCGGTAATCGTTGCGATAGACCGCGATTTGCCGCACGCTGCCGAACCAATGCAACAACAGCCAATAATCGGTCGCGCCGACCGCCAAGACCGAACGCCCGCTGTAGCCTCGCGTTCCCCAGAGATAATACGAGTTGTTCGGGCTGATAACGGTCGGCAAACCATAGCGCGATCCATAGTAGTTGAGCGCTCCGGCATAAGCGTAGCGGTCGGCGAAGACCGCCGTGATCTTGCGTTCTCGCGCCGGAAGCGACCAATACGCACCCGCCACCGTTTGCGTCATCGTTTTCCAACCAAGCTGATCGGCAAAGATCGGATTGATGAGATGATGCTTGCCGTCTGGCGGCGCCGGACGGCTCAGACCGATCGCGCGCTCGTAGGCCATGTATGCCGGGAGCGGCAGCACGGGAAGAGCGAGCGGCAACGTCGGCAGGCTCACCGCAAAGACGCCGGCGACGATCGCTACTCTCCAGCCAACCCGCTTGGCATTCAGCGCGGATTCGATCGCAACCGCGCCCGCGGCAAAGAGCGCGGGATAAACGCCTTCGATATAGTAGCCGCGACCGATGGTCGCGATTAACACGCCGAGCAAGAGAAGATAGGCGACGGTCAGGAATTTGTACGGCTTCGTTTGCCATAGCCAGACCAAACCCCATACCCAGATAGGCGTGAGCAGCGGATTTTGATAGGCGAGCTGCAGGCCTAGCATGTAGAGTGCGTTGATCCAACGATCCCTCGATTCGTCGGCGATGCCGTTGGCGAGTGCGTGACGGTTGAGCTGGTCGTTGTGCAGCACTTCGAGCATTGGAAAACCGTGAAGAAACTGCCAGAGCGCGTTGGGCAGGAGGAGCAACGCCGTCAACGCGACGCCGAGCACCAACCAACGCGAGCGCAAGAGCCTGACGTGCCCGGTAGCGAGCAATCCGACGGCCAAGGCGGCGGCGCACGCGGCGATCGAGTATTTTGCGTACATTCCAAGCGTGACGACGAGGGCGATGGGAATATAGAGCCGAGTCTCCTGCGTTTTGACCAGCCGAAGCGTCAGATAGATCAAGGCGGTCCAGGCGGCCGGCGAGAGAAACTCCGTCGACAGGCCATACGCGACGCCGACCGATCCCGGCGCGAGCGCGATAGCGAGTGCAGCCAAGCCTTGGGCAAATCCTCGGCCGCCCAACTCTCGCGCGATGAGACCGCCGAAGAGCACGGTGACGCCGGCCAGTACGCCGGGGAAGAAACGCAGCCCCCACACGGGGTAGCCGAGCGGTGCGGTGAGCCACGTCACGAACGGCGCGAGCGGCGGCTGGTCGACGTAGCCCCAGGCGAGATGCTTCGCGCAGTCGATGAAATAGAGTTCGTCGCGATACAATCCGAAGCGATGGCAGAAAGCCAAATGCGCGCCGACGGTTGCGAGCGCCGCCAGATAGACGCTCGGGTGAAGCTTCACGCCGGGCTGACGCCCGCCTCAGATCCCGCTAAGAAGAGCTGACTAATGCAGAGCCCCACGAGCCCTGCTGCAGCGATCGAGCCGAAGACGAAGCTCGCGTCCCACCACGTCCCTCCGAACATCGGAACGGCGAAGGCAAAATAGGCGGAGAGATAGACCGATGGGACGGTGAAACCCAAGAGCCGGAACGCATTTGGGTTCCGTGGCGACGCACGAAGCTTCGCAACGATCAGATCGCCGGCGATGCCCGCCGCGACCGACGCCAGAATCACCAACAACAGCTCCGGCAGATCTCGGGAGAGCTCTCCGCCGACCCAAAGCTTCACGGCGACGCAGACGACGATGAGCGCTCCGAAGTGCAGCTGTTTGTAGACGCAGAGGTATAGCGCGGCGGCGGCCAGCAGCAGACTCTGCCAAACGACGATCGAAAGCTCGAGCGCCTGTCGATAAAACAAGAACACCGAGAGGACGAACTGCTCGCGTGGGAAGGCCGATTGCGACAACGGATGGTCGCGCATCAGCGCTTCCGGATAGAAACCGTATTGCGTAACGAATTGGATGACTTGGAAGGCCAGACCGAGCGAGATCAGCATCGGCAGCTCACCGATCAGATTCGGTGAGTTTGGGCGCCGCAGTGCGGAGCGCAAAGGACCCGTGATCAAGAAAAAGAGCCCGGTCAGCAAGAAGAGATGCGGTGGGCTCAACAGCAGATCGAGCTGGTGCTCGAATCCGAAAACCGCGTGCCACACGGCGTCGAGCGCCCCGCCGAGCAGCAGTGCTGCAACGCCAAGGACACTTTGCGTGTACCCAAAGGGGATGGCTCGCCAAAATGAGCCGCTGCGACGAGAGTTGCGCGCAATCGTTACACCTAGCACGGCTGCCGCGAAAATTCCGCCGCTGTACATGGTCAGATGCCAAGGATTAAAGAACGATTCGACCGCAAGAAATAGGTGCTCGTGCGCGTCAATGAAGAGTCCAGTCACGATCCAAATGCTCGCGACCGTAACCAACCAATCGAGCGTGCTCGGCGCACTAAAGCGCTCGAGCTGGGGTTCCAGCGCGGGCAGGAGAGGCGCGATTTGCTCGCGGGGGGAATGCAAACTCGCCAGCTTCATGCACCGGCCGCCATTTTTACAATCGCCTTACAGCCCTTTCCATAGCGTCTTTCAAGCGCTGTTGCGAGGGGTTTTGTGTTTATTAGTGGCTGGATGTTCGTCTCAGCCGGTTGCCGTTCCCTCAAACCTCATCGTCTCGGCGAAAAGGCCGGGCGCCTGGCCGACGCCGCCCATCGCAGTCCCAGGCGCTCCGCCCCGGATCGTTCGCATGTGGGTTTCAACCCTGACGATCGAGCCCGGCAGCTGGTTCGAAGGAGCGATCGTCACGAGCAGCAACGTCGCCTCGGTGGAGGTGAGAACGGCCGCTTTTTCCATCAATAGCACGCACGTTGCGCCCGGAATCTATCGCTTTCGCACGCACGTCTTGGAGCTGCCCCCGCTCTCGCGGCGGCATTGGTACGAACTCTATTTTATCGCACGGAATACGGCGGGCGTTAAAGAAGTCGAGGAAGCGCCGCTGCGGGTCGAGTAGAAACAGCAAACCGCTATGCGAATCTTGATCGTCGAGGACGATTCGCGCATCAGCCGTGCGATGGCTGAGGACTTGCGCCGGCAGCACCACGCGGTCGAAGTCGTCGAAGACGGCCGCGCCGGGCTCGATTTTGCCGAGACCGACGTTTACGATGTCGTCCTGCTCGACATACTCTTGCCGGGACTCGACGGCGTCGAACTCTGCCGGCGACTGCGCTCCGAGAAATCCAAAGCTTTCATTCTCATGATTACGTCGCGCGACGACGTGCGCGACAAAGTTCGCGCGCTCGATGCCGGCGCCGACGACTACATCGTGAAGCCCTTCGATTTGACCGAGCTCTCGGCGCGAATTCGGGCCGTGTCGCGCCGCCAGGGCGATGTGCGAGAGCCCGTTGTCGAGCGCGGTCGTCTTCGCCTCGATCCGAGCAGCCGTGTTGTGACGTATGACGACCGGCCGGTGCCGCTCACGGGCAGCGAATACACCATTCTTGAAGCCTTGATGTACAGCCCGTTGCAGGTTTTCAGCCGCCGGTTGCTGCGCGAGAAAGTAACGATCTTCAACGACGACGGCGGACGCGATTCCATCAAGACGCACATTACCAACCTTCGCCGCAAATTGCGCGCGGTTGGCGCCGTGGAGGATCCAATCGAAAACGTCTACGGCATGGGTTACCGCCTTGCAGACCTCGGTTCCTGACGGCTCCCGGCCGCTCGCGCTGGAGTACCGGCTCCTTTTCTCCTATCTGGCCGCCTTTGCCGCGATGTTCGCGGTTGCGGCGATCGCCGTGCGGTTTACCTTCGTCGCGATCATCGACCAACAGACCACGGTGCGCTTGCACGACCTCGCGCGTGCCGGCATTCGCAGCGTAGTCTTTACCAGCCGGCTAGGCGTCGACCGAGGCGATCTCGCGAACACCGCACTCCTGATGACGCGCGACGAGGGCCTGCAATGGTTCGATCGCGCGGGACATCTGCTCGCAACTCAAGGATCACCGCCGCCGGCGCGAGCGTCGTCGAAGCTCTTCGATAGCGTGTCGATACCGATTGAGAACCCGCGGACCCATCAACGTGTCGGCACGATCGTCGCGAGCGAATGGAGCGACCAAGAGCGCGCGGCCGTGCGCTATCTCGACACCGGGCTTCTCATCGGCACGCTCTTGGCAGTCGTCGGTGCGGCGGTCGGCGGACTCGCCCTTGCCCGCCGAGCCGTGCGGCCGGTCGAGCAGAGCTTCCAGGTGCTGCGCGAATTCACCGACAACGCGTCGCACGAACTGCGCGGTCCATTGACGGTGATCGCAGCAAGCGCCGACGCCGCGTTGCGCGATTCGGATCGCGATCCGGCTCACGATCGAGCCCGCTTCGAAACCATTGCCGACGGCGCGAAGCAGATGTCGCGCCTCGCTAGCGATCTTCTCCTATTAACGTCGGCCGATCAGTCGCTCGAACGCGAGCTCTTCCTCGTCGACCTCGACGAAACGTTGCGCAAGCTCGCCGGTCAGTACCGTGGGCGTTTTGCGGAAGCCGGAATCACCTTTGAGCTCGCGACCGAACGTCCGGCCATGCTTTTCGGCAATCCCGACCAGATCGAGCGCGTCGTTGCGAATCTGATCGAGAACGCGCTGCGATATACGCGGGAAGGAGGACGCGTCACGGTCGAAAACCGGCGACAGGGCTCGGAGTTCCAAATAGCCGTACGCGATACGGGCATCGGGATCGCTCCGGAGAGCCGCGAGCGAATATTCGACCGCTTTTGGCGCGCGGATCCTGCGCGCCTACCGCGCGGATCGGGGCTTGGTCTCGCAATCGCGCGCGCCCTCGCGCGCCGTCACGGCGGCGACGTTACCGTCATCAGCGACGTCGGCATCGGCAGCACCTTCATGCTCACGCTGCCCGTGCGACCGCCTTCACGTAGCGTACGAAGCCAAGCTTGACGATTTCTTGACGATTCCACGGTACCATGCGATTCCGTGCCGACGAAATTACGAACGCGCAAGTATATCGACTGCCGCGAGTTTGACAGCCAGAGCAGCTGCTCGCTGCGCATCTGCGGAACTGAAGACGAGGTGTTGGCGGCCGCGCTCGAGCACGCCGTTTCGGCGCACGGTTACCGCGGGTGGGAAGAGCTGCGCCTGGTTCTGCGCGCGGCGCTCAAGGACGATCCTGCAGAAGGTGTCTTCTCGGAGGGATAGGCGAGTCGCGATCACTGACAGGGTGATCTAGGCTTGTCCTCTGCGGGTGCGCTGGAGTCCCAACCGGCGCACCCGCTCTCATTTGCGCAAACAAAAAAGCGGCTGAGGTGCCGCGGCGCTCGACCAGTTTCCCCCAGACACTGCCACCTCGCCACGCACGGCATCTCAGACCGCTCTGTCATGCTATGGCGAGGGCATGAAGAAAGCCTGAAGCGCTTCGATGACGTTCGGGAGCATTTGGACGGCCTAGGCGCGGCCGCCGGGCGCCGGATGGCAGTAAGTCGGCCCCGGTTGCCGAAGGCTAGGACCCCCCTGAATTTTAGGTCTCGGGAGGTGTAAGGGAGCTTATGAAATCTTATTTATACAAGGCCGGCCCGGCCTCCCTCGTGGCGCTGCTCACCCTGCTAGCATTCGGTTCCACAAAGACGGCAGCCCGCGCCACGGGTACGATGACGATCAAGCAGACCTCCGGCGATACGAACACGTACAACGGCGTCGAAATCAAGATCATTCATAGCGCGCTCTATGTGACGTCGGCGGATGGAAAAGGCACGCTCGTCATAAACCGGGCGGCGTGCTCGCATCAGGAGAAACTGGTGGTCTGTTTACCGACGAGCGCGGCGCTGGTGCAATCCGGCGAAACCAGCCCGCTCGATTTCCGAAGTGGAACGGTCTACCTAAACGATACGGATGACTATCAACCGATGCCCCTGACGACGGCGAAGGTAGCGCCGCACAGCATGGTGCTGTCGTTCACAACGAAGAAGGGAACGTACGTAAGCGTGCTCGGGCGCATCGACAAGGTGGTGAAATAATATGAAATATCTCTGTTTGTTAATGGCAATTCTTTTCGCAATACAGCCGGCTGTGGCATCGGCCGGACGCGGCGGCGGCGGCGGCGGCAGAGGCGGCGGCGGTGCTGCAC
>JBARKF010000313.1:0-1522 GCA_049800655.1 Candidatus Cybelea sp.
CGTTGATCGCGACCGCCGGACGGTCGGCGTGCATGGGCCCGAGCGTGAGGACGCCGTCGACGGACGTTATCGTCGTCTCGGTTTTTCCGGTTTCGCCGTTGAAGACCGCCCCCGCGGGCAGCGGCGAACGATCGAACGTCAGGCCCGCGAGATCGCTAGACGTCGCCTCCCAGCCGAATGCATCGTCACCGGTGTCGAGAAGCGTCGGAAGGCGCCGGCCATCGATAGACATGTCCACCATGGGCAGATGCTTCTCGAGCGTGTACGGCGGCCAAAAGGCGGAGCGCAGCGCAACGGGGCGGCTGCTCACGATGAGCTCTCTGCGAGCGAAATCAAACGTCAGGTATTTTCGACCGAATGAGTTAAAACCTAAGATCCCGTCGAGGTCGTCGCCGTCCTCGACAACGGCGTAGTAATTCCGCATCGTGATACCGCCGACGCGCAGCTCATCCGCGCGAGCAATCGCGTGGTGGCCCGGAACGTGGCTGATAATTGCCGCCGATGCGAGTTTCGCCACCTTTGTGCTGAGCGTCGTGACGTTCGAGCCCGTATCGAACACGAAGGTGAACGGGCCTTTCCCATTGACGAAAACGCGAACGTAGGGGCAGCGGTAGTGGCCGAACCAATCGGTGCCGGCAAGCGGGATCCGGGCGGGATCGCTCGCAAGATTCACGCTGCTCGCGCCCATCAAATATTCGCGGTGGACGCGCTCCGGAATCTCGGCGGCACGCGAGACGCAGGGAAGGAGCGTCGCGCCAAGGGCGATCGCCGCGAGTGCCTTCGTCATAAGCTTGCCTTAACGAACCCGCATCGCCACATCCTGCTCGACGGGCACGCCGGCCGTGTTTCGCGCGATGACTTGCAGCGTGACGTTGTGACTTACGAAGAACGGCAGGCTCGGCACCTGCGTCGTCAGCTCGAAGTGTCCGACGTCGGTCTTCGTCATGCCCATGCCGTAGCCGCCGACGCGCAACTCAACGCTTGCGACGTTTGACGACGCCAACACCGTAACGGCGAGCGCATCGCCCGCTCGCGGCGTCGTCGAGCTCAGCTGCACCCAAAGAATTTGCGGCGCCGCATCGGGCGGCAGCATCAGGATCGTCGGTGTCGGAGCCGGCGTCGGAGCCGGTGTCGGCGTCGGAGCCGGTGTCGGTGTCGGCGACGTGCTCGGAGCGGGTGAGACCATTACGGGCGGTGAGACGCTCGCGGCCGGCGACGCCGCAGGACTCGGGCCCGGCGATGGCTCCTGCATCACGGCGGTAACAAGAAGCAGACAAGCGATGGCGAGGGCGGCACGCATGCGAGGGGTGATTCGAGGCGCGCCTTTGGTTCCCGCCGAACCAGCCGACGTGAGGACTCGCTCGGACATTCGCAACGTCGCCATCATCGCGCACGTCGATCATGGCAAGACGACTTTAGTCGACGCGATGCTCAAGCAAAGCGGCGTCTTTCGCGAAGGGCAGCAGGTAGCAACGCGCGTGCTCGACTCCAATCCGCTCGAGCGCGAGCGCGGCATCACCAT
>JBARKF010000314.1:0-2844 GCA_049800655.1 Candidatus Cybelea sp.
GTCGAGTCGCTTGTAGACAACTTCAAGAGCGGCCCGCTTTTCAGCGACAAATAAAACTGATTTCCCCCGGGCGATGAACGCGGCAATCATGTTCGAAATGGTCTGCGACTTGCCGGTTCCCGGCGGGCCAATGATCACTCTGTGCGTCGGGTGCCGTATTGCGGAATGCAAGACGACTTGCTGGCTGCCGTCAGCGCCTAATACAAAAGGCT
Organism: Candidatus Cybelea sp.; assembly: GCA_049800655.1. Taxonomy (GTDB): domain Bacteria; phylum Vulcanimicrobiota; class Vulcanimicrobiia; order Vulcanimicrobiales; family Vulcanimicrobiaceae; genus Cybelea. Next base: position 213 of record JBARKF010000314.1, read on the forward strand.
CGTCCCGCGGGGGAATACTGTCAAGCTCGCGCGCATCGATATTTCTTTGTGAGGCGGCTATCTGGGCGCGCGCCTGCTCATCGCCGGCGATGGCAGCGACCAGCTCATGCTCGGCCAGCATTGCTTCGTTACTCCGAAGGTCTTCGACCATTGCCATCTTTTGGTAATCAAAATTACCTAAAACGCACTTCGGGCATGGACTGAAGCCGGGTACGGCGGCGAGCTCGACCGTAGCTATTCGATTGTATAATCCCTGTAAGTTGTCACGCGCTTCCTCTTCGTCAAAGAAAGAGGTGTTAACTTTTATATTATATTCGTCCTCAAGCTTAGCCAGCATCACGCGATTAATAATCAGATCACCAGACCGCTTGAGTGATATTTGCCCAGTTCGCTCGTTGGCCGCGATGGAAACAGGCATGAGAAAAATCGGAGCATTCGCAGGACTTCCGTCGTCGCTGGCTTTCCAATTCGCGAAGCCTAAGGCAACAAATAGCGTCTGAAGCCCACGCTCTTCTTCGTTGCCCTTGGCAACCGAACGGATTTCTTTTGCTTTTGCATTCTCCGTCGTAGTCAGTTCGTCGCCGAAGAAGTCAGCGAGCGTGCGCGTTTCGCCTGCGATGAGCCTCGTAACTGGGTCATGCGACAGGTCTGAAGAGAGCTGGAGCGTTCCGCGTTTGAGCTCGCGATAATAGATGAGGCGGTTGCGTCGGCTGAAGTCCATAAGGCGCCTAACCCAGGCATCGCGCTGAGCTAGTAACTGTGGCGAGGGTGGTGCCTCCGATACTGGGACATCCGGTGATTTCGCCTCTATCATACTGCCCCGGACCTACCGCGCCTCTCGCGCTGTACTCATTGCGACTAACCGCGAAGCTCGACGCGTACGATGTGCGCAGTGTTCACGAGACTACGTGCGCCTGTATTGTCGCGGAGCGTGACGACACGCGCTCCTTTGGAAAGGGCGTCGCTAAGTTCGGCTTCGTGTAGATGACTCAGGGTCAATGTCGTGCCGTCGGAAAAGTGCACGACGATCTCGCGGGCCAACGTGTCCTCCAACTGCCAAAGCGGCTGCCCGCCCGCTAGCAACTCGGGCTTGCCTATTACGAGTCTTGAGCGCCCCGAGTAACCATGAGGCCGAGAGCCAGATGCCTAGGCTCGGATTCGAGCCCCACCCCTCGGTTTGCTGCTTGGGCCAGCGGCAGCTTGCTCGACGAAAATCCGGTCCATTACAAGGTCCCTATGCCCTAAGTCCCGGACTAGGCCGGGCTGCGGCTCGCCCTTTGGGCGCGGTTGACCTGGGTCCCGGCGAACCGAGCAAAACCTAAAATAAGTGCTCGGCTTATTTCAGGTTATGTGGTAACCTGAAATACAGGTATGGCTTATCTTGAGATCCGCCGTTGGGAGCCGGCTCCCCACGTAGGCGGTCTCTCGCGCAAAGACCGCCGTTCGTGCGACTACCGCGTGTACTTCCCCGATACGTTAGCCGGCCGATCGATCATGCTCGACGGGGATGTCGCAGCCGACGTCGCGGATGCAGAACGCGCGATCACGCGGCTCAACGCACGCGCGCGGGCGCTTACCGACACCGAGGCGCTCGCACGCCTGCTTTTGCGCGCCGAGTCCGTAGCGTCGTCGCGCATCGAAGGCCTCGAAATTGGCGCGCGCCGATTGCTCCGCGCGGATGCCGCGCGAGAGTTTGGCGAAGCCCCAACTGACGTGACGGCCGTCGAGGTGCTCGGCAACATCGACGCCATGACCTTTGGTACGCAGGCCATCGGCGAAGGCGACCCTATCACCATCGATGTTTTGCTCGAGGTTCACCGGCGTCTACTCGCTGACAGTCACCTCAGTAAGCATGCGGGCAGGTTGCGGACGGTTCAAAATTGGATTGACGGCACCGGCTATAATCCGTGCAGTGCGGCCTTCGTTCCGCCCCCACCCGATCAGGTCGAGCCGCTTTTGGAAGATTTGTGCGGGTTCTGTAACGACGACCAGCTTCCGGCTGTCGCGCAGGCCGCGATCGCGCACGCGCAATTTGAGACGATCCATCCATTCGTCGACGGTAACGGTCGCGTCGGACGCGCTTTGATCCATCTCGTCTTACGGCGCCGCGGCCTCGCACTGCGCGCGCTGCCTCCAATCTCATTAGTGCTCGCCACGTGGGCGGACGATTACATCGGCGGTCTAGTCGCCACGCGTTACGAAGGGGCACCGGACAGCAAGGCTGCCCATGAGGGCCTGAATCTGTGGGTCGGACGCTTCGCGTCGGCGGCGCAGCGTTCCGTGCTGGACGCGACGACGTTCGAAGGGCGGGTCGACGAGTTGGAGGAGTCTTGGCGCGAGCGCCTAGGCAGCGTGCGCCGCGGCTCCGCGACGGACATCCTTCTCCAGAAATTGCCCGCGCTACCCATCTTGACCGTGAACAGCGCCGCAGCGCTTATCGGTCGAGGCTTCCTTGCCACGAACCAGGCCGTCGATCGTCTCGTCAATGCGAATATTCTCGCATCGATCCGAGCTGGGCGGCGCAATCGGGCTTTTGAGGCGCCGGAGCTAATCGCCGCGTTTACGGATTTCGAACGAGGCTTGGCGAGCCCGACAGGCGACACGCGCGTGGCACCACCGACCAGGCGCGTTC
>JBARKF010000315.1:0-2819 GCA_049800655.1 Candidatus Cybelea sp.
CGATTACGTTGGCCGGCTAGATCGTATCTATCCCGGAGTCGCGGCCGAGTACACGGGCGTCGCCTATCTCGACCTTTGGGCGCACGACCCGTGGCACCACGGCGCCTACTCGTACTATGGCGTTGGCCAATATACGCAGTTTGCCGGCATCGAGCCGGTGCCGGAACGGAACGTCTTCTTCGCCGGCGAGCAGACGTCGTATCGCCAAATGGGTTACGTCAACGGTGCCGTCATCTCGGGCGAGCGGGCGGCCCGCGAGATCATATTTCGACTCGCAGGGTCTACAGATGGGCTTGTGCGTTGGTCAGCGCCAAGCCGATCGCCGGGTTGAGGCCTACCCATTTCGCGCGAATGTGACCGGTCGCATCGATGACGACGATCGTCGGGAAGCCTTCGACGTCGAAGAGCGCTCGCGCATTGCTCGACGGATCGAGGGCGACGTTCTGCAGCGAGTAGCGGCGAGCGAAGTCGGTCGCTACCGGGCGTCCCTCGCCGACGTCGATCGGTACGACGTCGGCATCGGGATGGCTCTGCCGCCACCGCTCCACGAGCGGAAGCTCGATCCGGCACGGCCCGCACCAGCTCGCATAGAAGTCGAGGAAAACCACGCGGCCGCGCTGATCGGCAACGCGAAACGTCCCGCCGTCGAGAAGCGGATAGACCGCGTGCGGTGCGGGGAAGACGCCCGGAGCGCTAAACGTGCGTGGTGCGAGGAACATCTTCCACAGCACAAACGCGATCGCGACGACCGCGACTGCGTCAAAGAACTTATTCCACACTCAAGAGGGCCGCGATGCCCTGTCCGCCTCCGATGCAAGCCGACGCGAGGCCGTATCCGCCACCGCGTTCGCGCAGTTCGTGGAGCGTGGTGAGCGCGAGTCGAGCCCCAGATGCGCCGAGCGGATGACCGAGCGCAATCGCGCCGCCGTGCGGGTTCAACTTCGCCTGTGCCGAGCTTGTCGAAGCATCGTTGTTGAGCTCGCGCAGACACGCAATTACTTGTGGCGCAAAGGCTTCGTTGATCTCGACGACGGCAACGTCGTTCATGGCGACGCCGCCGCTCTGCAACGCTTTGGGAATCGAGAACGCTGGTCCGATCCCCATAATCGCCGGGTCGACGCCGACGACGCTGGCAGAAATGAGGCGGCCGATCCACGGCAAGCCATCGGCCTCGGCGCGTTTGCGCGTCGTCAATACGACGGCTGCAGCGCCATCGGTAATCCCGCTCGCATTCCCGGGCGTCACGACGCCGTCTTTGACGAAGCGGGCGGGAAGCTTCGCGAGCTTCTCCATCGTCAAACCCTGGCGCGGTCCTTCGTCCTTGTCAATCCGAACGGTCGTGCCTTTCGGTCCGGGAACGTCAACCGGCACGATCTCTTCCGCAAAATAGCCGTTGCCTTGAGCCGCAAGCGCTCGTTCTTGGCTCACGAGTGCAAACTCATCCGACTCCTGGCGCGATACGCCGTACTTCTTCGCGAGGTTTTCGGCCGTGATCGCCATCGGCGTGTTACCGTACGAGTCGATGAGCGCCGTCCAAAGCGAATCCTCAAATGCGACGTTTTGACCGAGATGAAATCCTTTGCGCGCACCGCGAACGACGTGCGGCGCTTGACTCATGTTCTCAGCGCCGCCGGCGAGCGCGTAGGTCGCGCTTCCGAGCGCCAGCGACTGCGCCGCCGACAGAATTGCTTGAAGCCCCGAACCGCAGAGGCGATTTACGGTGAGCGCAGGCACACCGATGGGCAGGCCGGCCCGCAGGCCGACGTGGCGAGCCAGATAAATCGCGTCGGCACTCGTCTGGATGACGTTGCCGAAGACGACTTCGTCAATCGACTCGCGCGACACGCCGCTGCGCTCGATCGCTGCTTCGGCCGCCGCCAGGGCAAGATCCGTCGCAGAAAGGTCGGCCAGCGCGCCGCCGAGATTTCCAAACGGGGTCCGAGCTCCGGCGAGGATCACGATTTCGGCATCCTTCAATGCAACGCTCATGCGAGGCGTATTCCTCGCACGCGCTCGCGCTCCCGGCAGGCGCCCTCGCGGGCGGTCACTAAAACGAGCTTGATATGCCCACCAATCGAACTGCTGCGGTGACGCTGGACGCCCGGTCGCTCGCACCCGCAACGAAGACCCAGCAGATCGTCGAGGCCTTCGACAAGCTGCAGATCGGCAGCGCCGTCGAGATCAACGAGGAGACCGATCCACGGGCGCTGCGCAACGAGATGACGCAACTCCGCCCCGGGCGTTTCTCCTGGGATGCACGCAATCTCGGCGGAAACCGCTGGACGATTCGCCTCGAACGGATCGATGAAAACGCCGGCGGCGAAGCGTTGCTCTCTCACGTGCCGCAGTTCACTACGGCGAAAGCGGCCACGTTGAAAGACCTTGCCGCCCAGATGGGCGAGCGCAGCTACCGCTCGAGTGAAACGATCTTCGACGAAGGCGAGGTCTGGCCGTATCTCGGCATCGTGAAAAGCGGAAAGATCATCTACACATTGCTCTCACCCGACGGCAAGACGCACACAATCGGCGAACGCTTGACGCACGACACGCTCAACGAAAGCGGGACCTTCGATGGCGGCGGCGCGACGACGCGCGCCGAAGCACTGACCGACGCGACAATTATCACGTTGCCGAGCGAGGCCGTGGTCCACGCTGCGCGCAACGACGCCGAGCTTGCACTGGGCTTTCTGATCGCATCGTCGCAGGCCCGCCGCCGATCGATCGATACGATCGCCGATTTAGCCTTCGCGCACGTCTTGCAGCGCGTGGCAAAGTTTCTGCTCGGTTACGCGCGGACTTCGGTCGGCATGGCGCGAGGT
>JBARKF010000316.1:0-32271 GCA_049800655.1 Candidatus Cybelea sp.
TGGCCCGGACGGCCCACCCAATACTCCATGGAAATGGCCGCTCCGCGCCTTCGCCGGAGCTATTTCCACATCAGCGAGCGTACCTTGTCATCCTGATCGAACGCAACTTGTCATCCTGAGCGGAGCGCCGGAGGCGCGTAGTCGAAGGACCAAGCGAGCTTCGTAAGTCTTGAGTAGGCGTAGCGAGCCGAAGGGCGAGCAAAGTTATCTCGCGCTCCGCCCTTCGAGTCCGCTTCGACCGGCTCGGCGTCGCTCAGAACTTTCGAAGCTCGCTTGGTCCTTCGACTGCGCTCGCTGCGCTCGCTCCGCTGATGTGGAAATAGCTCCGGCGAAGGCGCGGAGCGGCCATTTCCATGGAGTATTGGGTGGGCCGTCCGGGCCATGTTGTACTCAGGATGACAGTGCTTCGCGGCGCTCCCTGCAAAAGGAGAAGCTACGACGCTTTGGCGGGCGTTCCTAACGCGATCGCGATCTCGACGACGTCGTCTTCGTTGAGCGAAAGGCGGCGCATCGCGGCTTCGTAGAGCTCGATCGTCTCTTCGCTCCTGCTCGACGCGGCACGTTCTTCGCGCAGGCGTTTCACTTCGTCGGTGACGCGATGCGCGAGCTCGGGCGTCGGTTCGACGCCTGCGCGGGCGAGTCGATCGCGCTCGCGCCGCAGCGTGTCCTCCACCAGTGCGGCGCCGGTGTGCTTGCCAAAGACCCAGCTCGTGCCGCCACCGACCAGCTCGGCGGGAACGGCCTCGTACATGCGGCGGTCGATGAGCATCGCCTGCGTATGGATGCCCGACTCGTGCGCGAAGACTTTCGCGCCAACGATCGGCTCGTGCTGCTGCATCGGGATGCCGCTCATCCGCTCCATGAATCGAGCGAGCTCGCGCAGCTTCTCGTACTTGAAGTTTGGGAGCTCGATGCCGTAGAGCACGCGCAAGGCGACGACGAACTCGTGCAGCTTCACATTGCCGGCGCGCTCGCCGTAGCCATTCGCCGTTACTGAGATGACCTTAAACCCGCACGACGTTGCCGTGATGGCGTTGATCGTGCCCAGCCCGTAGTCGTTGTGCAGGTGCGCGACGATCGGCAGGCCTGCCGGCAGCGCCTCGACGATTCGAGAGCAGTACCAGCGCGTCGCCTCGGGCGTCAGCGTCCCGACCGTGTCGGGCCACGCCGGGCGAGTTCCCCCGGCGGCTAAGCCGGCTTTGAAATATTCGATGAAGTAATCCACGTCGCCGCGGCTGCCGTCTTCCGCGCCGAACTCGATGCGCTCGATCCCGCAGGCGCGCGCATGCGCGATGGCGTCGCACTGCAGCCGAATGTTCGCCGCGCGATAGAACGAGAGCGGCAGGTCGAGCCATTCGCCCTCGTCGCGCCCTTCGTAACGCAGCAGCATCTTGCCGATTTTATATTTCAGGTGCAGATCGCTGCCGCTGGTAAAAATGAAGAAGGTTACCTCGCGCGGATCGACACCGACGTCGCGTAGCGTCTTCACGGTTACGTCGATGTCGTTGCGATTGCTGCGACACATCACCACGATTTCGACGTCGCCCAGCTCGCCGCGATGCTTTGCCCCCATCACGAGCTGCAGCGTGCGCCGGTCGCCCTGCGATGCCGCCGGAAACCCGACGCTCATGATGTGAACGCCAACGCCCGCGAGCGCTCGCGCGATCTCCAGCTTTTGCACCGGCGTATAGCAGACGCCGGGCATCTGCTCACCGTCGCGCAGCGTTTCGTCGTAGATGCGGATTTCCGAGGATTCGGGGAAGCCGACCTGGCCGGTAAACTCTTTGGGATCGCGGATGAGGCGCTCGATCGGTTCGCGGAGCATCTTGAAACGTTCTACGGCTGCGCGGCTATTTCATCGTTGCGGAGAATCCCCTTCGTGCTCGCCGAAGCGTAGCTCGGCCGTGTCGCGCGGAAAGATCAGATCGAGCGTCCAGTCGAACGCGACGCGAACCTTGCGATCGAGGCCGGGAAGGCGCAGCAAGTAGTAGGTTCGCCAAAAGAACCAAGCGATGAAGCCGGTGATGACGTGCGCGCCCGGAAGCTCGGCGACGGCTTTGCGGCCGCCCAACGCCGCCATCATGCCGAGTGCTCGATATCGGAATGGCTTCGTCGGCTGGCCGCGCAGGACGGCGACGATGTTGTTAGCAAGGTGCGGTCCTTCGCGAATCGCGTGCTGCGCCGTCATCGGGTAGACGCCGCCTTCCAGCTCGTCGGGAATCGCGGCGCAGTCGCCGAGTGCCCAAACGCCGTCGGCGCTGGGAACGCGCATGTCGGAACGGGTTTCGATCGCACCGCGCTTGGTCTTCGGCAGGTCGACTCGCGCGATCGTCGGCGACGGCTTAACCCCGGCGCTCCAAACGATCGTTTCCGTTTCGATGCGGCGGCCGCTCTGCAACGTCAACCCGCGTTCGTCCGCGCCGGTCACGCCGTCGCCGGTCAGCACCTCAATGCCGCGCCGTTCGAGGACCCGTCGCGAATACTCGCCCATCTTCGCCGGAAGCCCGGCGAGCAGCGTCGGTCCTGCCTCAACCAGAATGACGTGCAGCCGTTTGGCATTCAACGTCCGGTAGAAGCGCAGAACGTCGCGCAGCATCTCGGTGACTTCCCCGGCGGTTTCGACACCCGTAAAACCGCCGCCAACGACGACGACCGTCAGCAGACGATCGCGCCGCGCGTCGTCGTCGATCGTGTCGGCCAGTTCGAGCAGCCAAACCAAATGATTGCGCAACGCGTCGGCATCTTCGAGCGTCTTGAGCGCCCAGGTGTGTTCGGCGATGCCGGGGAGTCCGAAATCTGACGTCGACGAGCCGAGCGCGAGCACGACGTGATCGTACCGCTGAACGACCGTTCGACCGGTGAGCACGTGGTGATAGGTGACCTTTTTGCCTTGCACGTCGATTGCGTCGACGTCGGCAAGGACGAAACGCGTGCGCTGCACCTGCGCGCGAATCGGTGTCACGATGTGGCGGACCTCCAGCTCGCCCGACGTGACTTCGGGAAGCATCGGCGTAAAGAGCGAGTAATTATTGCGGCTGAGCAGCACGATCTCTGCTTCCGACGGGCGCAGTCGCCGCTCGAGCCGGCGGGCGACCGCGATCCCGGCAAACCCCCCGCCGACGATCACGATGACCGGCACGCGGTGCGGTTGAAGAACCGGGCGTGACTTACCTTCCGCCGCCGCCCGCCGGCCCCGAGCCGGAAACGCCCAAAGTCGCGCAGCGGCGCCGGACCGGCATCGGCGCGCTCCTCGCGGCAATCGCCGCGTTTGCGATCAAGTTCAAGTTCCTCTTGTTCTTCGGAGCCAAGCTGTTCGGCCTCACCTGGACATTCTTGCTCTCGCTTTGGATTTACGTCGTCATCTTCGGCTGGAAGCTGGCGGTCGTCGTGATGCTGCTGTTGCTGGCCCACGAGCTCGGGCATTACTTCGCGTTTCGAGCCTACGGCTTGCCGGCACGGCTCCCGGCTTTCATTCCGCTCCTCGGCGCCTTCACCGCGGGCGCGCCGCCCGACGACCTCGAGCAAGACGCCTATATCGCGCTCGCCGGCCCGCTCGTCGGCCTGGGCCTCGCGGCGGTCTGCTATGCCATCGGCGCGACGACGCAGGATCGCTTTTGGTATGCGTGTGCCGATCTTTCGGCCTTCTTGAATCTCTTCAACATGATTCCCATGCCGCCGTTTGACGGCGGTCGAATCATCGGCGCGCTCTGGCCGCCCTTATGGTTCGCCGGCTTCGCGCTTTTCGTCGTTTTCGCGGTGTTCGTGCACATCCCGATTCTCTTCGTCGCGATCATTGGGTTGCTCGGTCTTCCGGCGATGATCGCAGCGTGGCAAGGACGCGTCGATCCTCGCGCGGAGCGGATGACGTTCAACGCGCGAGTTCGGGTTAGTCTCTGGTATCTCGCGACGGTTCTCGGCCTCTTCTTCATCATGGCGCAGTCGCACGCCGGGGCAGCCGCAAGCGCGAGCGGAAACGTTAACTGGTGACGCATCGCGCGCTGATCGCACTCGCCGGCTTCTTGATTGCGGTGGCCTTGCTTGCGGTGCGCCCGCATCCAACGCCCGGTCCGTTTCTGCGCGACTTCGAAGCCTACTGGGCGGCAGGTGCGGCATGGAATGCCGGCGACGATCCTTACGGCCCCGCGATTTGGCGCGCCGAACAGGCAGTGCCCGGCGTAGACGTTCGCCGCGATGAAGCGTTGCCGTTCGTGGGGCCGCCGGCAACGCTGCTGGTCTGGGGCTTGTTTGCGAGGCTTCCGTACGCGCTCGCCGCAACGATCTGGGCCACGTTTCTCGGCGCGTCGGCGCTTGCGCTCGTCGCTGCGACGCTTCGCGCCAGTGGAGCGCCGCTTGGACCGTTTGGACTCTTAAGTTTGCTTGCTCTCGCGCTTGCATTCGGACCGATCACGAGCAACCTCGCGCTGGGACAGCTCGCCTTGCCGGCGTTTCTGGGAGCGGTGCTGGTCTCCGGGGTCGGTCCACGTTCCTTCACCGGCGCAACTGCCGCCGCGTGCCTCGCCTTTGCGCAGCCCAACGCATCGCTCGGGCTCGTTTCACAGTTCGGGCGAAATCGCACGACGCTCGCATTCGCCGTCGCAGCTCCGATCGTCACCTACCTTCTGGGCGCGCTCGCGGCCGGCTGGGCGTGGCCCGTGTCATATGCCCGCGTGCTCTCACTGCACGAAGCGGCCGAAGGACTTTCGGCGATTCAATTCACGCCGGCGTCTATCGCTCATGCCTTCGGCGCGTCGCCGCGCGCGTCGGAGTTCGCAAACATACTCTTCATTCCAGCCGTGATCGCCGCGGCGATCTTCCTTTCGGTAAAGATCCGCGACGCGTTCGCGCGCTTTGCGGCGCTCTCCGCGCTCGCACCGTTCGTCGCGGAGTTCTTCCACGAGCACGATTTTGTCGTCGCCTACGCCGCGGTCGCGTGGTGCGCGCTCCGAACGCGCACGACCGCTCGAATCATCGCGCTGGCAGGGACGTTGCTGGTCAGCGTTGACTGGCTTGGCCTCGCGCAGCGGCCGACCGGAATCGCGCAGAGCGCGCTGCTCGCCGCCGCAGCGCTCGCCGCCTTCACTGCGCTCGGTGATCGGCGCGAAGTGCTCGGCGCGGTTGCGCTTGCCGCACCGTTTGCCGCGCTCTTTTTTACCGCGGCGTGGCTCGCGACGCAACACCCCGTCCCGATATGGCCCGACGCTCTCCACGCGTTCACGCCGCCGGCGAACGCTTCGATCGCGGAACTTTGGCAGGCCGAACAAAGCGCGAGCGGTTTGCTGGCGGCGGTCCCGGTTTGGGGCCTGCTGCGCTGCCTCCCGTTACTCGGCTGCGCGCTGCTGGCGTACGCTATATATCGACATTCATCATGTTGTCGAACGGCGTGATCGCGTTGGGATGAAAGTTCTTCAAGTCGCTGTTGTAGGCGTAGATGTCTTCCGCAATCGCGGTCACGATCGTTGGAGCATCCTTTACCAACTCCGTCTGAACCGTCAAAACGTCCCGGTTTCGATCCGCTTGACGGTAGTGGCCGTATAGGGACATCATCGCGGCCTGGGCGCGAGGATTGCACCAGCGAACGTCGTTTTGGCCGTTTGGAGGAAACGCACGGCAATCGTAGATTGGTGAATAATCACCAATCGCGTCGTTAACCCAGGCGAAAATGATCACGTCCCACTTCTTCGAGTAGACGATGCCGCCTTGCTGCAGGGGAGCGAAGAGCAGAGCGGATGGGTAGTGCCGGACGGAGATATCAACGCCGATTTGACTCCACCAGGAGCGAAGCAGCTCGATCAGCTCGTCGGTATCGGGCGAGCCGGCGTTCGTAGCGAATCGCAGCGAGAGCCTCACGCCGCGCTTCTGCCGGATCCCGTCCGGACCGCGCGTCCAGCCGTCCCTATCGAGTAACCCGTTGGCCCGCGCGATGTCGAACGGCACCATCGGAATCGACCTCACGGCAAAGGGCGAGGTCGGCGGCGTCGATACCTCCGAGAGGATGCCGATACCGTGAGCGACCTTCTCTCGCTCCGTTTTCCGGTCCAGCGCGAGACGCAAGGCTTGTCTTACGATAGGGTCGCTCACCGCGGGTTCCTGCGTGTTGAAGTCGAGGTGACCGTAAGAGTAGCCCGGGAAACGGATCGTCGTATAGCCGGGAATACTCTGGGCGCGCGAGTAGTAAGCGGCGGCCGCCCGGTTCCACATGTCGACTTCGTGGGACTGCAGCTGCGAGAGCAGCGTGTTTCTATCCGGGATGATCTTGTAGATGACTTTCTGCAGCTTGGGAACGCCCCGCCAGTAGAGCGGATTGGGAACCAAGATGACGTCCTGGGCGCGATCCCAGCGCAGATACTTAAACGGACCAATCCCCACCGGCAACGAGTTATAGGCAACGTTATTGATGTTGGGATATTTATCCAGTAAATGCTTGGGAAGGACGCACGGGTTTGCGCCGGCGCTCGAAAAGAACGTTTCGACGAAGGGCGAGTACGGCTTGCGCAAGTGATAGACGACCGTGTATTTGTCGGGCTCGTCGATCTTGGTTATGAGCTCCCAGCCCTGACGTCCGATCACATTGGTCGCTGGATTGAGCACCACGCGCGTCGAGAAAACGACGTCGTCGGCGGTGAAGGGCGCGCCGTCCGACCAGCGGACGCCGCGCCGCAGGTGAAAGGTGATCGTTTGGCCGTCCCGGCTTACGCCGCCGTTCTGCTGATCCGGCACCTGGGTCGCAAGCTCGGGGTAGGGTTCGTTGTGCTCGTCCCACTTGATCAGCCAGGCCATCGTCATGGACGCCAGATAGCCAACGTCGGTGATCTGACCGAAGAAAGGATTGAGCGTGTTGATGTCTTGAGCGTCGGCAAAGGTCAGCACGTGCGGCTGGGTCCACGCGTTGGCGCGGCCGCCGGCACCGCCGGCGGAACCGGCTTTCGTGCAGGCCGAAAGTATGGCTGCCGCGGCTATCCCGGCAGCGACGCGCGTCAGTCTGACTTTCATCGGTGCGAAGCTCCTTAGATCGAGTAGTTCCAGGGATCCCAAAAGGCCGATATCACCGGCGACGGGTCGAAGCCCTTCAAATCGCGGTTGTAGAGGTAGGGCACGCGCACGAAGTTGATGATGATGGTGGGGACATCGTGGGTGAGCTGTTGCTGGACGATGACGTAGTCACGCTTTCGGCGAGTCTGATCGACCGTCCTTAGGGCGTCGTTCATCGCGTCCGTCGCCGTGCGGTTATCCCAGAACATGGCGTTCTGGCCGTGGGGCGCCAGATTATCCCCGGAGTAGATCGGGCTATCGTCGGGATCGGCGGCACCGACCCAGCTGTAGCCGGCGGCGTCATAGTGTCCGCCCTGCAAAATGCCGTTTGTCGAGTTGTCGAAAAACTCGCTCGTCGGATAGTTCTTGATGTCGGCTTGCACGCCGACCTCACGCCATTCGCGTTGCAGAACGGTTTGGAGGGCCTTCCCATACGTCGACTCGGTCTGCGTGCTCAGCGAAAACTCCAGCCGCTGACCGTTCTTGACGCGAACGCCGTCCGGCCCGACTTTCCAGCCGTCGGCATCGAGAATCGCTCGCGCCTTCTGCGGGTCGTAGTCGTAGTGCGTCACGTCCTTCGTGTAGGCCCACGAGAGGAGCGGGTGCTGGTCGGTGTCGGCCGGGATCGCGGATCCGTGCAGAATCTTGTCGATGATTTCCTGGCGGTTCGTCGCGTAGGCCAGCGCGACTCGAACGTTCCGGTCGCTTACGATCGGGTGCTTAAGGTTGAAGTCCACGTGCGACCACTGAAAGGAGTTTACTCGGATCGCGACCAGCCCGTTCGCCGGATCGGCCGCTAAGCTCGCGTACTGCGGCCACTTCAAACCCGATCCCAGCGCGAGCATATCGATCTCGTGCGTCTGGACCTGCGTCTCCATCGTGTTTTCGTCGGGAAGAATCTTGTAGTCGACTTCGCTGAGTTTGGGCTTTCCAAGATAGAAGTACGGGTTGGCGACCATTCGGACGTCCTGCCCGCGGTTCCACGCAACGACTTTGAACGGACCGCTTCCGATTGGCATCGAGTTGAACGGCGCGCTGTTGAACGAGCCTTTGTCGTCGTTGTACTTTGCCAAGATGTGCTCGGGCAGGATCGGCGCATTTCCGTTGACGCTCCATAGCTGTTGTAGGTACGGAGCGTAGAGCTTCTTCATGTGAATGACCGCAACGAGTGGATCGGAGCAGTCGATGCTCCCGATGTTCTTATAGCCGTCGGTGGTGATGACGTTGTTATGGGTATTCATCACCACTTGCCACGTGAACTTCAAGTCATTACAGGTAAGCGGAGCGCCGTCTTGCCACTTGATGTTCGGCCGAAGCTTGTATTTCAACGTCAACCCGTCCCGGCTGACGTCACCATTAGCAAGGGTTGGAATTTCGCGCAGCGCATCCGGTACCGGTTGCGCCTTGCTGTCGTAGCGGATCGCCCACGAATAGATGAACATTGACAGGTCCAACATCGGCTGGGCGGAGTCGAGCGCGGGGTTAAGATTTTTGGGATCGGCAGCTTCGGAGAAGCGAAAGACGCCGGGGAGAGTCCACCGGTTGGCGGCGGCATTCGCCGTGCCGCCGTTCGATACTTTGCTGCAGCCGGCCGCGGCCAGCGCCGCGAGCGCGAGAGCAAGGTAACGACGCCTAACGTTCAAGCTGATGCTCCTTCTACGCCGTCTTCGGCGCGCATCGTGTCGGGATTGAGACCGTGAGCCAAACAAAAGTCGCGGTACGCCGCGGGAGCGATTTCGGACGGCTTGATCTCGCTGCGGCCGCCCCAGAACACGTTGGTATACGTAAACGCGATGCCCGCCTCCCGCAAATGTTCGTCGATCGCGTCTTTATGAGCCAGTACGGCCGGTTTCTCCATCCCGTGGGCGACCGCCATAACGTTGACGTTGTGGAACTCCGGCCCGCCTTCGCGCCAATACGCGTGAGTGATCACGTAGTGGCGTCCGATCTCGCAGCCGGCTTCGATCTCCTTGCCGGCGGGCACTGCCCAGTGAAAGAGTGCGTTGTAACGCGTCGCCCGCTCGTTGCCCGCCGTCGCTTTGACGTGTTCGAGGAAGGTCGAGAAGCGCCCGATGATGCCGCGTTCCTCGAGCGACCGCGCCACGGCAACGAACGTCTCGAAGTCGACGCCCGCCTCGCGCGCTCGGGGCCGCCAAAGGTCACGCGTGAGCTCCTCGGGTGCGAACTCGCGTTTCAGCGCGACCAGCACGCCCCACTGCAGCTCGGAGAGCTCGACGACGGTCGTTGATAGCGGCCGCGCCGGCTCCGGCGCCCGTGCCCCGGGCGGAAGTCCGCGGCGCCGCACATGACCGACACCGAGCGCGAAAAGCATGTTCGCGGGCATCAAGCGAAAACGCAAAGCGCCGACTTGCTCGCGCAGCCATTCGGCATGCTTGCGCAACGAGAAGCCTTGGGGAACTTTTAGCGTCGTCCAGAGGCGATAGTTGCTGCCCGTCGAGACGGTATCGGTCGAGCGAATAACGACATGACCGGAGAACGGATCGACGCGAAACATAAAATCGAACGCCGCGTCGAGCTGCTCCGGCGGAACCTCCCACGCAGCGAGCGCCCCGCGGGCTAAACTCGTTGAAAGCAGCGTCTGGCGAACGCGACGAATCGTGCCGGCCCGCACCATCGCCACGATCCGCTCGATAACCGTATCGACCGGCACGCCGCTTCGATCGGCGATCCCACCGAACGGATCGGCTTGGAAGCCCGCCAAGCGGTCCTCCGAAACGGCCAGGATCGCGGAGTTGACCGGATCCGAGATCGTGGCCGGGACGTCCGAGACGTCAGATTTGGACGTCGCTGATCCCGGTCGCGAACAAGTAGTTCTGCTCGGCGGTACGCACGCCGTAGAGCGCGGAAATGTAGCCGGATTGCGCGGTCGTGAGATTCGCTTCAGCCGTCACCACGTTGAGAATCGTCGTCGCGCCCACCCGGTATTGCGCCTGCGTTGCGCTCAGAGAGACCTGCGCCGAAGTGAGCTCCGAGCGGGCTTGCACGAGGGAAGCGCGCGACGAGATCAACGTAGCGAGAGCCGACCGCACGTCGGACTCAATAGTGAGTTGTGTTGACGTTAGTGATGCCTTTGCCTGATCGAGCGTCGCCGCCGCGTTCGCGACGTTAAAGTTGGTGGTGCCCTGATCGTAAATCGGAATGCTCAAATTGAGACCGATCGTCTTCTCGTTGGTCCAGCTCGGCGGAATCCCCGGGCAGGCCGAAACCGGGATGACGTTTCCGTTCTTGGTTACGGTCGTCGAAAAACAGTCGATGAACTGTTTGCTGACGCCCTCGCTGGCCCCGGCGCTAAGGATCGGAAAGCGCTCGAGCTTTGCGGCGCGCAGCGCGTCCTGCGCTGAGAATACGTTATAGGCGGCGGAGATATAATCCGGCCGCATGATCAGCGCACGCTTCAATGAGGCCGCGTACGTCGGATTCGGCGCCGCCGGTTGCGAGGTTATCTGCTGCGGAACGACTTGCGCGTTGGCGTCGAGCCCGAGCGTCGTTGCGAACGTCCCCTGAGCACCGATCGCGGTTCCCTGCGCCGTAACGAGATTTCCGCGCGCTTGCGCGACCTGAAACTGCGCGGCGGCGATGTCGGAGCGCGCCGCGGCGCCGTTGCGAATCTGCGCCGCCACGGAGGCTTCGTTCACTTCGAACTCGCGCACCAGCTGCGCGTCGGCGGTCACCGTGGCGTTATCTTCGAGCACGGTGTAATAGGAACTGGCGACGTTGAAGGCGAGCGTCTGCAACTGCCGCAGAAGCGTCGCGCGCCCCGCGATATCCGCTTCTTTCGCCGAGCGGATATTCGCGATCGTTCGGCCACCGTCGTAGATGAGCTGCGTGATCGAGATCGAAACGGATTCGTCGGTCACCGTCGACTGCGAATACGCCGACGGCGTCGCCAAGCCGAACGCCGCAGCCGGGCTAGGGCCTGGGCTGCTCGACGCTGACGGCCCGGCTCCCGAGCTGCTGGTCGTCCCATTGGTATACGTCTTGCCCGCTTGCGCGTTTGCGCTTACTCCAGGGTAGTATGCCTGCACCGAGGAGGTGTACTTCGCATGAATTGCGGCCCACTGCGCATTCTCCAAGGCAAACGTCGGAGAGAGCGCGACGCCGATGCGGATCGCATCGCTTAGCGAGATCGACTCCGGCACGCCCTTTTTCGGGGTTAGTTGTTGGACGTCGGGCGCCGGCGTTCCGTAAGCCGGATAGGGAATCGGCGTGCCGCTGACCGTCGGCTGCGGTAACGGCGACGGCATCATGACGCCGGGAACGCCGGGTATTTCGCCCGAGCTGGGGGGCGGCGTTTGCGCGAGCGCCACCCCGGTCACGAGTCCGCCTAGCGCGAGCGCCGCGACGAGCGCTCGCGCGCGAAAGCTTCCTTGCTTCATCCTTAATGCACCGTACCGGTCGTCGAGGGTGCCGAGTTGGCGTTGGTGACGGCAACGACGCTTCCGTCCTTCAGCGCGTCGGGACGCGTCGTAACGACCATGGTTCCGGACTGGATGCGTGGGCTGATCACTTGTGCCATCGTATCGGTTTGTACGCCGACACGCACCGGTACGGCCTGCGCCTTGTTGTTGGCGACGACGTATACGACGTTCCCGTTTGGCGTCTGCGCCACCGCGCTACGCGGAACGACGATGGCATTGTCGGCCCGCGCTTTCGTCACCGTGACGGTGACCAGCATGCCGCCCCGTAACACGTAGCCGGGGTTCTCCACCTCGAGGCGGGCGAGGTACGAAAGCGTGCCCGCCGTCGGAACCAAGTTAACGATTTGAACCGGCCCGGAGAACGTGCGGCCCGGCAGCGACGTCGATTGGTACGTTACGTGAATTCCCTGCCGAACGTACGGGAGATCCTCGTCGGGAACGTTGACGTTGATCCACACCCGGTCGACGCGCGCAACTTGAAGCACGGGTTGTGACGGTGAGGCGAATGCGCCGGGATCAACCAGACGGTTCGCGACCACTGCATCGTAGGGTGCGTAGAGATAGGTCTGCGACAGTTGCGTGCTCAACACTTGCGCTTGGGCCGACGCCGCGGCTGCTTGCGCCTGCTGCGACTTAACGTTTTGGGCGCTGACGACGTTGTTGCGCAAACCCACGAGCGAGTTGTTATAGGTCTGCTGCGCTTGCACGTAGTTCGCTTGAGATTGCTGGAGCGCCGTTTCGGAGACGTAGCCCTGCTTGTAGAGCTGCTTGTTTTGATCGTAGACGAGCTTCGCGTTGGCGAGCGAGGCCCTTGCGGTTTGCACCGCTGCCTCATTCGTTTGCACCTGCACGGGTAATCCCACTACCGCTCCTTGAGCCGACGCGGAGGCTTGCGCTGCCTGAGCCTGCGCTTGATCGAGCTGCGCTTGAAGCGTCCGCGGATCGATCGTGGCGAGCAGCTGACCCCTATGCACCATATCGCCGATATTCACGTTGATCTTCACGATGGTGCCGCTCTGCTGGAAGGCGAGCGTCGACTGGTCGAGCGGCGCGATCTGTCCGTCGAGCGTGAGGTAGGTGGCGAGAGTTTGCCGGACCGCAGCCGCGGCGTCCACCGAGAGCGGCGGCTGCGCAGGGGGCCCCTTTGCCCCGCAGGCCGCGAGAACGGGCAGCATAGCCGCAGCCGCGAGTCTGGGCAGCCTCGCCTTTAATGTAACCGAAGGGAATCTCATCGCGAGCATCACTTTCCTTAACGAACCGTCCTTCATGGTCTGATATACGGCGCCCAATGGCCTTTGATTCAAAGGCCCCCGGAGCGGAACCTCGACAACTGCAACCTCGGCATGAGGTAATCGGCTGCAGGGCGTATCTCCCGGGGGCATGAGCGTGAAACTCGACATCGGCCGCTCGTACAGCCTTCAGAGCCGGGTCGAGGAGTGGATGACCGCCGAAAAGGCCGGCAACAAGGGCGTCGACGTCCTCTCCACGTCGATGCTCGTGCAATTGGTTGAAAGTGCGGCAATCCACTGCGTCGAGCCGATCCTGAGAGCCGGCCAGATCACCCTTGGTACGCATATCGAGCTCGAGCACAAGAAGCCGGTCCCCGTCGGCTTTATCGTGCGCACGGAGGTCGAAGTGGTCATGCTCGACGGACCACGCGTTAGTTTTGCAGTGCAAGTCTTCGACGAGCAGGAAGCGGTCGCAGAGGGTACTCACGAGCGCTACATTATCGAAAAGGCCAAGTTCCTGGCAAAACTGCGCGAAAAGCTCGCCTAGCGCCGGCTCAGCCGAGAAACTCCCAATCTCCTACTGCAGGGGAGGCAATCGCCTGTCCCCGAAAAGACCTTCAAAGGTCGCCGTACGGGCCATTGGGCGCGGACGGTATGGCCTAAGTCTCATTTAACTAGCTAGGAGGACAGATTGAAGCGACTGAGCACTGTAATCCTGACCCTGCTCATAGCAGCCGGTCTCGGATTCACCGCGGTCGCAGCCCAGCCCGGAGCATCGCATGGCAACATCGGAACCAACGCGATCGCGCAGGACCAGGGTGCGACGGCTGCTCCGCCGGCGAACTTCGGGTCCCCGCCGTCGGGTCAGTATCCGATTCTCTACAACGATCATCACGTCTACGCCAAGCCCGATATCCTGAAGAGAGGCCGCGTTCTTGCGGCGCTCGTACGGGGTGGAACGATTTTGATTCCGCTTCGCTCGATGTTCGAGCAAATGGGCCCGCCATTCCCGACCGTGTCGTGGGATGGGGGCAGTAAGACGGCAACGGTCAGCAAAGCCGGCGCTGAGGTCAAGGTGACCGTCGGAAAGCCGGAAGTGATCATCAATGGCGAGTCACGTCCGCTGGACGTGCCGCCCGAAATCTATCAAGGCACCGTTCTCGTACCGGTCCGCGTCATCTCGGAGGCGATGGGCGCCTACGTTCTGTGGGTACCCGATCGGCGTATCGTCGTCGTGCGCTACATTCCGGCGACGCCGCCACCGGCCCCGCCACCGCCACCGCCGCCGCCGGCCGCTACGCCGACGCCCACGGCAGCACCGTACTACGACTTCTACGTCGCAGGCGATTACATTATCCAACCTCGGGTGTACAACGAGTTCGTACCAGGCGCCAACAGCGACAACAACAATGGCGGCTTCTCATACCGCCTCCATGGCGCGATAGAATATCCGATCGATAAGTTCCCATTCATGGTCGAGGTCGACTACCGCCAGTGGAACTGGCAGCATAACTGCGGTGGTGCCGACTGCTTTGTAACCGCAATCGGCGGCCTCTTCCAAACGTCCGTTCCTTCCTTCGTCGGAAAGAACTTCGACTTTGACGCGCGTCTCGGCATTCGCATCCTCAAACCGCGCATCTATATCGTCGGCGGATATATGAATTGGGGTAACAACTACGGCTATCCGAACATGGACGGCGCCGGCGTCGGCCTCGAGAAACTCCCGGATCTCGATCACGTCTTCTCGTGGTACGGAAGCGCGCTCTACTACTTCGGCGTGGGCGGGAACTTCCTCAGCACGTCAGGTATCGTTAACGGCCAGTTCCCCGGCGGCAGCTGTTCGGTCCAAGCGCCGTGCAACTACCGAGTAGCATACGACATCCTCAAGTACGACCTTGGCGTGAGCTACACGTTCCCGGGTTTCCCGCTCTTCATCGAAGCGGGCTTCATGGGCGATCGCGGCTGGAACCTGGACACGGCTCCGATCGGCTTCTCGATCTACGGCCCGTACGCGGGTATCGGCCTGAAGATCACCAACTGGTAGTCCGCTCGCAAACGCGGAAGATCGAAAGCCCCTGCGAAAACGCAGGGGCTTTCTGTTTCGCTTCGCTGGTCTTACCTAGTCGGGCTTGGCGATGGCGACGATGATGCGTCCTCGACCACGTCCGGCGACGGCTGTACGCATGGAGGCGTGATGAGTTCGACGACGGGCTGTCCGGCTGCGGGCGAAGGCGTTGGCGTCGCGTCGGGCGTCGCCTGCGGCATCGCGCCGCGCGGAAGCGGCGTCGGACAGATCTCCGCCAGCGCGAACCAGTGTTCCGTGAAGCCGCTGGCGAGGCTCGCCGTCGTCATCTTACCAAAGTATGTGCCTTTGTATTTGGTCACGAGAATATGCATGAACTCCCACGTCGTTTGTTGTTCGGTTTGCGTGTACATTTTTCGCAGCACTTGGATGCCGAGGAAATAAGAACGTGGCAGTTCCGGATCGTTTGGGTACTTTGCCGCCCAGCGCTTCAGCGCTTCGGTAGCAAAGTCGAGCTTCGAGATCAGCTTGGGGTCGGTTGAATATGCGCCCGCGCTAATCGAACCGTCTTTGTAGGTGTTGTCGATTCCGAGATAGCTCATCTTCATGCGTCCGAAATACTCGTCGCCGGGCGCCGAGCTGTTATACTGCTCGCACTGCACATGAGCCCATTTGCTTTTGGTAGCGCCGCAGACGCCTTTGCTTTTTCCTTTCGGCGATGCGCTTGGAGATGCGCTCGGCGAAGCGTGCGGCGTCGCAGCGCCGGCGGTTGAAGGCGCCGGAAATACCAGTAGCCCGATGCTCGTAACAAAAGCACCAGAGAGCAGGGTGATCGGCCTGAGTTTCACAGCGGTATTGTCTCCTTCGGGCACACGCTCGGTAGTCGATAGCGCCCTTTGGGGAGTACCTCTTTTTCAAGCCGAGGCTCGTGGCCTTCTAGCCGCGAAGCAGACGCCAGCATGATTCGAATCATCCGCGTGGCAGCGCTACAGCTGCGCGCGCACGACCGTGACGATTTTCCGTCGTCGCTAGAAACAATTATCGCCTCGATTCGCGAGGCTGCTTGCAACGTCGATCTGATCGTCCTTCCCGAAGGCACGCTTCCAGCGTACGTTCTTGGCGCGCTCCCGATTGACGAGAAGGCGATTGCCCGAGCGCTCGATCGCCTGCGTGAGATCGCAGCCGCTACTGAGACCGTCATCGTCGTGGGAGCCGCCCACGTTCGCGACGGCGCCACACGCAATGCGGCGTTCGCAATCGACGCGGACGGCTCGCTCGCCGGAGATACCGACAAGCTTTTTCTCTGGCATTTCGACCGCCGTTGGTTTGCGCGCGGCGAGCGACTGGAGCCGATCGCGACGGCCATCGGCACGCTTGGCGTGCTG
This sequence comes from Candidatus Cybelea sp., assembly GCA_049800655.1. Taxonomy (GTDB): domain Bacteria; phylum Vulcanimicrobiota; class Vulcanimicrobiia; order Vulcanimicrobiales; family Vulcanimicrobiaceae; genus Cybelea. The sequence continues at coordinate 16,106 of JBARKF010000316.1, forward strand.
ATCTGCGCAGACGGGCGCATTCCGACGATCGCGCGCACGCTCGTCGACAGAGGCGCATCGGCGTTGGTCATGCCGACCGCCTGGGTCACCAGCGGTCGCAACCCTAACGCGTTGGAGAACGTCCAGGCCGACCTGCTGGGACGCGTGCGTGCCTACGAAAACCGCGTGCCGTTCGTCGCAGCCAACAAATGCGGTAGCGAGCTCGGGATGGTCGCCTATTGTGGGAAGAGCCAGATCGTTGACTCGAGCGGCGATCTCGTGGCGATTGCAAGCGAACGCGAGCCGCAGATATTGTACGGCACGGTTGCGCTCGGCGCGGATACCGCGCCCCGAGCCCGGAACGTTTCGAATCCTCCACGCGTCGCGAACGCGATCGAGGAGACGCTTCGTCTCGGAATTTCCTACGAACCGCTGCCAGAGGACATCGATCTCAGGCTGCAGCTGCTCGACGACGCCTACGCGTTATCGCCTCACGATCGCGAGCGCCTTGCGGTGCTGGAGCGGGTGATTCCAGTGGCGTCGGTTGGCGACGAACTCGTCTGCGATCCCGCCGGTCTGGTCGGCTTCCGTCGTGCCGGTTACGTGCTGATCTGCTGGACGACCGAACTCGAGGCGCCATGGGTCGAGCGACTCGCACGCGCTCGGGCATTGGAGCTGCGACTCTACATCGCCGTTTTCGACCATTCGGCGCGGCGGGCGTTCGCCGTCGACCCCGACGGCACGATCGTCGCCGGCACGTTCGACGATTTTCGGCTTGCGAGCTTTACGCTGGACCCGCGCAGGGTGGCCGAGACGCGCGTCGCTCCCGAAACCGATCTGCGTGACGGTCTCGAACGGGTCGCGACGATCGTCGAACAGTCGCAGCGGGCCGCAACGTGAGTCGCGCCGAGAAAGCTCCCGCAGACGAGCTCCGCTACAGCATCTATCGTGCATAGGGCTGCGCTGCTGCTGCTGGCAGTAGTAGCGCTGACGGCCGCAATGGCGCGCACGCCCCGGGTCCATTTGGCGACTGGCACGATCGCGGCTACTACCTGGCCGTACCTCCCTGGGAGCATCCTCCCGGTCCGCGTCTACGGCTTTCCAGCGCCCTATCAGGCGGAACTGTTAGGACCCGGTCGTCTCTTGCCCGGCGGTTCTTATGAGATTCCGCAACGCGTTGCCGGCGGAAGTGCGTGGCTCGTTGCGGGAAACGCTACCGGCCTCGCGGCGACGCGCCTGCGGATTACCTCGCCACCATCCGCGCACCGTCCGATGTTCGTCGTTGCTTCCTATGACGACGGCCTCATCTTCCACGATGCGCTCGATTTTTCGGTCCTTGGCGTCCTCGCAACCGGAGGCGCACCAAGCGATGTTGCCGCCGATCAATTTGGTCGAATCGCGGCACCCGACACACAGGGCTCGCTATTGACGCTGGCGACGATCGCACCGTGGAGCGTCGCGCGCATCGACGGGGTGGCGTTCGGTGACGAGTTGGCGATCGATCGCACGACCCGAGCGATCTTCGTTACGAACCGCGATTGGAACGGAAGTGGCGCGCTGACCCGGATCGCTCCCGATGGGTCCATCGCGCGCGTCGCGACGGGGGCGACCGCGGAGGGATTGGCAATTGACGAGCGCCGGCAAATCGTCTATGTCGCCAACGCCAACGATGGAACGATCGCCTGCGTTAACGCGCGTAGCATGCGCGTGATCCGCCGCTTCCCGGCCGCGAGCCGCATCTTCTCGCTCGCGCTCTCACCCGATGGATCGCGGCTCTACGGCGTCTCAAATGAAAGCGCGAGTTCGCCGTTCGGCGCAGCGGGCGCGGTCGTCGCGATCGCCGTAAGCGGCACCGAGGCCAAGGTCGTCGCGCGCAGCGGCGACCTGGTGTTCCCGTTGGGAATCGCGCTCGACGCGAGAACGCAAACGCTCTTCGTCACCGATGAAGCGCTCGGTCAGATATACGTGCTCGACGCGGGTACGCTCGCGCCGCGGCGCACGCCCTTGCGAACCTGCGTAACCCCCTGGAAGCCGTCACTCGATGCCGCGAGCGAGCGTCTGTACGTGCCCTGTGCCGGTGCCGACGAGATCGACGCATTCGACGCGCGCACGCTTCATCGAATTTCGCGCGCGCCGTTTGCTACCGGGAGTTATCCGCTCGCCGTGGCAATATTGCACCCGATGTGAAGCGCTTCGTCGTCGGCGGCCTGCTCTTCTTTCTCGCCGCGCTTGCACCCGTGTACGGCAGCGAGCTCCCTACGCGTATCGCACCGGATACGCCGTTTCCACGAATTCTCGAAGAGGCCCCGACGATTGAGAACGTCGCGCCGGGAATCGAATACGGCGAGTATCAAATGCTGACCGAGGTCGGACCGCTCGCCATTCACGTCGTCGCGGTCGAACCGCATCGCACCGACGTCCGCATCGGCAACGTTTTAGCCGGTAGCGCGCTCGAATCGCGCGGCGAAACCGTTGGCTCGATGGCGCGCCGAACCGCGGCGGTTGCCGGCATCAATGGCGATTATTTCGACATCGGGAACACGAACCGCCCTGAGAATATCGTCGTGCGAAACGGCACGCTTTTGCAGCTGCCGAAGAAGCGCTACGCGCTCGCGATAACGCGCGATGGCTATCCGCATATCGCCGAGTTCACGTTTTCGGGCGAACTCGTGATTGACCAGCGCACGATGCCGCTCGACGCGATCGATGAGCTGCCGCCACCCAACGGCGGTCTCTCGCTGGTCACGCCGGAGTACGGCCGCGTGCGCCCGCAAGAGAACGTTACGCTCGTTGAGCTCGAACCGTCCGACGGCACGCCGCCGCTCGCGCGCTACCGTGTCGCTGGAGTTGCCGATAATCTCAGCCCCCAGCCGCCGGGCTACTACGTGGCGATCGGTCCCGGCGACTATAGCGCGGTCGATGTGCCGCAAGTCAACGCGACGGTTTCGGCGGTCGGAAATCTCGCTCCATTTGAGCTCAACGACGTCGCGACGGCGATCGGCGGGGGTCCGCTCATCCTCCATAACGGCGCGTGGAACGACGACGGCGACGGCCCCAATGGTCCGGAGTTCTCAAAACGCATTCCCTGTTCCGGGGCCGCGGTTGCCCCCGACGGCCGGCTCTTTCTCATCGAGGTCGACGGACGGCAGCCCGACGTTAGCGTCGGTTTGAAACGTCCGGAGTTTGCCGCGCTGATGCGTTCGTTTGGTGCGACGGAGGGTTTGGCGTTGGACGGCGGCGGCTCGTCCACGATCGCGGTACGCCGCCTTGGCGACATGGATGCCGGCGTGGTGAATTCGCCATCGGACGGCAAAGAGCGCCCGGTTGGAGATGGCCTCTTCGTCTACAGTACCGCGCCGGCTGGTCCCCCGGTTCGCTTGGTCGCGCGCCCCGGCGTCATTCGCGCGGTCGACGGCGCCGCGATCGCTCTGCGCGTCGCTGCCGTCGACGCCGCTAATCACGTGGCCGCAAGCAGTGCGACGCTGCACGCAGCAGTGCAGCCGGCTTCTCTTGGGATGTTCCGCAACGGCACGTTCGTCGCGCTTCACCCCGGCAACGGCCGGCTGGTGCTCAACGACGACCGCCTCAAAGGCGACGTTCCGATTGAAGTTGCCGCTTCGCCTGCGCGAACCAAAATCACGCCCGCGCGCCCGAACGTCGATCCAAACGGGACGATCGCTCTCGCTGCGCGCGCCTTCGACGCAGGCGGCTACGCCCTTACGCTTCCGTCGCTGCTACGATGGAAGGCCACTGCGGGCTCGATCGACCGGAGCGGCCAATTTCACGCGGGCGCGCACAACGCGGACGTCTCCGTTCGAATCGGCAATACGCTCGCAAGTGCGCGCGTGACGGTCGGATCGCACGACGTCGCGGTACCGTTTGCCGAGCGCGCGCACCTCGTTACGCTTCCGCACGGCGGCCCAGGCTCGCTCGCGAAAGGCGCCGGATGCGCGAGCTGCGTGCGATTGAGCTTCTCGTTCGGCGGTGGCGAGCGCGCGGCTTACGCGATGGCCGACGTTCCACTGCCGCCTGGAACGATCGGTCTCACCTTCGATCTGCAAGATGACGGCAGCGCCGCTCGCGTTCGCGTTGCGGTACGAAATGAGATCAACGAAGAGACGCTGGTCGATGCGGCGCAGCTCGGCCAGCCGGGCTGGAGAACAATCGCCGTTCGCTTTGCTTCCGATATACAAGGAACCCGGCTGACCGCAATTTACGTGCTACCCCCGCGAGGGATCCAGCTTTCCCAGGGCAGCATCGTCCTGAGAAACATTCGAGCGATCGTCGCCGGTCAATAATACCGGCCGCATTACCAGCGCAAGGATACCACCCACGACGAGAAGGCCACCCAAGACGGTCGCTACCAGGTTCGGGGCGGCAACCACTTCGACCGCCGGGTACTGCGTGACGACCGCTCGCAATGAGAGATCCCCGACGGTCACGGCTTTGCCGCCGGTGCTCAAGGCGATGGCGTTGGGCAACGGCCGTTCTTTCTCATCATCAACCGCGAAGAGTACCGCCGCATCGCCGCTCGATCCCAAGCCGTGCGCGAGCGCCGCAGCCTGAGCCGGCGTGAACAAGACGGCTTTGACGACGCGCCGCGCGGCCGGAACGTTAAACGAATCGAAGGGAAGATCCATGCCGGCAATCGTTTGCCGGTGCTCCATCAGAAGGACCGGCGAGAGGAACGCCGCGCCCGTCGGCTGCGTTACCGTGAGACGGTTCCCCCGCGGATCGCGCGCTTCCACCCACGCGACGTTTCGCTGCACCGCGCGCAGAATAAAACTTCCCGCGTCGCTCGGGCGCTCACCGACTTCGACCTTGCCATGCAGCGGACGTTCGAGACTCACCGAAATCGCGGTAGCGCCGATCGATGCAAGTGGAAACGAGAGAGTGCCGAGCGACTCGACGCGGATTCGCTCGCCAGGCGCACCGACGAAGGTCTGGTTATCGGGAGCGAAGAGCCCGCTCAACACGCCGGCGAAGCCCACGATCGCCGTGCCGAAGAGCATCGCGATCGTTGCCCATCGCGCCCGCGGCACCTTCACGCGGCGAAGGTTTCGGCGCCCCGCGATAAGCGTGACGATGACCATACTGCACAGCGCGACGTTATACCATCCGGCATGATAGACGCTTTTCCCAGGCAGCACGAGCTGGATCGCAACGGCCGCGACCACAACCAGCGCCGTGAAGACGAATCCGATCAATGCGGTTGCGCCATACCTGCAACCGCCGCGCGCATTTGGTCGAAGGTGAGCGGTCCGTCGTAACCGCGCACGACCACTCCGCGTCGATCGAGGATGACCGTCGTCGGCAGTCCGAGCGCGGCATAGGTGCGTCCGTACCGCTGGCTCGCGTCGACCCAAATTGGAAAACGAATTCGTAGCGAGTCGGCAAACGACTGCGCGCGTGACGCCGACTCTCCCTCGTTGACTCCGACGATCGCAATCGCGGCGTCGTCGTAGGAGTTCGCCAGGCGCTGCAGATCGGGCATTTCGGCGCGACACGGCGGGCACCACGAAGCCCACAAATTCATCAGCACGATTCGACCTCGGTACCGATCGAGTGAAACGGCACGGCCGCGATCGTCACGCAGCGTGAAGACGGGCGCCGCTTCACCGACGAGACCTGCCGGACCGGCCGGTGCGGCCTTCTGCGACGAAAAGAACGGTTCGAGCACGATGACCGCGACGACCAGTGCTACCGCCGCAATCGCCCAGATGACGTAGCGAGACATTCCGACGACTCGTCTGCTGCAGCGCTAGGTTCTCCTCCTTCGACAAACGAAACGGCGACGGCGTGCCTGCCTTGATTCTCGACGGAAAACGCCTCGCCGCGGATTTGCACACGGAACTCGCCGCGCGCACGAACGCATTACGCGAGGTGGGAGTTCATCCCCAGCTCGCGGTCGTTTTCGTAGGAGAGAACGAGTCGAGCCTCGCCTACGTGCGCAATCTGGTGCGCACGGGCGAGCGGGTCGGCATCCAGGTCGTCGTCGACCGCTTATCGAGCGAGGCAAGCACCGCCGAGATTCGAAGACACCTCGAAGCCTGGCACGATGACGCCGCGACGCACGGCGTCATGCTCCAACAGCCGCTTCCCCCGCCTCTCGCGATTCGCGAGATTGCCGATGCGATTCCGGCGCATAAGGATGTCGACGGGACGCACCCGACCAACCAAGGTCATCTGGCGTTCGGCAGTGGAACCGAATACGTGCCTGCGACGCCGGCGGCGGTGATGCTGCTGCTCGAACGCAGCCCGCACTGGCCCCTGCGAGGGCGGCGCGCGGTCATCATCGGCCGCTCGATCGTCGTCGGCGCACCCGTGGCGATGCTCATGCTCGCGCAAGATGCGTCGGTTACCATCCTGCACAAAGAATCGGACGATTTGCAGCCGTACGTCAAAATGGCCGAGGTGGTCGTCATTGCAGCCGGTGTCCCGGGGCTCATTCGGGGCAGCGACCTGATGCCGGGCGCAACCGTCATTGACGTGGGAACGACGCTCGTCGACGGCGTCTTGCGGGGCGACGTGGACTTTGAGAGCGCCGTTGCCGTCGCCGGCGCGATCACGCCGGTGCCGGGCGGCGTCGGTCCGGTTACCAACGTCGCACTGCTGCGAAACGTCGTCAAGGCGGCCGAACGCAGCGGAGCTAAGTAGGCAGCGTGCAACCCAACTATCCGCCGCCGCATCCGCTGCTCGCCGAGCTCGAACAGCGTGCGCGCGACGCCGGCGTGCTGACGATCTCGCCGGAGACGGGTCGTTTTCTCTCGACGATCGTCACCGCGATGCAAGCCAATCGCATTCTCGAGGTGGGTACCGCGTACGGCTACGCGACGCTCTGGATGGCGCTCGCGCAGCCCAGCGTCGGACGCATTTGGACGGTCGATTCCGACGTTGCTCGCACCGATATTGCGCGCTCGTACTTTCGGCGCGCCGCCGAAGATGACTTCATCGAGGTCTTCAACACGCCGGCACTGGAGCTGCTCGAAAACTTTCCGCATCGTAATCTCGACATCGTCTTCGTCGCGGCAAACCCTGGGGAATACGACGAGTACCTCGACGCAACCGTTCCGATGCTGAAGCTTTCGGGGCTCGCGATCTTTAGTGACGCGGCGGCGGCGCCCGGCTTTGCCGATCGTTTTCTCGCGCATCCCGCGCTCGTCTCGACGATGCTGCCGCCGGGCATCGCCATCGGCGCCCGGCGGTTATGACCGGCGAAACCGAGTTCAAAGAGGCGATGCGTCACGTGCCGACCGGCGTCACGGTCGTCACCACCTTCAAAGAAGGCGAACCTCGCGGCATTACCGTCAACGCGTTTGCGAGCGTCTCGCTCGAACCCCCGTCGCTTTTGATCTGCATCAATCGCGAAGCTCGCAGCTATCTTTTCATTTCGAGCTCGAAGGTATTTTGCGTCAACGTCCTCGCGGGCGATCAACGCGCGCTCGCTGCGCATTTCTCCGGCAAGGTGCGCGAGCGGCAGTTCGTCGAGATCGGCTATACGATCGACTCGACCGGCGCGCCGGTGCTCGACGGCGCGATCGCGCACTTCGACTGCGAGCTCGCGCACGAGTATCAGTTCGGCTCGCACTCGATTTTGATCGGCCACGTGTTGTCGTGCAGGGCACGTGCCGGGTCGCCGTTGGGGTACTTCAACGGCGGTTTTCACGACTTCGGGATACACGTGGATTAGAACGCTCGTGATAGCACAGACCTTTGCGGTTGGCCCGCTCGCCTGCAACTGCACGGTCGTCGCCGACGAAACGACCGGCGAAGCGATCGTGATCGACGGCGGCGACGGCGTCGAGGAGGTCGCGAACTACTTGCGGACTCACGGCTGGCATGCGAAGTTCTTACTCCACACGCACGCCCACATCGACCACATCGGCGATGTTGGACGGCTCCGCGAGCGAACGGGCGGCAGCGCTCTGCTCCATGCCGCGGATCTGCCGCTCTACCAATCGCTCGCGCTTCAAGCGCAGTGGATTGGGCTGGCACACGCGCCGCCCGTGGTCTCGCTGGACGGTGCCTTGCGCGACGGCGATCTCCTGGAAGCCGGCGGCGTTCGCTGCCGCGTGCTGCACACGCCGGGGCACACTCCCGGCAGCGTTTCGTTCGAGATCGACGACGGCGCGAAACTCGCGCTTTTCACCGGCGACACGCTCTTTGCCGGTTCTATCGGGCGCTGGGATCTCGGTGGCACGTCGATGGAAGACATCGTGCATTCGATTCGCACGAAGCTCTTCACGTATGACGACGCGACGCCGGTCGTACCCGGCCACGGCCCCTTCACCACCATCGGTACCGAACGAAACTCCAACCCATATCTCCATGAGTGAGCTCGCGCCGCGCACGCGGCGTCTCTTCGTTGGGATAGCGCTCGACGAGGAGGCACGGCTGCGGTGCGGCGCGGTTTCGGAAGAACTGCGCAAGACCGGACTCCCGGCGAAATTCGAAGCGGTCGAAAAGCTGCACGTCACGCTCGCCTTTCTCGGAAACGTGGCATCCTCGCGCGCCGAAGACATTGCCTCAGCGTTGACGCCCATCGCAACCGGGTTGCATCCATTCGCCGTGACGCTCGACAAACTGGGCGCCTTCCCGCACGAACGGAAACCGCGCGTCGTGTATATCGGCGCGCGCGAACAAGGCCCTACATTTCGCGCGCTCGCGCAACGCGTGCGAAGCGCCTACACCGCGCTCGGTTTTCCTTTTGAAAAGGATGCGGTCGCGCACGTCACGATCGCGCGCACCAAAGATCCAAAACGTCCGCTGCCGCTCGTCGAGTTCGCGCCGATCCCGCTACCGATCGAGCACGTAGCGCTCTTCGAATCGCTCTTCGACAAAATGCAAAACACCTCGCGCTACGAAATCCTCGCAACAGCGAGTCTTTAGCGCTGCTGACTGCCGCCGCGGCGGCTCGCTCGTCGATCCGGCTCTAAGGATGCGCCGCTTTTCTTCGAAACGAGGACCGTCTGCACGAGTGCCGGCCCGTCGACTCGTACCTTGTCATCCCGAGCGAGCGTATCTTGTCATCTGAGCTGAGCGTACCTTGTCATCTGAGCGAGCGTATCTTGTCATCTGAGCGAGCGTATCTTGTCATCTGAGCTGAGCGTACCTTGTCATCCTGAGCGGAGCGTCCTGAGCGAGCGCAGCGAGTCGAAGGGCGCGTAGTCGAAGGACGAAAGGCGCCTTCGCTTTAGGATGACAGAGCACGCGCGTCCCTCGACTACGGCGCTGCGCGCCGGAAGTTTATCCTGAGCGAGCGCAGCGAGTCGAAGGGCTTTAGGATGACAAAGCGCGATGCGGCAAACTATCGCAGACTGATCAGCGTTTTGCCGTTGTCGGACGGCGCAGGTTCCGCCGTCGGCGAAGCCGCCGCTGGGGCCGGCGATCCGGCGCGCGGCATGGCGGCGAAATCGGGCACGGTACCGGAGCCGACCTTGCTACGATAGTCGGCGATTGCGACGTCGAGCGCCTCAAGCGCGCGTTCCGGGTAATCTTTTTTCTTCTCCGGATATCCATCGAGCTGCGCTTCGATGTCGCCGGCGGTGATCGCCGCCGCTTCGTCAATCGTCTTGCCTCTCGCGAGCTCGACGACCAGACTGCAGGTAGCCGTTCCGAAACCGCAGCCGGTCGTGAAGTACGAAATGTCTTCGATGACCGCGCCCGGCCCGACGCGCAAGAAAAAGTTGTACATGTCGCCGCACGAGTCGCTGAAGTACTCACCGCTCGCGGTGGGGTTCTCCATCGTGCGGAAACCACTTCGTTCTTCGACTAGACGCTGAAACTTCGGAAAATCCATACTCTGCTATCTCATTCCTGGACGCGCGATAAAACCGGATGGAGCTCGAACCGACATTCCGTTCCGCCGTGAGCCAGCGATTCCGTCTGCGAGTGCTCGCCGCCGATGGTTTCGTCGATGACGTGATGGATCACTTTGCAGACCTCGGGATTCTCTTTTGCGGCGCTGGAGTACGGACAGCTGTGTTCGTGTAGAACGAATCCGCCATCGATGAGGCTGTACTCCGCCACAACACCGCTTTTGCGCAGCATCTCGGTGAGTTGTGCAACCTTCGCCTCAGGCTCGGTCGCCGTGACTTCGAGGCGCGCGCGCTCGACCGCACGCCGCGAGAGTCCGTCGAAAACGCGCTCCACGGCGGCGGAGCCGAACTGCGTGCGCAGCTCGCGCAGCACCGCGGTGAGCATCTTGTCGTATCCCTGCGGAAAGAGCTTTTCGGCCTCAGGCGTCAACGAGAATTCGTAGGTCGGCTTGGTCGGGCCGCGCCGCACCGAGGTCTCCGCGACGAGCCCGTCGCGCTCGAGCACCATCAGCTGCTGGCGCACCGCGTTGGCCGAAAGCCCGAACGATCGCGCCAAATCAGCAGCCGAAGCGGAGCGGCGGCGGCGCAGCTCGCTCACGATCTTTCCGCGAGTGGTTTGAAAGAAGCGGTCGGCGTGCATCTTCGGCGCTATCCTAACACGAAGTTGGGCAGATAGTAAAGTTTTTCCTTGACTTTCTCAGAGAGCCTCGGCTAGGATAAATCGCATGCCCGAACTAGGTCTTTTTATCAAAAACCTGCATTGTCGGGTCGCCGGCAACGAGATCCTGAAGGGAATAGACCTAACGGTCGAACCCGGGCGCGTTCACGCCTTGATGGGGCCGAACGGCAGCGGCAAGTCGACGCTCGCCCTCTCGCTCACCGGTCACCCGCAGTACGAGGTAAGCGGCAAGGTCGAGTTGGACGGTGAGGATATCCTCGCGCTGAGTCCCGATAAACGCGCCCGCGCCGGCCTCTTTCTCTCCTTTCAATACCCGGCCGCCATTCCGGGCGTCAAAGTTGCCAACTTTCTTCACGCGGCACGCCAAGCCGAACGACCCGGCGATCTTCCTCCCGCGAAGTTTCGCGCGCTGCTGCTCGAGAAAATGGATCAGCTAGGCATCGAACCATCGTTCATGGGGCGTTACCTCAACGACGGATTTTCGGGTGGAGAAAAAAAGCGGCTCGAGATGCTGCAACTCGCGGTGCTCGCGCCGAAGTATGCGATCCTCGACGAGACCGATTCGGGTCTTGATATCGACGCGCTCAAGGATGTCGGCAACTCGATCGCCGCGCTGCGTGCCAGCGAGGAAGGGCGCGAAACCGGATTTCTCATCATCACGCACTATCCGCGCATCCTGCAGTACGTCGTGCCCGACGTCGTTCACGTGATGATCGATGGACGCATCGTCAAAACAGGCGGCCACGACTTAGCGCATCTCATCGAGCGCGAAGGATATGACAAGCTGCGCGAGGAGGCGGGAGTCGTTGTCTAGCGCGCTTACGTCCGAGGCCGCGGCGGCAGAAAGTTTGTACGAGCGGCTTGCGTCGCTCGGCGATGCCCCGCTCTCCCTCGACGAGCGCACGCGACTGCTCGAACGCTTCTTTGCCCTGCCCAGCCGCCGCGAGAAGCCCGGCCGTTTCTGGCGCGTCGACTTCGATTCGATCGTCCCCGATGCCGGAGCGATTGATGCGAATGCAACGATTTCAAATGCTCGGAGCGAGGATCCGGCCGTGCTCGTCTGCGACCTTGCGACGGCGGCACGCGAGTATCCGGCTCTTTTGGCTCGGGCGTTTGGAACCACCGATGTCGCGGCGACGAAGTTCGGCGCGCTCGCAACGGCATTCTCGGGTCACGGCATCTTCGCGTACGTACCGGCCGATCACGCTTGCGACCAACCCCTGGTGATTCATCACCGCGCCCCGCGCGACGCGGTGGTTTTTCCCTGGAGCGTCGTTCTGGTCGAGCGCGGTGCCCGCATCACGATCGTCGAGCGCCTAAACGCCGATGCGGGCGCGTTCGTCTGCGGCGCCACGGAAGTCGTCACCGAGGAGCACGCGGACGTTACGTATGCGATTCTCCAGCAAGCCGACGATACGGCGCGGATCATTTCAAGCCGTGCGGCGCGACCGGGACGCGATGCACACATCGCCTGGGCGGTCGCGGAGCTGGGCGGCGAGCTCGCTGCCGGCGACCTCTCCGTTTCGATTGAAGCAACAGGGGCGGCCGCGCGAGTGACCGCACTCTTCTTCCCGCGCGGAGCCCAACACGTCGATCTCGTAAGCACGGTCGAACATCGCGCCGGTAAGGCGACTTCGGAGACCCTCGTAAAGTCCGCGGCCCGAGAGCGCGGCCAAGCCCGTTTCCTCGGCAACATCCGCATCGCCCCGCACGCGCAGGGGAGTGACGCGCGGCTGCGCGACGACGCACTCTTGCTTTCGCCAACGGCACACGTCGATTCGGTACCGGCGCTCGAGATCGGCGCCAACGACGTCAAGGCTTATCACGGCGCCACGGTCGGCGCGATCGACGCAGAACAAATCTTCTACATGGAGAGCCGCGGCATCGAACGCGCGGGCGCCGAGCGGATGATCGCGCTGGGCTTTTTCGAGCCGGCCATCGAGTACTTTCCCTCGGCGCGTCTGCGCGACGAGATTCGCGCGGCCATCGCGGAGAAACTCGCGTGACGGTCATCGCCGATCGCAAGGTCGATCGCATTATCGCCGACTTTCCGATTCTGGCGCGTCCGACCTCACGGGGAAAGCGGCTCGTCTATCTCGACTCGGCGGCGACTTCGCAGAAACCGCGCGCCGTTATCGCGGCGCTGGTCGATTACTACGAGCAGTATAATGCGAACATTCATCGCGGGGTCTACGAGATCGCCGCTCGCGCCACGGCCGAATACGAGCTGGCGCGCGTCAAGATCGCGCGGTTCATCGGCGCCGACGTCTCCGAGGTCGTGTGGGTGCGAAACACGACCGAGGCGATCAACCTCGTCGCCTACTCCTGGGGCAATGAGAATCTGCGTCCCGGGGACGCGATTTTGCTCACCGAGCTCGAGCACCATTCGGATCTCGTGCCGTGGCAGCTCTTGGCGGAGCGGACCGGGGCGCAGCTACGCTTCATTCCCGTCGACGATCGCGGCGTCCACATCCTCGACGAATTGGACGAGCTCCTCGACGGATGCAAGCTCGCCGCGGTCGGCCACGTGAGCAACACGCTTGGAACGATCGCTCCTCTCGACGTCATCGTCCCGCGCGCGCACGCTGCCGGTGCCGTCGTACTCGTTGACGGTGCGCAGGGGGCGCCGCATTTGCCGCTCGACGTCAAGGCACTTGACGCCGATTTCTACGCGTTCAGCGGCCACAAGATGCTTGGCCCGACCGGGATTGGCGTGCTCTACGGAAAGCGCGCACTGCTCGAGTCGATGCCGCCCTTCTTCTCAGGCGGCGACATGATTCGGAAGGTTGGATACGCCCGCACAGTCTTCAGCGAGCCGCCGCGGCGCTTCGAGGCCGGCACGGCCAATATCGCCGATGCGATCGGCTTCGGCGTCGCCGTCGAGTACCTCGAACGCGTGGGGATGGGGTGGGTGCGCGAGCACGAGCGGCAGTTGACCGGCTACGCGCTGGAACGCCTCGCGGCGCTCGAACCGCGTGGCCTCGCCATTTACGGCCCGCGCGACCCCTCGCTGGTCTCCGGGGTGATTTCTTTCAACTTTGCCGACGTTCACGCGCACGACCTCGCCTCGATCTTGGACACCGACGGAATCTGCGTCCGAGCCGGTCACCACTGCACGATGCCGCTGATGGAAAAGATGGGCTGGGCTGCAACCGCTCGCGCCTCTTTCTACATCTACAACACCGAGGCCGACGTCGACGCGCTCTACGAAGGAATCGAAAAGGCGGCGCGCGTCTTCGGTGTTTGAGTAGACGCGATCAGTGGACGATTTTTACCGAGATTACATCCTCGACCATTACCGCAACCCACGAAACTTCGGTAGCCTAGAGCGCGTCGACGTCGAAGCCGAGGACCTCAACCCGCTCTGCGGTGACCAGATTCGGATGCAGCTGAGGCTCGACGACGGCGTCGTCAGCGACGTTCGCTTCTCAGGCAAAGGTTGCGCGATCAGCCAGGCATCGGCGTCGATGTTGACGGAAAGGGTCAAAGGAATGAAGCTGGCGGATGTGGCGAAGCTCTCGAAGGACGTGGTGCTCGAGGATGTCGGCATCGGTATTAGCCCGACGCGCATGAAATGCGCGATGCTCGGCCTGCGCGTGCTCAAGAGCGCCGCCATCGGCGAGCTCGCCGGCTGGCCCGACGAAGAGTAGTGCCGCAGATCGAGCGAGGCCAGTGGGAGTCCTTGGCCGCCGAACCTGAGTTTCAGGCGCTCGTGCGTTCGCGACGACGTTTCGTGGTCCCGGCGACCATCTTTTTCGTCGCCTACTATCTGGCGTTGCCGATCTCGGTCGGCGTCTTCCCACAGGTGATGAGCCGGCCCGTGCTCGGCCCATTGACGCTGGCCTACGCCTTCGCGCTCTCGCAGTTCGCGATGGCATGGATTCTGCTCGCGCTCTATCTGCAGCGGGCCCGCAGCTTCGACGTTCGCGCGGCCCGGATCCGGCGGCAAGAGACGCACGAAGTCCTCGACGCGCAGCAATGATCGCCCAGCAGACGCTCGTGATGTTCGCCGTCTTCGTCGGCATCACGCTGATCGTCACCTACTGGGCATCCGGACAGAGCGCGACGAGCCGCGGCTTCTATGCCGCGCATCGTCGCATCGGAGCACTGCAGAACGGCTGGGCGATCGCCGGCGACTACGTTTCGGCGGCGACGTTTCTCGGGATCACCGGTCTGATTGCGTTTTATGGCTTCGACGGATTCATGTACTCCGTTGGGTGGCTGGTCGCGTACTTAGCCGTGCTCTTCTTGGTCGCCGAGCCGCTCCGCAACACCGGAAAATACACGATGGCCGATCTGATCTCGTTTCGGCTGCGCGGCCGAACGGTTCGCGCGGTCGCCGCGATATCGACGATCGCCATCACGCTCTTTTACCTGATCGCACAGATGGTGGGCGTGAGCGCGCTCGTCAACGTGCTGCTTCCCCGTTTCGGCGACATCGCCGCGATCGTGGTGGTCGGCGTGCTGATGCTCGTGTACGTTCTCTTCGGCGGCATGCTCGCCACGACATGGGTCCAGGTGATCAAGGCGATTCTGCTGCTCTTTACGTCGATCGCACTCTCCTTGCTGGTCGTCGCGCACTTCCACTTCTCGCTGGGCGACTTTTTGCACGCTGCCGCCGCCGTGCCGGTGAATGGAACTGCCACCAATCTGCTGCAGCCGGGATTGCTCTTTCACGGCGCACTGGGGGCGTGGAACCTAGTCTCGCTCGGACTTGCCCTCGTCTTGGGCACGGCCGGCCTTCCCCACATCCTGATGCGCTTCTTTACCGTCTCGTCGGCAAAAGCAGCCCGCACATCCGTCGCTTGGGCAATGGTTTTAATTGGGATATTCTATCTGACGACGTCCTTCATGGGACTCGGCGCGGCGACGATCGTCGGGAAAGAACACATCGGGCGACGTCTCTACGCGGGTCAAGCGATCGGCTACATCGCGCGTCATCCCGAAGCGGAAGCGCCGCTTAACGCTCAGCTTACCCGCAACGGTTTCATCGTGCCGAAACCCGACAGCAATTTGGCGGCTCCGCTCCTGGCCGGCAACCTCGGCGGGTCGCTCTTGACGGCGTTTGTCTCAGCCGTCGCGTTTGCAACGATCCTCGCAGTCGTCGCAGGTCTTACGCTAGCGGCATCCTCGGCGTTCGCACACGACATATGGTTTAGCTTGGTCCGCGACGGACGCGGCGACGAGACCGAATATCTTTTCGTCGCGCGCGCGACCGCCTTCGTGGTTGGAGCGCTCGCGATCGTGCTCTCGATCGCGTTGCGCGGTTTCAACGTCGCATTTTTGGTCGGACTCGCATTCGCGGTGGCGGCGAGCGCGAACGTCCCGGTCATTCTCCTCGCGCTCGCGTGGCGCCGTTTCTCGCGGTCCGGTGCGATCGCGGGAATGATCTGCGGCCTGGTTTCGTCGCTTGTGCTCATTGCAATAAGCCCGGTCTTCATGGGGGTCCGAGCGATCTTTCCGCTCGAGAATCCGGGCATCGTCTCGATTCCAATAGGCCTCGCCGGCGCCATTCTCGGAACGCTGCTGATACGCGACCGCGAATCCGAGGCGATGTTCGATCAGCTCCACGTCCGCGCCACGACAGGACTGGGCGCAGAGGTTTAAAAAACTCCGGTCGCGGCCGAAAGGAGCTTAGTGTGCTGCCGCGAGACTTTGCGACTTTTTCGGGCCAGCCATGGATGGCTGTT
>JBARKF010000317.1:0-2922 GCA_049800655.1 Candidatus Cybelea sp.
CCTCCCGATGAGCGTGCTCAAAAAGTGCGCCAGCAGCGCGCCCGCCCAATGCAAGCGTGGTGCAAGCCAAACGTGTTGCGCGGGGCAAGTAATTTCGCCGAGTTCGAGCACGAGGCTGCCGTCGCGCGCATTCACTTGCCGAAACGCGTAATAATCGCGCAAACCACCGGTAAAATTATCCGGCTGAAATCCGTAGGGCCAATACTCGCCATAAAGTTGGCGCCATGCCGCGGCGGCGGCCGCGTCGCTCTTATGACCGTAGCCAATGGATGCGCGACTCCCGCACGGAGGATTCGAACCGTCGAAATGAATGAAGACGGCTGCCGCGACGCGATACTCGCCCGCGAAGTCGGCGGGAAGGCTCGCGACGCTCACACCGTGCGCGCGCAGAATTGACGTCGCCGCATCCGCGACGATCGGCGTCCACGTTCGCTCGCCGCTGGCGCCAAGATTGCAGTGGTGCTGCGGAAAGCGCGCGCAGTTCGCCGGACGGCCTTCGTGACCAGCCGAAATCAACACGTCGGCCGTAAGCGCGGCGACCAGCAGCAATGCATGCATCGGTTACCAGCCGCCTGACGCGCCACCGCCCCCGAAGCTGCCGCCCCCACCAGAGAAGCCTCCGCCGCCGAAGCCACCGCCGCCAAAGCCCCCGCCGCCGAAGCCTCCGCCGATGAAGCCACCGGGGCCCCAAAACGAATGGCCATGCCGTGTGACGACATAGCCATGCCGCCTGAACCAGATGCCTTGCACAATCACCATCAAGAGCAGAAATCCAAAGCCGAGCCCAAGCACGGCAAGAATCGTGAGCCCTGCGGGACTGGTGAGATTCCCGGTTTCACCCGTCTCCGGCGGTGGCGTGACGCCTTTGTACGATGGAGAAATCGTCGCGAGCATTGCCGCAACGCCGCTCGATATCGCGCCATCCACGTTGCCGGACCGCATCCCCGGCGTGATAACGTGACGGATGATTCGATCGCTGTCGGCATCCGTTAACGAGCCTTCGAGGCCATACCCGACTTCGATGCGGATCTTGTGGTCTTGCATGAAAAGAAAGAGCACCGCACCGTCGTCGTACGCGCGCCGGCCGACTTTCCAGTGGTTGACGGTTTCGACCGTCCACGTTTCCAGGGGCACGTCGCCGGTCGTTTGCCCGATCCAAACGAGAATCTGATGGCCCGTTGATTTTTCGTATGTCTGAAGCTCGCTCTCGAGGGTTGCTCGCGTGCCGCTCGACAGGGCTCCGGCGTTGTCGGTGACGTAGTGATTCGGGGTCGGCGGTATCTGGAAGTCCGCCGCGAGCGCCGGCGCCGCCCAGCAGCAAAGGATCAGCGCAACGATGGTTAGTCGCATGCAAAGTGCGCCTTGAACGCTTCGCCCAGCCGCGCGACGACGTGGATGACGCCCTCGGGGACTTCACCCCGCGCAAAATACGGCTGACTCGCGCGGACCAGCTCGTTCCAAAATTCGTCGCCGACGCGCTCATGCAGCGCGCGATCGCCTATCACGGCAAAGCTGCGCGCCTTCGGCGCCACCAAGATGAGCGCGGCGTTCGCGCGATCGTGCCGATGCAAACCGATGCGTGAGAACTCGTGCTTTGCGCGTTCGATTGGATCGACCGCAGCGTCCGGAACGATGCGCACGGCAATGCGACCGCTCGTCCCGTCCTCCGCTTGTGCGATGGCCCGAGCGATCGCGGCGCGCTCCGAGCGTTTCACGGACTGAAGTTGACGACCGGCGCCTTCTCCGCGCCCGGCTGCGCTTGGAAGTACGGCTTCTCGCTGAACTTGCCACCGAACATTCCGGCGATGGTCACCGTTGGAAACGTATCGCGTTTCGTGTTGAAGGCGCGCGCCACGTCGTTATATTTCTTGCGCTCGAAGGCGATGCGATTCTCGGTGCCCTCGAGCTGGGCCTGAAGCGTTTGAAAGTTTTCGGTCGCCTTGAGCTGCGGGTAGTTCTCCACGACGGCGAGCAGGCGCGAGAGCGCCGACCCCAGGGCATCTTGTGCCTGCGCGTATTTTGCGAAGTCTTGCGGATTGTTGACGGCGTTTTGAACGACGCCGGGCGGAATCTGACCGACGCTCGCGCGGGCCTTTGCGACGGCCTCATACGTGCTCGATTCGAAGTTGGCGGCGCCTTTGACCGTCGCGACGAGATTGGGAATCAGGTCGGCGCGGCGCTGGTAGACGTTTTGCACCTGTCCCCATTGCGCATCCACCGCTTGACCGAGCGTCACGAGCGAGTTATACGTTCCGGCGACCCACACGCCAATGACGGCGACGATGGCGATGACGACCAGCGGGCCGACCAGTGAAGGACGTTGCTGCTGCACACGGCGTAATGCGCCGCAATGGGGGCTAGCCCTTTCTCGAACGCCGGTTTTCTGCGGGTGATTCTCGCCGCCATACCGGTGAGCGCGCTCACCGTGGCCATTCCGCTCGTCAATCGTGTGGAGCCGCGGATCTTCGGCGCGCCGTTTCTGCTGGGCTGGATCGCGATCTGGGTGCTGCTGACGCCGGCGTTTCTCTGGGCCATCGGCCGCTTGGACCGGCACTGGTGAGCGGAGCAACCGTAGCGCTCTCGATCGTCGCCGTCGTCGTTTTGGGGACGATCGCGTTTGCGCTCTTCGGCGTGCGCCGTATCAAGATGGATCCCCAGCAGTACATCGTCGGTGGGCGGTCGTTCGGCACGCTCTTTCTCTGGGTGCTCATGGCCGGCGAGATCTACACGACCTTCACCTTCCTGGGCATCGCCGGACTCTCGTACTCGCAGGGTGCACCGGCGTACTACATCCTCGCTTACGGCACCGCCGCATATATCGTCGCCTATTTCCTCACCCCGGCCATCTGGCGCGTCGGCAAGGAACACGGCTTGCTGACCGGGCCCGACTTTTTCGAAGTGCGCTACGGCAGCCGCGCGCTG